>CAZURL010000062.1:0-11821 GCA_964623005.1 uncultured Spirochaetaceae bacterium
ATTCAGACAGTGTTGGAACTGGTTCTACTAACGTTGCAATATCCATGAATCGATAGAAATGACGTTACCTAGCCTACAGCCACAGAAGGCATGATTGGATTTTGATATCCACTTCCTTACTGCATACTTGATTTCTATCAATATACAGATCCATCTTCTCTGTATCGTGCCCAGACATTCTCAAAAAAGTCATCGCTTTCGGGAATCGGACGAGGCATGCGTCTTGAGAAGATTACAGTATCGCCATCCAATATTCCTTCCTGTATCTCAGAAGGAATACTTTCATCTTCGAGTGTGTATCTGAATCTATCATCAAGATTCTTTATGCTCACTTCCCCCGATGGATCTGAATAGATAGCCGAGCCTCGGCTCTTTCCGCCATGCTCTATATAGTCAATCATGCTCGAAAGATACACTTTCTGCGTTATCAGCGCATTTCTCAGCTGAAACAAAAGCCAGATTTGAGAAGTTCGTTCAACTTTGATCTGGCTGAATGACTCAAGATGCTTTTCAACTTCAATAAGGGTAGATCTCAGCATCTCTATGTTCCTGATGACAGAGCCATTCAGGCTCATCAGAGCCTTTACCTCAGAATAGATTTTCTCTGCATCCTTCTCTCCGGATAGCGCATTTGACAGAAGCTCGATAATCTCTGAGACCTCCTCCTCTATTCCCTCTGCATCCGGCGTCCATCCGCCTCTGCGATGATGGAGAATCCAAGTAGCCGCACGCCTAGATCCGCACTGCCCGGCATTGAGCGCTGATCCTCCCGGTCGGTATACGCCGTGGGAGGCAGCACACTCCCCTACGGGAAATATCCCTTCAATATTCGACTGCCACCACGAATCTATGGAAAGACCGCCATTGTTATGCTGTGCAGAAAGCCCTATTTCCAGATACTCCTTTTCAAGATCTACGCCTTTATCAAGATAGAACGCATAGGATGGCATATTCATCACCTTGAGTCTTTCAATCGGGGTTGCACCTGTTGCGCCCGATGCTCTCAAATACTCCGATGCTTCCTTTGAAAGCTCATTCCATGGAATCTCTTCAAGATCAGGGTTATGCATATAATCAAGAAAGACACGCCGTCCCTTTTCGATCTCAAGATAGCAGAGTATATCGATGATAGAAGAGCCTTTTTCAAGCTTTCTGACATCAAATGGCCATTGATAGCCCTTGAGGAAGATCAGAGAAAGCATCTCTGCCCTTGTGTAGATATACTCAGAGAGAAAATCGTACTCCTTTCCATCCTTGTCTATCGACACAAATCGAGGAAGCACTTGCATATATGACCCAGATACATTCCACCTTGGCTTTAGGGATGCAAGTCCATACTGCCACTCTGTCAGATTCTTGCCAGAACATCCTGCTTCAAACGCAATGCCAGTTGCCCCGAACTGGCTCTCTGGATACACAGACATTGAATAGATTCCGGCAGGCCCACCTGTTGCCAATACAAGATTTCTAGATAGGAGTATAAGCGGCTTAGCACTCTTTCTTTCTATAAGGAAAAGGCCCTTAACCTTCCCATCCTTTACAAGGATCCGGATCGCTTGATAGCCATCAAGTATTTCAATACCCTCTCGCTCTGCTTCCTTTTCCAAGGCCTCCGTCATAAATTTTGACGTATAAGGGCCGGCGCTAGTTGCTCTTCTATAGGGGTCATGATCTGTCTTATAGCCAATATATTCGCCATAGCGATTAACAGGGAACGGCACTCCCATATCTGCAAGGCGAAGAAACGAAGGAGCAGAGAGCGCGGCTTCACATAGCGCTATATCTCCATCAACACAGCGCCCATTGAACAGATCCTTTGCCAATGCTCTCACAGAATCAAGATCCTCACCGGCAAGCGAAAGCTTGTAATACGTTTGTTTATCAGAGCCTGTATTCCTGCTCGTTCCGGCCTTTCTGGCCTCTGTAACGATTAATAGATCATCCTCTCCGCCCTTTTTCAGCAGGCAAGCGGCATTATAGCCGGCAGCGCCTGTGCCTAGCACAACAGTCTCATATGCCAATGCCTTGATCCCAAGGATACTGTATTCCTTCATTAAAGCCTCTTTATGTGGAAACCACCATCGACATCGATATAGTTTCCTGTTGTATATAGGAAATGGTCATCAGCAAATGCAGAGACAGCGGATGCGATATCCTCAGGATAGCCCCAGCGCGCTATTGGGAAGCTACCGTTTTCTATCAGCTTGTCATATTTTTCTGTCACAGTGCTCGTCATATCCGTCGCAATGACACCGGGCCTGATTTCATGGACAAGAATCCCCTCCGAAGCAAGCCTATCCGCATAGAGCATAGTCAGCATGCTGACCCCCGCTTTGGAGATACAGTATTCACCTCTTGAAATAGAGGAAACCTCGGCAGAGCAGGATGAGATATTTATAATCGTACCGCGCTTTTTGCCAATAACCTCCTGCTTGATCATCGCCTTTGCCACAAGCTGTGTCAGGAACATATTTCCTTTTGTATTGATTCCGATGACCCTATCAAAGCTTTCCTCGCTCATCTCCAGAAGATCCTTTCTCTCCTTAGGGGCGACGCCAGCATTATTTACAAGTACATCGATACGTCCATACAGAGAGAGTGCTTCCTCAACAATCTTTATTCTATCTTCATGCTTGCTGATATCCCCTTGGATATATATCCATTCCGTTTTGTCGGATGTGAGGATATCGAGAGAGTCCTGATTCTTCTCCTTGCTCCCAGTCGCGACAAGCGCAAGAGCAAAGCCATCAAGGCCCAATCTCCGTGCAATTGCAAACCCTATACCGCGGCTTGCACCTGTTATCAATGCAACTTTTTTCATAATCAGCCTCTGAAATTACTTGGAAGAGACTTCTTCTCTTCAGCAAATTCCCTAAAGAAAGGAAGGAACGTCTCTGGATCGCGAACAACACAGCCTGTAGGCTTATGCGCTCTGATCAGATCGCCGCACTTGCCGCAAGTCATACACACTCGACGCGGATTTATCCTGCCATCCTTCACAATCTCATTCGGAAAATCCTGATCTGCAAACGCCATACGCCCAAAGAGGATGCCATCACAATATCCTTTCTCGACCGCACCAGCAGCATAGAGATCAGAAAATTGTCTGAGATATGAAGGCGCAGAGCCATAGATTATCATTTCAGGACAGCTTTCCTTCATTTCCCTGATACCGTTTATCATTCTTGAAAGTCCTTCGAATGGATGCTCATCCGGAACATACTTCCCTACATCAAAAGGACGGACTATATGCGTAGTGGCATAAGGATTTCCCATTGTAATATCCACAAAAGACAGCCCTAGTTCCTCATGAAGCTCTCTTAGCAGCCGCTTCGGCTCTGTTAAGTCAATAGAACCATCCTCGCTCTGGCCAAAGCCTCTGCTCTCCTTAGGATAGCCATCATATACACCGATTCTGGAAACTACTTTGAAGTTTGAGGTCTCATAGCACTTAGCAGCTCTGATCGAATTTTTCAGAAGCTTCGTTCTGTTCTCATATGAGCCGCCATACTCGCCGCCCCTCTCATATGCGGCAATGACTTCCTGAAAGAGATAACCATGGCATGATTTTATATCAACAGCATCGAAACCTGCCTCTCTTGCAAGGAGCGCGGACTCGCCTGTCTTTTCTTCGATATACTTAAGATAATCATCGCTTACGATGCATGAATCATCTGCACATCTGAATGTCTCAAGCCATTTATTACGCTGTGCAATAAGAGGGGAAGGTTTGTTATCAGGGTTTGAATAACGCCCGGAATGATTTGACTGCATTATAAGATAAGGTTCGAATCCATTTGCCTTGAGTCCTGATTCTTTCACCTTCTCATTCAATCGCTTATATGTATCGATATTATCCTTTGTGATCAGAAGCTGTGTCTTAGAAGAACGACCTTCCTCTACTATCGATATAGCCTCATACCATATAACCCCAGCACCGCCCTCGGCAAAACGGCAATATCTCTTCTCCGTATATTCCGATGGCGTACCATCTGCATGAGAATCCGCACCTTCCATCGGAGCAATACCCATACGATTTGGGATTATCCTATTGTCAACGGCAAGCGGACGGGTAAGCGCACTTGTATTCTCTGCAAACGGCAGATCAATATCTAGTTTTCTACATTCAGCAATAACATCATCCATTGTCTTGTAATGGAATTTCTCATGTTTCATAGCATCCCCTAGGGAACGTTCCCATACTGATTCTACACTATCCTACGAAGAAGACAAGGAAAATCATCGTACAGTATCGCGTTCAATGAAAATCGGATCAAAGATATAACTTTCAGCAGAGAGAGGAAGCTTCCCTTCTATTATATTTATAAGAACATCGACAGCCTTCCTCCCCATCTCCTTATAAGGCTGTCCTATCGTTGTCAAGCGAGGATTGAAATACTCGGAGATAGGGACATTATCATAACCGACGACCGAGATGTCCTCTGGTACGGAAATCCCCATTCCTTTCAGCGCAGATATCGCATCAACGGCAAGATCATCGCTAGAAGAGAAGATCGCATCAACCTCGGAGTATCGTTTTATCTTCTCGGAAACAACATCAAAAGCTATCTTCTCACTGCCATTATATCCATGCCAGACAAGGCTTGGCTCAACCTCTATGCCATAACTTCTCAACGCCTCTACATAACCATCGTATCTATCCTTATATAGTTTCAGATACTCCTGCCCTTGAAGGAACGCTATTCGCCGCTTTCCTTTCTCTAAAAGATATCTGACTCCGATAAAAGCACCTTTTGCGTTATCGAGAAAGACGGATGGCGCGGAGAGACCATCGGTTCTTAAGAGATTTACAGAAGGAATCCCTGAATCAAGCGCCCCAAATATTTCCTTGTTATCCTCCTTGTCGCAGAAAGCCGTAGAGAAGATAAAACCATCGACCATTCCTTTCAGCTTCTGGACATAATCTAACGCGATGCTCTTATCTTCTTGGATATCGCAGAGAATGATCGTATAACCACGATTCCTTGTCTCCTCGCTCATTGCCTGTAAAATTGCAGGGTAAATCATTATCTCGATATTCGGAACGAGAAAAGCAATCATCTTGCTCGATTTAGTCTTCAATCCTTGAGCAAAGTAATTCGGCTTGAAATTAAGTTCTTCAACACAGGAAAGTATTTTCCTCCGTGTCTCCGGGCTGACATGCTCATCATAGCAAAGCACTCTCGAAACCGTGCTCTTGGAAAAACCGGTCTTTAATGCAATATCCTTGATCGTCACCTCACCCTTGCCCATGGCTCTATATGATAGCACAGAGCGATGGAGAGGAAAGATATTTTAATATAATATAGAAGGTGTTCCAAAGCCGGAATCTTATTATTTATATAATGATAGATCAGTACCTTCAAGTTCAAGAAGTCTGATCTTGCGCCACATGCCTCCACCGTAGCCGACAAGACGATAGCCTGCTCCTATGACCCTATGGCACGGAACGATGATAGCGATCTTATTGTGACCGACAGCGCCACCGACTGCACGCGCGCTCTTCTCTTTTGAAAGAATTGCCGCGATTTCACCATAGGTTATGAGTTCTCCATAGGGAATAGCGAGCATCGCACGTGAAACAGCAGAGTAGAAGTCCGACCCTATTATATGCAGAGGCGGAGTGAAACCAGGATTGCATCCGGAGAAGTAGATATCAAGCCAACGTTTTGTGTCCAAAAGGAGCGAGCAAGTTTTTTCAGGAGAAGTAACGGATGGACAATAGCGACCATCCTTGAAATACAATCCAGTAAGCCCTTCATCATCGCACTCAAGGAGGAGAGGGCCTAATGGAGAGTCATAAGTTGTGTAAAAACGTTCAGTCATTTATAGAAGGGGCAACTGCATCAAGATACTCAGCGACTGCGCTGCATATCATCTGATGATCGCATTCACTTGGAAGACCGGAGACGGCAATAGAGCCTATGCATAATCCGGAGGAGAGCAGGATCGGGAATGCGCCTCCTTCAAAAGCATAGTCCTCAGCAGAAAGGCCAATATCTTCAACACTGCGTCCTTTTCTTGCATTCTCAATCGCTACCCGGAAAGAACTCTTCTGGAAAAGCTCAGCGGTATTTGCTTTACGCATAGCCCATCGCCTGTTATTCTCCGACGTACCGGGCATAGCACGGGAGAAGATCTCAAAGCCATTTACGCATATCCTTATGTATGCGGCGCTATTCTCGCTTTCCAGCATTTCTACAATCCGCTCGCCTATAGCAGACAACGCCTCGATGGAAATATCCTTAAAGCGCAAAAGATTTTCCTGTTCAACAAGCTTTTCAAAGAGATTCTCGTCATTTCTCATCTTCGAATATTCCTTTTTCCTTGTTCTTCCTCACTTCATCTGCATCATATATACGTCCGCCCATTGTGATATAAACACCAGAAGAGAGCATCTGCACCGCGCTGATTGCGCATCCGAGATTAAATACGGCATCGCTGTTTTCAAGTGCGTATGGAATCATCGCTCCTGTGAAGATAAAAACGTGGCCATCATCCTCGCCGAGAGAGGATTTGAGGAGCCTTGCCGTCTTCACCATCGTATCTGTGCCATGGATGATAATAACCATCCGTTCATGCGACGAAAGTGCATTTTGTACAATTGTCTTTCGCTCTTCTTCCGTCATATAAAGGCTATCAACAGCAAGAAGCGAATCAAGGTGAATAGGTAGCGTTACACGGGACTGACTTAGGATCCGGGGAATCTGGCTCTCAGAAAAAGTCAACTCTCCTTTGACTGCATCATATTCCTTGTCAAAAGTACCTCCAGTGGTGATTATCCTTATTGTCTTATCGTCCATAATCGAATGATAGCATGTTATGCCACACTTGCCTAATCGCAGGGTTTAATGTAGATTACAGTCAATGCGACTGTCATATAATGGTTATTATCCGAGCTTCCCAAGCTCGAGACGCGGGTTCGATTCCCGTCGGTCGCTCTAACCCTAGGCAATATCTTCCTAGGGTTGTTTTCTTAGAAATCGAAGGTTTGTATGGAAGAAAATCTGAAAGGTCTCGATCTCACAGAAGGTTCGATAGCCCGTACGCTTGTCGTCTTTGCGCTGCCGTTCCTTGCAGCCAATATACTTCAATCGCTCTATGGCGCAGTTGACCTCTTCGTTGTTGGCTTATTCTGTAGCGCTGAAAGTGTTGCCGCTGTATCTACCGGCACGCAGGTGACGCAGATTGTTTCCAGCTTGATATCAGGGCTGACGCTCGGAAGCACAATACTGATCGGAAACTTCATGGGAGAGAGGGACGAAGAGAGCGTCAAAAAGACAATCGGAACGACGCTAACAGTCTTTTTCTTCGTTGCAATACTTATCACAGTCCTTCTCCTCGTCTTCCTTGAGCCGATTCTCCATGCGCTAAGAACGCCGCAGGAATCCTTTTCTCTGACGGTAGAGTATGTTTCGATCTGCGCAGCCGGCTGTATCTTCATCTGCGGCTATAACGCGCTCTCTGCAATACTCCGTGGCTATGGTGATTCAAAGCGTCCGATGCTCTTTATACTCATTGCATGCATCCTCAACATCATCCTCGATTTTCTCTTCGTAGCTGTATTCTCGATGGGCGTTGCGGGTACGGCTCTTGCCACTATCATTTCACAGGCTGTGAGCATGATATGCGCAATCTTCTACCTCAAGAAGCGCAATTTCATATTTGATTTCCGCCTTCGCTCCTTCAAGCCTTCAGGAAGGATATCATTGCATCTGGCGAAAGTCGGTATACCAATATCCTTTCAGGAGCTGGCAGTAAGGATTTCATTTCTTTATATCACCGCCGTGATGAACAGTATCGGAGTATATAGCGCGGCAATCGTCGGAATCGGAGCGAAATACGACGTCTTCGCCATGCTTACCGCAACATCGCTGGCAAATGCGCTTGCAGCTATAACTGCGCAGAATCAGGGACGCGGCAAACTCGAAAGAGCGCGTAAATCACTATGGATGTCTCTGGCCTTTGCCCTTGTCGTCGCCTTTGCATTCTGGCTCTGGGCACAGCTCTCCCCGCAATCGATGATCGGCGTATTCACCTCGGATTCTGCGGTGATAGAAACCGGAATCCCTTACTTCCGTTCTTGCAGTTATGATTATATAGCAGTCACGCTTGTATTTATCCTTAATGGATACCTCAATGGCCGTCAAAAGACATTCTGGACGATGGTCAGCTGCACATTCGGGGCTCTTGTACTGCGTATTCCTCTTGTGCATTTCTTCAGCGGAAGATTCCCTGATGACCTTGGTATGCTGGGTATGATCGCACCTACTGTTTCGTTCATTATGGCAGCCTATACCATCGTTTATGTGCTTTTTGAGGGACGAAAGAGGAAATCTTGACCACTTTCTGGAAGTATGCTTACACTTATCTATATTCGCACTTAAGTGCAAAGGAAGGATAAATGGACGAAGGTCCTGGCAGTAAATGTCGCCACGATGAAACAGAGCCTGATCCGCATTTATGCTTGATCGGCACGCTTTTTCTCCTCCTCTGACGAAGAGGTCTGACAAATACGATTTAAGGAGAAAAAGATGACAATATTTCAACAGATACTACTACAGGTAATACTTATAGTGCTGAATGCATTTTTCGCAGCTACGGAAATTGCAGTTATTTCTCTGAACAGGACGAAGCTTGAAAAGATGGCAGATGATGGCGATATCACTGCACATAAGCTCTTCCGTCTGACAGAGAATCAATCCGCATTCCTCTCTACGATCCAGATTGGAATAACGCTTGCAGGTTTCCTTGGATCGGCTTTCGCCGCAGATAATATTTCGGGATATCTTGTGCCATTCTTCAGGAAGTTCCTGCCGTTCTCCAATGCAACGCTCGGAACACTAGCTGTCATTATAACGACACTTATAATTTCGTTCTTCACGCTGATCTTCGGCGAGCTTGTGCCAAAGAGAATTGCGCAGGAGAAGTCTTATGCTGTTGCAAAAATCGCCTGCTCTGTGATCATCTTCCTTTCGAAAGTGATGAGACCGGCAATCTGGCTGCTTTCCGTATCTACCAAGCTGATTCTCAGAGTCTTTGGTATCAAGGACGAGGGCAATGACGAAGACGTCACGGAAGATGATATAAGGCTGATGGTCGATGCAGGCGGAAAGTCTGGCTCAATTGCGGAAGATGAGCAGGAATGGATACAGAATGTATTCGAGTTCAATGATATCTCGGTAAGCGCCGTCATGACGCGTGAACCGGATGTCGTATCTTTCCAAGTCGATACTCCCGAGTACGAGATTCTTGATACAATCAAGGAGACAGGCCTTTCGCGCTATCCCGTCTACGGAGAGGATATAAATGATATTCTTGGCATCCTCAATGCCCGTGACTTCCTTATCAATAGGAATGAGAGCGAGCATAAGAAGATAAAAGATCTTTTAAGGCCGGCTTATATGGTTCCAGAGTCCATCCATGCAGATAAGCTCTTTGCGAATATGCAAGCAAAGAAAACACATATCGCAATCGTTGTGGATGAATATGGGCAGACCGTTGGAATCATAACGCTTGAGGATCTTCTGGAGGAAATCGTCGGAAATATATACGATGAATTCGACCCGCAGGAAGAGGCTGAGATATTGAGGCTTGATGACAGTACGTGGAAGGTTTCAGGAACGATAAGTCTCTCGGATTTCTCCGATGCAACAGGAATAGAGCTTGAAGAGAACGAGGACTACGATACGATAGCTGGAATGGTTCTTTCTACGCTTTCGCAGATTCCGGAAGACGGAACGGAGCTTGAATGCAGGATAAATGGCCTCGATATCCACGTGACAAAGATCGAGGACAGAAGAATCGAGGAAGCAATCGTGCGCCAGATTCCTAAGGATGAAGAAACAAAGGGGGATGAGGAAAAAGTCACTCCACCAGCTGAAGAACAAGTCCGCGAATGAGGAAGCGTAGCGTCGATTCGAAGTTCTCTATCCTGCTGTGGTGAAGAAAGAGGTATATCAAAGCTTCATAGCTTGCTGTGAATGCCCTGATATCCTCCTCGTCCTCAATTGAGAAATAAGAAAATAAAGGCCTGATTGATCGCTTAGGACTTTCAATCAGGTTCGTTCTTTCTACATCCCCATATTTCCTAAGAACTAGATCCAGTTCATTTCCATCAAGAAAACGGAAGAGTCCTTCCGTATAGAACTTCCAGATTATAGTGAAGAAGATATCTGTAAGGCTCGTCACAATATGGTTTTCATCGAGTTCCTGAAGTCTTCCGAGATATAATGGTTCAAGCTCTTCATTGAAGCGTTTGAGCATATCCAGAAAAAGCGCTTCCTTATGTTCATAAAAAAGATAGAAGGTACCCTTGGGGATACCGACGCGCCGCACAAGCTCATCGACTGTCGTCCGTCTAACTCCGTAGAGGCGCAGACATTCGCCGCCTTCTTTTATCAAGGCTTTCCTTATCTCTTCCTTCTCTATCTTTGTATATTTCTTTGGCATATAAACTATGTTGACTAAAACTGTTTATTTAGTCAACAAAAGCCGATTTTCCGCCCTTTTTTACGTAAAAACTGGCATTTGAACGATTATTTTTCTTTGACGGCAAGGCAATTGAAGCTTTACGATAAAACCATCGTAACAAAGGAGCAATAAATGGCTGCAGTAATACTCAAGAACATCTGCAAGATCTACGATGGCGGCGTTAAGGCTGTTGACAATGTAAACATTGACATCGAAGATCAGGAGTTCGTTGTTCTCGTAGGCCCTTCCGGATGTGGTAAGTCAACCACACTTCGTATGATTGCAGGCCTTGAGGATATTTCCTCAGGTGAGCTGTACATCGACGGAAAGCTGATGAACGACGTTCCTCCTAAGGATAGGGATATTGCAATGGTATTCCAGAACTATGCCCTCTATCCTCATATGACCGTATATGACAACATGGCATTCGGACTTAAGATCAGGAAGTTCCCGAAGGATCAGATTGACCAGCGCGTTAAGGAAGCTGCAAAGATCCTCGACATCGAATCCCTTCTTGATAGAAAGCCGAAGGCTCTCTCCGGTGGACAGAGACAGCGTGTTGCAGTAGGACGCGCTATCGTCAGAAAGCCGAAGGTATTCCTCTTCGACGAGCCGCTCTCGAACCTCGACGCTAAGCTCAGAGTACAGATGAGAGCAGAGATTTCCGGTCTCCACAACAGGCTCAAGGCAACGATGATCTACGTAACGCATGACCAGGTAGAAGCGCTTACGATGGCAGACAAGATTGTCGTAATGAAGCTCGGTGTCATCCAGCAGATCGGAGGCCCAATGGAACTCTACAACGAGCCTGATAACAAGTTCGTTGCTGGCTTCATCGGCTCACCTCCAATGAACTTCCTCGTAGTGAAGATCGAGAAGAGTGGAGACAAGATATATGCTAATGAGGGTACATTCCGCTTGGAGGTAACACCTCAGCAGGCAAAGATTCTCCAGCCTTACATCGGCAAGGAAGTCACATTCGGTATCCGCCCAGAGGATGTTGAATACTCTCATACTCCAATGGATGGCAAGACAATCAACGGTCACGTATCGGTTGTTGAACCTCTTGGTTCCGAGACTCAGGTTTATGTATCGACGTCAAAGGCAAAGGTTGTCGGAAAGATTGATCCGACTGTTATTCCTGAGCCAGATGAGAAAGTTGCTCTCATCGCTAACATGGAGAAGGCAAAGTTCTTCGATCTCGATACAGAGCTTACGATTCGTTAAGAATCGTTTCAATAGATGGCCTAATTCCCTTCCATGAGGGGTTAGGCCGTTTTTTTTTAAGCACACTATCTCAGATAATTCTTCCGTCCCAGAGATCTTCAAGAAAGTCCTTCCAAGGATA
>CAZURL010000063.1:0-1189 GCA_964623005.1 uncultured Spirochaetaceae bacterium
CTAAAGCACCTGATGATAATACTCTATAGTATCATTCATTATCATCTCAGCAAGACGATGCGCGCTGAACTCAATAGGAATCTTATCGAAGTTTGTATCGAGAGATTCTAGTTTTGATCTGTCGGCTGCATATTCCAAGACTATCTCAACACTCTTTTTCTTTTCATCCGAGCAGTTCCACCCGACATTGTACTTTTCTATATATTCGGCAGAAGGAATAACTGTATAGACAAGCTCTGTGATCAAAAATGGCCGATGTGCATATATAGCCTCAACTATCGTGTTAATACCTGCCCTTCCTGCAACGATATCTGAAGCAGCAAGATATTCGCTGACGTTATTTACAAAACCTCTATTGTACACTCGAACGTTGCCATATGCTCTTGATATGATTCCCGACAACTTCTTTGTCATATGCTTATCCATACCGCCAAGTATGACAATCTGCATAGGAACATCATTCTTGATAAGAGACTCAAGAAGATAAAGAGACCCTAGTCCTTCTCCGCCAAGGTTGATCTGAAGTGTAAACAAATCGGAATCAAGCCCAAGCTTCCTTCTCACTTCCTTCTTATCCAAAGATCGTACATTCAAAACAGAGTGCTGGAGAGGAAAAGGGACAAGCTCTATAGAATTCGCACTCTGCCCCATCTCCATCACTTTCTTGCGTCCTTCTTCCGTGGAGATATAAAACTTGTGGAGGTTGCTGCACTTAGAAGCTACAGGAGCAGAGAATACGTCAGTTGCGTAGTAATAAACAGGAATATCTATACCAAGATAATCGAACATCTCCGAAATAATCGTGCTGGCATACGGATGTGTTGCAAAAATGAAATCAGGACGATATTCCTCAAGATCAGCAAGAAGCATCCTCGTACAGTGCTTATTTGCAAACTTTATCGCATACTCCATTCCATTTGAATCACTGTCATTGTGCTTTGAGATATGCTGTTCCAGCTTAGGCACACGTAACATGAAACGCCAAAAGAACTTATTGAGTTTCCCCATCCAACGGATATCAAGATAATCAAAGAACTCCTCGATCCTCATCTCAACATCCATTGCTTCGAGTTCTTCTTTAACCGCATTGGCAGGGACATAATGGCCTTTACCGCCATCTACGTAAATACATAGACCTTTCACAACAAACCTCTCTGATATAATAACATCCAGAAATCAGAATGCATAT
>CAZURL010000063.1:1289-11810 GCA_964623005.1 uncultured Spirochaetaceae bacterium
TCAGAAACATAAACAACTAGGATTTCTTCTATGAAATACAGAAAGATGTTTCAAAACTGATAATATAAATAGTCTATCGCCCTGATTCAGGAACCTCCGTTTGGTGGCAAAGCAGCCTATTTTGCGATATCCCTGAACACTCTGATAGCATTGTCTTTTTTAAGCTTGTCTATCACAGAAGACGGCATCCCTCTCTTTGCTAACGCTTCAAATAGCAAATGCATACTGGCCGGGGTTGGAATATCAAAGTCACCATATATGCCATCAAAATCCGTCCCTATTGCAAGTATGTTCTCACCACCCACTTGATATATATGCTCTACGTGCCTGACCATGTCGCTAATACGGCTAGGGGCCTTTGAAAAATCGACTGCGGTATTTGGCGTAGCAGGGAGAAATGATGGATGGAATGTCAGCCCCATCACTCCGCCTTTATCAGCAAGGGCACGTATCATTTCATCGGTAAGATTGCGTGATACATCTGTCATCGCCCGAGAATTGGAGTGTGTCGCAAGAAACGGGCCGTGCGTTGCTTTCACCACATCCCAGAATCCACCATCGCTTAAATGAGAAACATCAACAGCAATGCCAAGGCGCTCACATTCGCTTACAGCTTCAAACCCATTTTCTTTCAAACCTTTTTCCATGATGGACTTATCCTTTGAATTAGGATAGCCGAGTTCATTTTCGAAGTTCCAAGTAAGGCCAAAGCTCATTACCCCCCATTCTTTCAGTATGGAAAGTCTTGAGGCATCCCCTTCAATTGAAGAACCTTCCTCCGTAGTGAGAATTGCTTTGACAGAGCCATCATATTCATTGATATCCCTTATCTGCGGAATATTGGCTTCTGTTATCTCTTTAACAAATCTATCATGGAGGATATTAAGTTCTTTCCAAGGCGAATGCGGCAAGCCCTCATCATGCACATATAGAGCAAAGCACTGTGCGCCGACCTTTCCATCCTCAAGCGCTTTCTTTGTAATACTCAACTTACTGTGGAGAAGAGATTCCCCCTCTTCTGCATATACAAGTCTATAAATCGTATCGGAGTGTAAATCTATCATCTTTATTCCTTGGGAAAGATTCTTGTACCATATCTTGCAGCAAAGACCTTCCCATTTTCATCTCTGATTGCCGTAAGGTACACATCACTATACTTTTTTCTAACCATACCTTGCCATGGATATAGCGGAATAAGATCCAAAGGATTGCCATTGAACGTCATTGATAATCCATCGCCACTCTTTTTGAGGATAAAACTATCCCCTTCTCCTGATATATACGAGCCTTCGAGCTCTTCAATCTCCTCAGTACTCCACTTCTTTTCTCTATGCGTCGGTCTTTCCGGAACAATCGGAAAATCGAGATAGAAACGCATAAGACCATCTGCAATTGCAGAGACAGCTACATCCATAGTGTTGCATAGCACAATGACACCGCACTCTGCTTCATGCGAATAGGAGAAATTCGAGGATACACCGGGAAGACTGCCGCCATGCTCGATTATCGTCATATCAGAAAGCGCCTTTGATTCGAGGCCATACCCATAAAAGAGTCCGGGTTTCACAATCTGCCGAGGCTTCTCCATTTCATGGATCGAATAACGGTCTATTATGCCCTCACCCTCGTTTAAATACATCATGGCATAGCGAAGCATATCTGAAAGCGTAGATTTCATCGCGCCGCCACCAGGAAGCACAAAGGCATCATTCTGATAATCCCTATCCGCTCTCCACTCGCCATTTTCAAGCGAATAGAGCACTGCGGCGTTATCATCGAGGGAATTGCGGAGAAAAGCGATATTGCTCCTCGTCATGCCAAGGGGATTAAGAATCCGCTCTTTTACATACTCTGCATACGAACCATAGCCTGAATACCGTCTGATGATATCAGAAAGAAGGCCAAAGCCATCATTGCAATAGCTCATCCGTTCCCCTGGACGCCCAGTGAATCTTGTCTGTGAAGAAAGCCTAGTTGCAACTCTCAGAACACCTTCATCAGCAAAATCCGAGCGAACGTCAAGCCCGTTCTCGAGGCTATCTTCTATGCCCATTTCCGCTGCTGTCTTATCCACGACGATGCGTGGGAGGGGAAAGAAGCCGCCGCTATGGCACATCAGGTGCCATAGCTTCACCTTTTCCGGTTGCGGATCCTTAAACTCTGGGATGTATTTCGATACAGGATCATCAACGGAAAGAATACCATCTTTCTGCATCTGCATTATCGAGAGCGCAGTAAAGGATTTCGTGATTGAAGCTAATCCGAATATCGTGTCACGATTGATCGGAAGCTTATTTTCCGCATCGCGATATCCAAAATAGCGTTCATATACGAGAGTCCCATCCTTTTCGACAATGCCGAGCGCAATACCGCGAGCATTGCCATCCTGCATAACGTTTTCTACAAGACTCTCTAGTTCTCTCTCTCCCCTCTCCGTCATACTATCCTTCCAACATCTCCCTATTCAGTCCTGTAATTCCAAGTCCGGGATTATCAGAGAGTACAAGATGACAAGTGTCCTCAACCGTAAAGCCCCCTTCAAACGGCAGTTCTTTAAGAGAGAACGTGCAATCAAGATCAGCTCTTGTCACATTTTTCATAGCAGCATACAGAGATGCAGACGCTGTGATTGCAATACCGCTTTCCTCTGCCATACAACCTACCATGCATTCAACACCGGCAGCTCCCGCGATATCTACGATACGGCGTGCTTCTCTGAGTCCGCCGCACTTCATCAGTTTGATATTGATAAAATCAACGGCATGCTCAGATACCAAACGAAGCGCATCTTTGCTGTCCCAGCAGCCTTCATCAGCCATGATAGGCACTTCGCTATGCGCAGTTACGAATTTCAGGCCTTCGAAATCCCAGCGAGGAACGGGCTGTTCAACAAGTTCAATATTGTACTCATTCAATCTCTTTATGAGTTCCACTGCCTCTTTTGGGCGCCATGCCTGATTTGCATCAAGGCGAATCTTAACATCATCGCCGACAGCTTTCCTGATTGCTTTCACGCGCGCTATATCCTCAGAAAATTCAGTCCCGACCTTTGTCTTGATGACCCTAAAGCCAGCCTTAGCATGCGCTCCTGCCTTCTCTGCCATTACCGAAGGCTCATCGATTCCGACTGTCATATCAGTCTCAACCTCCGCAGAATATCCTCCAAGGAGCTTATAGAGAGGAAGTCCTGCAGCTTTTCCAAGAATATCGTAGCAGGCGATATCAATAGCAGCCTTAGCCGTTCCTGCATAGGCAACAGCCCTTGCCATGATTGCGTCAACCTTATCGATATCCCTTGGATCCGTTCCGATAAGCTTATCGCGTAAAACAGCAACCGTAGCAACGGTACCTGCAAGATTTTCGCCTGTTATAAGAGGCCCCGGAGAACCTTCTCCATAACCAACAATGCCTTCATCTGTAATGACTTCAACAAGACAGCTTATTGCATGAGTAACGAATCCAAGCGAGATATGCAACGGATTCATCAATGGCACTTCAAGCTTGTGTGCCTTGATATCAACAATTTTCATCTTTCCTCCTTAGCAGCGCAGCCGCTACAGAAATGACACGCACAGAAATGGCCGCCGCCGATATCTTTCAGCTCTGGCTTTTCTTTCGCACAGATGTCTTTTGCCATAAAGCATCTTGTGTGGAAGACACAGCCCGATGGTGGATCGGCTGGACTTGGAAGATCACCTTGAAGGATAATCCTCTTCTTCATCTGTTTCGAGTGTCTATCAGGCATAGGGATAGCAGAAAGCAGCGCTTGGGTATAGGGGTGGGATGGATTTAAAAAGAGTTCTGTCTTATCAGCCATCTCCATGACGTGCCCAAGGTACATTACCATCACTCTATCAGATATATGCTTTATGACACTCAAGCTATGGGAAATAAAGATATAAGCCATTCCCATCGATTCCTGAAGTTCACGAAGAAGATTGAGAACCTGCGACTGTATCGAAACATCAAGTGCTGATACAGGCTCATCGCAGACGACAAGGGATGGGCTTAACACAATTGAACGCGCAATTCCAATGCGCTGTCTCTGACCACCTGAGAACTCATGAGGATAGCGATTGTAGTATTTGGGATTCAACCCGACTACTTCCATGACTTCAATGACTCTGTTCCTAGTCTCGTCCTTTGTCTTGTATTTCTTCTGGATATTCAGCGGTTCTGCAATAACCTCGCCAACTGTCATACGCGGATTGAGCGAAGCATAAGGATCCTGGAAGATAATCTGCATATCAGATCGCATCTTTCGCACATCCTTTGCATTGGCCTTACTGAAATCCTTTCCTTTGTATATGATTTCTCCAGATGTAGGTTCAATCAAACGCAGTACGGAGCGCCCCATGGTGGACTTTCCACAGCCTGACTCACCAACAACTCCAAGCGTCTCTCCTTTTATCAATGAGAATGACACATCATCAACCGCTTTAATATATGCCTTACTGCGAGAAAATGGAGAAGATTTCGCAGAAAACAGCTTTCTGAGATTTCTTACCTCGAGAAGAGGAACTTCATTTGCATTCTCGTTCATTCATCATCCTCCTTCCATTCAGGTGAATACTTGAAGCAACGAACCTTGCTGCCATCAACATCAAAAAGATCCGGCATCTTATGCTTGCAGACCTCTTTTGCATAAGGACAACGCGGACAGAATGCACAGCCCTCCGGCATGTTATCAAAGCTGGGAACTGTACCATTTATGACTGTAAGTTTCTTCGAATCATCACCGTCTAAGCGTGGAATGCAATTCATAAGGCCAAAGGTATATGGATGCATCGGGTTGTCGAATATCTGATCGCAGGTAGCGTGCTCAACGACCTTTCCTGCATACATCACCATGACGTCATCAGCGACTTCGGCGATAACGCCAAGGTCATGGGTAATCATCATGACAGATGTGCCGGTCTTCTCCTTTAGCTCATTGATAAGATCAAGAATCTGCGCCTGTATTGTCACATCAAGCGCGGTTGTAGGCTCATCACAGATAAGCAAGTCGGGCTTACAGCATAGCGCCATTGCAATCATGACACGCTGTCTCATACCGCCAGAAAGCTGGTGAGGATACTCGCCAAAACGTTTTTCAGGAAGAGGAATCCTTACAAGCTTAAGCATCTCAATAGCGCGTTCTTTAGCTTCCGTCTTTGAAATATTCTCATGCAGAAGAAGCGCTTCGGTTATCTGCTTTCCGACCGTAAAGACAGGATTAAGGGACGTCATTGGCTCCTGAAAGATCATCGCAAGTTTCTTGCCCCTTATGTGACGCATCTCTTCCTCGGATTTATCCAGAAGATTCTCTCCCTCAAATTCAATCGTTCCCCCCTCTATTCTTCCAGGAGGATCGATAAGCTGCATTATTGAAAGAGATGTCATAGACTTTCCACATCCGGACTCACCGACTATTCCTAGGGTTTTTCCTTTTTCTATATCAAAGGAAACGTCATTTACGGCTTTCACCAGTCCGGCATCTGTGTGGAAGAATGTTTTGAGATTTTTGATTCTCAGAATTGTTTCTGCCATACTACGCTCCTAATCTCTTAACTTCGGATCGAGCGCGTCGCGAAGACCATCGCCGAAGATATTGAAGGAGATGACTGTAATCATGATTGCGATACCCGGCATGATGCTAAAGAGCGGTCTATAGCTGATAAACGTCTGAGCAGCACTGATCATATTTCCCCAAGAAGGCGTCGGAGGCTGTATTCCAATGCCAAGGAAGCTGAGAGACGCTTCATACATAATCGCATTAGGAATACCAAGCGTAACCATAACGATAATTGTCGAAAGGCAGTTTGGAATGAGATCTTTCATTATGATCCAATACGTTCCAGCGCCGCTTGCACGGCTGGCCTCGATATATTCCTTCTCTTTCAGCTGAATTACAGAACCTCTGATCATTCTAGCAGTCCGTACCCATGTCAATAATCCAAGCGCTATAAAAAGATTTCCTACGCCTTTTCCAAGGAATGTCATTATAGCCATGGCGAAAATCAAATCAGGGAAAGCCTGGAAGACTTCCATTACACGGGAGATGATGCTATCGATAACACCACCGTAATAACCCGCGAGAGAACCAAGCGTAATACCAACAATCGATGCAACAATCTGTGCGATGATTCCAATGCTCAAAGAAACACGAGAACCGTAGATTATTCTGGAAAGGATATCGCGGCCAAATTCATCAGTGCCAAGCAAATGATTTTTTGAAGGCGCTGCGAGGACAGCGCTATAATCCTGATACGTCGGATCATATGGAGCTATTACATTGGCAAATATTGCCATGATTATCAAAAGAACGATAACCAATGCACAGAACATTGCGCGCTTGTTTTTCTTGAGTCTTCGGAAGCTGTCAACATAAAAGCTCGAATATTCTATTTCACCGTTGAGGATATCCTCTTCAAACTTCTTCTGCTTTGTGAAGAAACTTATTATGCGTTTAACCATTAGGCAGCTCCTTTACCGATACGGATCCTAGGATCCAGGAATGCATATGAGATATCTACGATGAGGTTTACAATTACGAATACGAACGCAATATATATAACGGTTCCTTCAAGTAGCGGAAGATCACGATTGGACATCGCATCTACGGCAAGTTTTCCTATACCTGGAATAGAGAATACTTTCTCAATCAACATCGAACCTGTAAGCATATTTCCAAAATCTGTACCGACAAGCGTAACAATAGGAATAAGAGCATTCTTGAGCGCATGCTTCAGAATAACTATGCTGCGCCTTACCCCCTTTGAACGTGCTGTGCGGATATAATCCTGATTCATAACCTCAAGCATGCTGGTACGTGTGATTCTTGCTATATTCCCAGCATATCTTGTGCCTAACGCTATACTTGGCAAAACATAAGATGCGACGCTAGAAAATCCGGAAATCGGAAACCAATTCAATTTCAATCCAAAAACTATCTGCAATATTATTGCGACCCAGAAGGCTGGCGCCGAGACCCCGATGATGGACAAGAACATAACAATGGTGTCGCTGATTTTCCCTCTGTTCGCAGCAGCAAGTATTCCACAGGGAACACCGATCACAACTGCAAAAACAAAAGCCATACAAGCAAGCTTGACGGTAACACGAAAGCTTCTGAGAAGCGCATCAGTCACAACCTCATGGGTAAAATACGAATTACCGAAATCAAGGTGTATAGCATTCCAAACAAAATTCAGATACTGAATATAATAAGGTTTATCCAATCCAAGCTGATGGCGGACTATCGCAATTGTCTCAGGATCTGCTCTCCTTTCGAGCATCAGTGCTACAGGATCTCCTGGGACAACCTGAAGAAGTATGAATGTAACAAGGCTTATACCGAACAATACGAATACTGTCTGCACTAGCCTTTTCGCTATATATGAAGCCATAGCGATTTCCTCCTAAAACAGGGAAAGAGGGGTCGTTTGACCCCTCATAATTTCCCATACGGGACTCTTTATCTCTCGATATCAGCGTTCTTCCAGAACATACGGAAAGTAGAATCAATCTCAAATCCGCTGATAGCTGGGTTAAGAAGATAGAACTTAGTCTCGTTATAGAGCGGAGTGCCTGCAAAATCTTCTCTAGTGAGAATGTATTCAGCACGCGTATAAATTGCCTGTCTCTCTTCTGTATCAGTGGTTGCGATACCATCCTTGAGAAGCTGCTCGAACTCTGCATTGTGCCAGAAGCTTGATCTTGAATCTGTATTTGTCCATGTGTAGAGCATGCTCTCTGGGTCAGCGTAATCGACATACCAGTTTGCAATACCGCAGTCAACGCCACCGTTGAGCCTCATGTCTGACCATGCAGCTGAATCCACCTGCTCAACGATAACATTGATTCCTGCAGCCTTAGCCTGCTGCTGGAATGCTGTAGCAATAGCAACGTTTCCCTGATAAGCCGTATTGACTGTTACACGAAGATCAATTCCGTTAGGATATCCTGCTTCAGCAAGAAGTTCTTTTGCTCTTTCCGGATTATACTCGAATAGAGGAAGAGAATCGTCATGCCCGATAATTCCAGCAGGGATATACGAATTAGGAACAGTTGCTGTTCCATGCAGGATGCTCTCGCAGATAGCTGCGCGATCAATAGCAAGCGTGAATGCCTCTCTTACACGTGGATCAGTATATGTTCTTGTGTTGTAAGACATACTATAGCATCCAACTGGCTGGAAGCTATGCATCTGAGCCGCTAATACAGGGTTAGAGGAATATACAGGATAGATAGAAGGATCTACGTCTGCATAGTCTACATTTCCTGCCTGATACTCAAGAATCTGAGTATTTACATCATCGATGAAACGATAGCTTACGCCGTCAAGTTTTGAAGGGCCGCCATGATAATCATCGAATCTGGAAATCTCAACGCCAACGCCTGTTGTATAGCTATCAAGCTTGAAAGGGCCAGTTCCAACAAGTGTCGTCATGCCCCATGTGCCGCCTGATGCTGCGCACTCCTCTGCTGCACGCTGAGAAATGATTGCGCAATAAGAAGTTGAGAGCACCGAAAGGAACGGAGCATATGGCTGCTTGAGAGTAATTGTGAAATGCGTGTCATCAACGATATTGAAGCCAGCAAGCTCATCGGCTGATCCACCTGCGAACTCATCATAACCAACAACTTCTTTAAGGAGGCTTGCCATTGTCACTGTATTGATAAGTCTTTCAAAAGAGAACTTAACATCCGCCGAAGTGAGTGTATCGCCATTATGGAACTTCACATCAGGAAGAAGTTCAAAGCTGTAGGTAAGCTGATCTTCAGAAATCTCAGGCATGCCTGTAAGGAGAACTGGCTCAATACCTTCCTCTGTTGTCAAAAGAAGAGCCTCGGTGATATTGTCAGTGATTTTCATGACAATACTGTAAGTATACCTTTGGGGATCAAGGGCAACCTGTGGGTTCGCTGCTGCCACACGGACAATCTTCGCACCAGCAGTAGCTGTTGTTGAAGTTGAAGTATTAGCAGAACTTTCTCCGCTTCCACCTGCAAAAACGGAGAAAGCTAAGAACATAACAATAGAAAGTGACAGAATTTTTCTCATGTCAACACAAACTCCTTTGTCTATGTTTTGGGTTATTCGGATTCTAGCGCAATGGTGAGTCTTGTTCTATACGAAAAGAGGAAACTTTCAGAATTTAATACATACTTATGCATTAAATTTACAGTAATTTGTATATCATCGCTTACAAACAGCCAGTCCTTATCAAGAAAAAGCCGAAACTGGATGTATCGTGGATGTTCAATATACTAGGGACAGACCATGTTTCCTATTAAATACTATAATAAATAATCTACCATATAGATGAAAAAAACGTTGCATCATTCCCAACAGCTTAAAATTTTTGGCAAAAAGGTAAATTTTCAAGCCGGAAATCTTATAGTAACTGAATTCCAATGGCGATATCGGTGGAGATCTAGGAGTTGCAAAATGCATGATTTTGCTATGGCTCTAAAGAATTCTTGCGTTAAAGCCTAAAGTCTAAAGACGGGAAAAATCTCTGGCAATTTTCTATTCTGTGATATTATTAACCTATGAAATATTTAAAATTACCGAAGATTGGGCAGGTATCAAGAATTGCACTTGGAACGGGGAAGTACGGCAAGGAAATACCAGAAGAGATAGCATTCGAAGAACTCGATATTTTCCTAGAAAAAGGTGGAAACCTTATCGATACAGCTCATGTTTATGGTCAAAGTTATGATAATGGGCCATCACTGACTGAAATCACAATTGGAAAATGGTTAAAAGGAAAGAAACGTGATGCTATAGTGCTAGCTACGAAAGGAGGCTTCCCCCGTATTGGTCACAGGGATCAGCCTAGATTGGATAGAGATTCGCTTTTATCAGATATGAAGGCTTCTTTGGAGTATCTTGGAACGCCTCCAGACATATATTTTCTTCACCGCGATGATCCAGATAGAGAAGTTGGGGATATGCTAGAGACGCTTAACATGTTCATTGAGAATGGATGGACACAAATTATAGGCGCATCGAACTGGTCTAATAAACGGATAGAAGAAGCCAATAAATATGCATCAACGCATGGACTTGAAGGCTTCTCGATATCCCAGTTGCAATTCTCGGTGCATAAGGCCACCAGAGAAATGTTTCAGGACAAAACGATAGAAATTCTGGGTCAGACGTCCTCAAAGGAATGGTATGAGAAGAATAATTTTCCTTTCATGGCATATACCCCACTGATGCGTGGGATATTCCAGAAGATGCTAGGGCACGAAGCCGATAAAGTAAGCGATGACATGAAGAAAAGGTATATTAACGCAGAAAACGAAGAAAGATTGAGCCGCGCTAGAGAAGTATGCAAAGAATTTAATCTTACTCCGTCTGAACTCATGTTTGGATACGTATTATCGCAGAAAGCGCCTTCGATAGCTATATTAGCCTCGCAAAACCCTGAACACATAATAGAGATGATGGATACGTATGACATCGAAATTCCTGCTAATGTGCTTGAATACATTGATAAAGGCATTGGGCTAAGCCTGTAGTAATAAGAA
>CAZURL010000064.1:0-11752 GCA_964623005.1 uncultured Spirochaetaceae bacterium
TGAGCATGATTACAGACGGGAACATCTGCGTTACAAGCACAAATCCAAGGAAAGCCCCCTTACCTTTAAACTTAAATCTCGAAGCACCAAAGCCAGCCATTGTAAGATGATGGCTACTTTTATCTTGTTATCACAGAGAGATGAACTTCTCTTAACCATGCAACAAGCGTATTCAGAAGCGAATCGATTTTCGGGCCATACGAATCTAATCCGAGAAATCCTGTACTTACGCACAGAATGATGAAAAGAGACAGTGAATTCAACAGCATCGGGCATGCAAATCTTGTCGAACTTCCTGATGGTTCATGGTGGAGTTCAATTCTCGGCGTAAGACAGAAAGAAAAAATCTTTGAAGCAGAAGCATCGCTTTCTTTTGCGCCATCATCAGATAACGAAGAAGCTGGAATATGTCTCCTATTGAATCAAGAAAGACATTATACACTCGCTCTTTCAAAAAAGGATAATAAGCCGGTTTTAAGACTGTCATATGGAGAAGATCTGCTTTTTGAGACGGAATGCTCTGATTCATTAACGCTGAAATTCACCTGTAAAGGCCTTGATTACAAAGCATGGTACAAAAACAAAGGAGATGCATTCTTTACGCAAATAGAAGCACCTATCGATGGAACAAAACTTTCGGTAATGCAAGGAGGTTTCACAGGAGTGATGATTGGGATGTATGGTACTTCAAACGGGAAAGAAAGCTCTGCAAAGGCTATTTTCAGCTCATTTTCCTATAAATAAGATAGTGGGGACGCCGCACATAGACAAATCAAGTGCTAGTCCCCTTTTCTATTAGATTGTCGTATACCCAAGCATTCCGCTTATTCTGCTAGCTGTCTCACGGAGTTTTGGAATGGTGCATTCTATTTCATCTGCACTCATGCTTGACTCAAGTGCACTTGTAGATATAGCACCTACTATATGTCCACTAGCATCCCTGATTGGAACAGCGGAACAGTTATCGTTCGGGATATATTCATTTCTATCCCTTCCAACATTTTCGTTTCTAACCTTTCCAAGCTCCTCCAAGAACGCTGATGGATCAGTGATGGTATTTGGCGTATAAGGCTTCAAGCCGCCTACTCTTTCAATCATTGCAAGCACATCATCATCAGAGAGATCAGAAACGAGAACCTTACCAACTCCTGTACAATGGAATGGGACAAGCTTACCGGGCGTGAAGTAAGTACGAGGCACTTGATTAGCATCTA
This sequence comes from uncultured Spirochaetaceae bacterium, assembly GCA_964623005.1. Taxonomy (GTDB): domain Bacteria; phylum Spirochaetota; class Spirochaetia; order Sphaerochaetales; family Sphaerochaetaceae; genus Ornithospirochaeta. Next base: position 1,215 of record CAZURL010000064.1, read on the forward strand.
TTCGATCAATCATGAGTACATCATCGCCATTAAGCAAAGCAAGATTCACATTTGCTTTTGGAACTTGGCTCCATAAAAGCTCCAGATAAGGTATTGCGTACTTTCTTATCTCAAGTGATTGAAGGGCTTTCCGTGAAAGCTTCAGCACTTTAAGTGAAAGCGAATACAAACCTGTTTTCGGATCTTTGGTTATGTACCCGGTGTCTTCCAAACTTCTAAGGAGCCTGAATGCCATATTACTGTTACATCCAAGCTCAGAAGCTACATCCTGTATGGAAGCATCGCCAGACGAAGCTCCTAGGTAATCAAGGATCTTAAAGCTACGACTCACCGCGTTGATACTGTATTTGTCTCCATTCTCTGCCATATCTTATCCTAAAATTATGTTATAGGAGCTGGATTATCAATAATCAAGTCATTGTACAACCCAAGTTCTTCAGCCTTACTCTTCTTGCCGCTTGCAGTATCAAGGATAAGCAGGAACAAATCGCGAGCAACGTCATCAATCGTCTTCTCACCTCTTATGATGCCGCCAGCATCGATATCAAAGAGGTCGGGCCAGCTTTCATATAACTCTGTGTGAGTCGATATCTTCAAAACAGGCGCTTCCTTCAACGAATACGGCGTACCCCGTCCTGTACTGAATACTTGAAGCGTGATGCCTGATGCAAGCTGCGTTGGGCCGCATACGATATCGCTAGCAGGAGTTGCAGCAAATACAAGTCCATGCTGTGTCGGCACCTCTCCTGGCCCAATGACCTCTCTTATCGGAGATGATCCGCTTTTTGCAATCGACCCCATCGCTTTCTCTATGATATTGCTCAGCCCCCCTGCCTTATTACCCGGGGTTGGATTTGCACTTCTGTCTGCACCGCCTTTTGCAAGGTATTCATCATACCATCCAATCTCTTTTATCAGCTTATTTACAGATTCCTCTGAACTGCACCGCTCTGCAATAAGATGAACGCCATCACGTACTTCTGTCACTTCGGAGAACATTACTGTTGCACCGCCTGCGGCAAGCATATCGAAAGCACGACCGATTACAGGATTGGCGCTTATACCGCTGAATGCATCGGAACCACCGCACTGTGTACCGATTATGAGCTTGTCGAGAGGAAGTTCCTTACGCTCTCGCTTATTCAGTATCTCGAGCTTCCTTTCGGCCATCTTCATAATCTCTGCAATCATACCAGAGAAGCCATTGCACTTCTGTAGAACCAAAACATTATCGTTGTTTATTTCATCTGAAGTAAGAATCTTATCAAAAGTAAGCTTTTCACATCCAAGTCCAACGACCATCAGCTCTCCGCCAAAATTGGGATTATGGATCAGATTCTTGATACTTGTTATCGGAATATGTGCATCATCTGCGTTTATCGCAACGCCACAGCCATATGGATGTATCAGTGCACTCACTGCATCCACATTCGGATATTTCGGTAAAAGCTCTGTGCGTATGCGCTCTGCTGCAATGCGAAGAACGCCTGCGGTGCATTGCACAGTCGTAGCAAGCGCGAGTATATTCCTCGTGCCTGCATACCTTCCATCCCCATTGTCATAGCCAAGGAATGTAGTGCGGGGAAGCACACCATTATAGACTTCCCCTTTCATTCCAGGACTGAGGGAGGAGAGCGGAGGCGGAGTTGGAAGAGCGAGCATCTTCTCGTTTATCCAATCACCTTGCTTTATGTCATTGATCGCAGTGCCAAGAACAACGCCATACCTCACGATTTCTTCGCCTTTCGCGATATCGCGAAGCGCTACCTTATGGCCTTGCGGCACATCGGAATGTACAGAAAAGCCAAAGTCATCGATTATATCTCCTTTCTTTATATCGAAGACTGCAATCGCAACATTATCCTCTTCCTTTATCCTTATGACTCTCATATCAGTCCTTTTTTATGGAAGCACTTCCAATGCTCTCATAGAAGCGAGCAAGAGCGCTATGATCCTCCTTCTCGTAACCGAATGCCTTGAGTGACTGCATCATCTCCATAACCTCGCCTGTAAGTGGTACAGGTGCATTGACTGCATGTGCAGCATTAAGCGCATTCGTCAGATCCTTTATATGAAGCTCGATCCTGAATCCAGGCTTGTACTCACCTGCAATCATCATCGGAGCTTTTGCATCCATAACTGTAGAACCTGCAAGTCCACCTCTGATTGCTTTGTATACAAGCTCAGGGTCTGCCCCGACTTTTTTACTGAAGGAAAGTGCCTCTGCCACTGCTGCGATATTGCAGGCAACAACAATCTGGTTTGCTAGCTTTGCGATATTCCCAGCGCCTAACTCACCTACATATGTAACAGAGGCAGCCATTGCACTGAGAACAGGAAGGAATTTGTCAAAGGTCTCTTTCTTTCCGCCAACCATTACAGAAAGCGTTCCGTCTATTGCCTTTGGTTCACCGCCGGAGACAGGAGCATCCAGCATATCACAACCTTTTGCGGCAAGCTCTGCACCGATCTTCTTGGATTCAACTGGATCAATCGAAGACATATCGATAAGCGTGAAACCTGGCTTTGCACCTTCGATTACACCGCCATCTCCAAGGACAGCATCCCTTACCTGAGGGCTGTTCGGAACCATTGTTATTATCTGATCGCAGCTCTTTGCCATCTCGCATCCAGACGCTGCAGCCTCTGCACCTGCCGCGACAAGCTCATCCACTGCTGCCTGATTGAGATCTCTGACGACAACCTCATGGCCTGCTTTCAGAAGATTCTTTGCCATCGGTTTTCCCATTATACCAAGTCCGATAAATCCTATTCTCATATCTCACTCCTCCTTAATCCAAATATCCGTATTCTCTAAGTACTCGACAAAGTCCTTCAAGCTGAACTTCCGTAAGATGCTTCGTCGGCAAATATGGTGCGCCAAGCTCAAGGCCTAGCACGTTACCATAATCTTTCGTGGCAACAGGGAATGAGGACTTATCCATCTCAAGTCTTATCGGATTGAGGACAAACTGCGCCTCCTTCGAGCCTTCAAGATCCCCAGCCTTGAACTTTTCATAAATTGAACAGACGAGCTTTGGAAGGAAGTTCGCAGTACAGCAGACAGCTCCGACTGCACCAACACAAAGACCAGCATAGATCATGGTATCTTTGCCGCACATCACACTGAAACCAACGTCTCTATTACGTCTGATGAACTCCTCTGTCTGTGTGATATCCCCAGAGCTATCCTTCATTCCTATGATATTACTCTTCTCATGAGCAAGCCGCTCCACAACGCTCTGTGGAATACCATATCCAGTGCGCCCTGGATTATTATAAAGAAGCATCGGTGTATCGCTTATCGCATCTGCAATCGCAGAAAAATGGCAATAAAGTTCATCCTCGCTCGGTTTGATGAACATAGGCTGTAGAACAGAGACTCCAACAGCTCCCATATCCCTACCCATCTGAGCAAGCTTAATGCATTCCTTTGTTCTTATGGCGCCGACACCCATATAAACCGGAACACGATCAGCAACCTCATCGATGATGATGGAAAGAATCTCACGTTGCTCTTCCTCGCTCTGCATGTAGAACTCACCATTTGAGCCGAATGCAAGTATGCCGCTTACACCACCATCAATCACGAAATCAACGTGCTTTCTAAGCTTCTTTTCATCCACTCTCTCATCATTATCAATCGGTGTTACAAGAGGCGGTATTATGCCATGAAAAAAACTCTTATCCATATTACCTCGAAAAAAATTCAATCTTTATTATAATATCGTAATTTTTTATTTCTTTTTGTCAAATGTAATTTGAAATAATTAGCAAATATGAGGGAAACACTAGAAATAATCGAATAAAATCATATCGAAAACAGGGGCAACAAAAAACCCCACAACCGAAAAAGGAGGTAAACGGTTCAGTGGGGAACAAAAGGAGGTTAGAATGGAAGTGCTATTGCTTCCACTTTCTGATTTGAATATATCGAAATTAATATAGAATGAAAAGTACTTTCAAATGGAACTTTCAGACTTTTTGAAACTTTGTTTCACTGCAAAACATCGGAATTATACAATTATCTGAGGACTCTACGCTTATCCATATAAGGTTCACGCCATCCAGCTTCTGCCCCCAACTGTCTATATATAACAGCTTCGGAACTGTGAATACGCATGATAAAGGAATGATATTCCTCTTCCGTCTCGCCAAATATATCATATCCCATCTTGGCTATGCAATCTGGCGCTCTGTTGCATGAGACATATCGTATCGAATCCAGATACCCCTTGATATCATTATAGCCATCCTCGAAGATCTCTCGCGCATCTCGAGGCCTTGTTATCGTAAACTCAAAACCTTTCTCATCGCCCTCGATAGGAAGCTTGGTATAAATCAATTCATGACTTAAAGCCTTAACATTGCGTTTTCTCTCAATGCACCGGAAACCCGTTTTCCTGATTATTTTCCTAACCTGCTCTACAGGAGCAGAAGGAGATCCCTCGCGACCAAGAACATATGGATAAGGAATAAAAAGCGATAAATCTGTAACAAGCGGTCTTGCAATCTTATGCGTCAGTTTTTCAATGAGATCTGCCGTGACAGGAAGGTCTCCAAGACGGCGACCATCATTGCTGAACGCTGTCGAATCAAGAAGCATTCTTATATCAGAAAGACTCTCTTGCGCTTCTTTATAAGAGATATGTTCAAGGTGATACGGGTATTCCATGATTTCATTCTGAGAAAGAGATGATGCATATGAAACTCCCATCGTATAGTCATCATCAATCGGGTTGAAGAATAATGCTCCGCAATCATCAAGAAAGGTTCTGAAATCTGGAACGTAGAACTTGAATCTGTCATCCGGAAGAGAAAAGAACGAAGATTGGAGAGAGGGAATCAATCCGAAAGCTTTATCGATTGTTACGCCCAGTACAGAAAGCGGCATGGTCGATGGCACAATAAGCCATCTCTCTATCTTTCCTGAATCGGCATCCGCATACTCTCTCATATCCTCCAGCTGCTGATCGGAAAGCAACTTAAAGGTCATGACAACCCTCAGAATATCCATCCTGAAATCTGGATTGGATTCCAAGAGCGCACTATCAAGATCAGTCAGCCTGATATGAAATTCCGGATCCTTGACCATATTAAGCAATATTCTTTAAGGGGAAGAATACTGTCATTCGTCCCTGTTTCAAACGCTGAATCACTGCAATTAAGCCTTGCCTTCCCATCCATTTCCTCTTTTATCAACAAAGTAAATCAAAAGAGATATAGAAATGGTATACATAAACACCAATCATTGTGAAGCGCAAGGCTTTTATGATTTCTTTGAAGAAATTGCAAAACTCAAATCTGATTAAATGTGCAAATCTGGCACTCTAAAGTTCCGTTTTTCTTCAATACAGAAGATAAAGCTTTTATGCAACAAAGAACAAATATCAAAAATTATTATAGTACATGCACTGTATATTATGTTTTTTTAAATTGAATTTGACAAATCCGCAAATGCATTATAACGTTGGAATCGGTAGATAGTTTTTTTATCAAAGCAGAGGTATAGCGCTTTTTCCCTCCCATTTGTATCTGAAAGGTCATATGGAGGGAAGAAGGAAGAATTTTCGAGTCAGTTAGAAGGTAGCTCGAAGATATTTTCCGCCTTAAGCCTAGGGGCTTTAACGGGCAATGACTGCACTCTCTGCCGTGCATTGTCGTATATGTAACTGATTGCAAATCAAGGAGGTTAGAATGCAGATCAGAAACACATCTTTCCTAATAATTGTATTGACACTGTCGGTAACAATGATTTTCGCAGGGGGCTCAAGTGATTCATCTACTAGGTCAATTGATGTCTGGAGAATCACGAATCCTGATGAAAATATCATGGTCGCTTTCGAACAGGCCGCCATCGATTTTGAAGAGGAGACGGGAATCCATGTGAATTATATCCTTTCTCCAACGAATGATTTTCATTCGCGCCTAGTAACAAGCGTCTCTGCCGGAATCTATCCTGATGTGATTATATGGAACTCATCCCCTGGAATTGAGTTTTCTCAGACTGGGATGGTTGTCCCCATGAATGACCTCATCGAGGAGGTTGGCACAGATCAGTTCGGAGAAAGCGTTCTTAAGATGTTCTCTATCGATGGTGTTCTCTATGAGGCTCCTTTCCTCATTAGGCCGGGTGGACTCCATGGTCGCCGTGACTGGCTTGAGGCGGCAGGATATGATTTGACACTCAAGGAAGATGAGAACGGACGTCTCTATATTGAAGATCTTCAAACATATGAGGATCTTCTGGAGGCTGGAATTGCCATCACGGACGCTGCTAACGGCAAGTATGGGCTAGGTTTCGGACATTCCAGAATGGCTTTCGGTGATAGTGCAAGTTATGTTTTCACCATTCTTGCCGCATATGGAGCTAGAATCCTAGATGATGATGGGAACATTGCAATTGATTCTGCAGAGACGAGGGCAGCTCTTGATTATCTGATCAGGGTTTGGGAGAGCGGAGCAGTTCCCCCGGCAGCTACTACATGGGATGGGAACAGCAACAACCAGTTCTTCATCAGCGGAGATATCGGAATGGTTATCAACTCCAACTCAATCATGGCACGCCTTGATGAGACGACAGGATGCAGACCCGAGGATCTCATAATCATTCCTATGCCTGCTGGACCTGCGGGAGCATTCATGAGTGGATCTCCTGAGTCAATTACGATTTTTAATACGAGCAAGGTGGAAGAGTCTCAGGAGTTCGCAAAATTCCTTCTCAGAAACGATACCCAGCTCAAGATGTTCGAAACTATGGGATTTTCCTATTATGCACCGCTCAAGGCGGACATCATTTCAGACCCGATGTTCGATAATCTCTCAGATAATGAGAAAGTACTCATTAATGGAGGAGATTCATACATTTCCACCTCATATCCAGGGGAGCCGGATGCACGCCTTTCACAGCTTTTCTCCTCATTCTTCTATGATGACATTCTCTCTCATATCGCAATAGACGGTTATGATGTTGAGCAGCTCATAGACTACATGGTAAGCACCGCGACCGAGCGCCTCTTCGACTAATAATTCTTTCAACAAATGCTCTATGCCGGAATCTTCCGGCATAGTTTATTATCTGGAGGAAATCAATGTCAGTTTCGAATATCTTGAAAAACCGAAGAGAAAGTATACGCTATCCTTCTCTTGAAAAAAGGGACAACAGGATAGGAATATACTTTCTTCTTCCGACGATTGCCGTTCTCATAGTGATCATAGCCTATCCAGTGATATATTCGATCGTAATGAGTTTCCATCGCTGGAGACCTACGGATATGAACAGGGGTTTCATCGGCCTTACCAATTATAAGAGGGTGCTCTCGGATGAGCGGTTCTTCCGTTCAATCATGAATACATTCATCTATGCCATTGTAGGTGCATGCTTCAAGACCCTCATAGGTATGGGGCTTGCTCTCATGATGAATAGGAAGTTCGTTGGACGATCTCTTGCGCGTATCCTCCTGATGCTTCCATGGGTCATCCCTGTAACGGCAAGCGTCACTTCATGGAACTGGATGTTCAACGGAATGTACGGTATAATCAACGTAATCCTAATGCGTCTGGGAATTATCGATACGTACGTCAACTTCCTCGGACAACGTGGAACCGCACTTATCTGTGTGCTCATAGTGGGTATCTGGATGGGCTATCCTCAAATGATGATGATGATTCTTGCAGGGCTTCAGTCAATCCCGACTGAGATGTATGAGGCAGCTAAAGTAGAGGGAGCTGGGACGTTTATGACGTTCTTTAAAATCACCATACCATCCCTTGCAAACGTACTCTCAATGACGATACTTCTTTCAATCATCTGGACATTCAACTCATTCAACGTGATATGGCTCATGACGAGAGGAGGCAGCAACACCCACACGATGAATACCCTTGCGTATGAGTTCTCATTCATCAACATGCGCTATGACCTTGGAGCTGCGATGAGCGTGATCATCCTCATATTCCTCGCAGTGTTCCTGTACATATATCAGCGCAGACAGAAGGAGGAGATATGATGTCAATCGGAATGAAGAAAAGAAAAAAGATAAATACCGTGATTTTCTACTTTTTTCTTATTTTGATAATCTGTATCCTTGATTTCCCTATTTACTGGATGATCAAATGCTCATTTACGGACGTCGATCAGATTATGACACGGGATGTCTCACTTGCAATAACTGAGTTTGACCCGTCTGCATATATCCAAGTCTGGTCCGGCACCGGTTTTGCACGTAGCCTCCAATTCAAGGCATATATCATGAACTCCTTCATAGTCGTTTTGACGAGTTCACTTATTTCAATTGTACTCGCAACACTTGCTGGCTACTCACTTGCACGCTTTAGGTATAAGCACAGAAGCGGAATCGCACAGGGGATACTCTATGTCTACATGTTCCCTCAGATGGTATTGACGACCCCACTGCTGACACTTGTCATAAAACTAGGGCTCTATAACAGTCTCTGGTCACTGATATTAGTGTACTGTACATTCAGCGTCCCGTACTCAGTATGGATGATGAGATCCTATTTCCAAAGTCTACCTAAGGAACTCGAAGAGGCTGGGATGGTGGATGGATGTACGAGGATCGGGGCAATAAGGCGCATCATGATGCCTCTTGCTCTCCCAGGGGTAGTTGCAACGGTAACATACACCTTCGTCCTCGGATGGTCAAATGTTATCTATCCTCTTGCATTCATCACTAATGAATCGAAGAAGCTCGTCTCGGTCGGCTTCAATTCCCTCCTCTCAGGTGATATGACACCTTGGAACGGGGTTATGGCAGCAGCTGTCTTAAGCGCGCTTCCAGTGGTCATCGTATTCCTCTTCCTACAGAAATATCTAGTTGGAGGACTTGCATCTGGCGGCGTTAAGAGTTAATGGAGGTAATAAAAATGAAAATTACAGATTTGGTCGTAACACCTATTGCATTTGCAGACCCCCCACTTCTCAATGCGGCAGGTCTCCATGCCCCATATGCCCTAAGGATCATAATCGAAGTTAAAAGTGATGAGAACATCACAGGGATTGGGGAAATAGCAGGAGGATCTGCAGCCTTAAAAAGCCTCGAGAGTGCAAGGGATTTCATAATCGGGATGGATCCTTTTGAGAGAAACAGGATAAAGGAACGAATAGAAAAAGGCTTTGAAAATGTAAAGGATTCACTAAACGTTGGATATGCGAAGAAAAGCGTTGCAAACAGGATCTACTCCGCACTCAATATTGCACTTCTGGATCTCTGCGGTAAATCTATCGGGAAACCGCTCTGTGATCTCATCGGAGGCCGCGTTAGGGATCGCATAGATTTTTCCGCGTACCTTTTCTATAAGTATGAGGGTGCAGGTGGTGAGTTCGGCTTTGGTCACGATGATGACGCAACTGGATGGCATCGCTTCAAGGAAGGAGAGTTCCTGACCCCCGATGAGATCGTAGAGGAAGCAGAAGCGATGTGCGCCGAGTTCGGCTTTAAGAGTCTGAAATTGAAAGGTGGAGTTTTTGAACCAGAAGTAGAGAGTGATACCGTAATCGCACTCTCTAAGGCTTTTGGCAAGAATGTCCCTATAAGAATAGACCCTAATGCATGCTGGACGCTTGAAACGAGCATAAAGTACGGGAAAATACTCCAGCCGTACCTTGAGTACTACGAAGATCCGTGTAAGGGGCAGGAGAATATGGCTAAGCTCGGAAAGGAGGTTCCGATTCCTCGCGCGACGAACATGTGTACGACTAGTTTTTCTGAGCTACCATCTGCCATAAAGCTCGGCAGTGAGGACATAATCCTCGCAGATCCCCATTACTGGGGAGGAATAGAGGCAACGATGCAGCTTGGTAAAATTTGCTCGGTATTTAACCGTAAACTTAGTATGCACTCGAACAGCCATCTTGGTATTTCTTTAATGGCCATGGCCCATGTAGGAGTAGCGTGCCCAGAAATATCTTTTGCAATGGATACCCACTACCCTTGGCAGAAAGAGGATGTGATAAAAGGGGGAAGAATTAAGTTCAACGATGGAGGGCTATCGGTTTCAAATGAACCGGGCCTTGGCGTCGAACTTGATTACGATGCCCTTGAGCGCCTGCATCAGAACTATCTGAAATGCGGCTACACTGAGCGCAATGATGAGATTGAGATGCAGAAGGTAGTTCCCGGATGGACTGTTAAAGACCACATATTTTAATTCTTCTTACGGCCGGAATCCCCGGCCGTAAGCAAATATAGCAATAGGAGTGTACATAAAAGTTCTTGCGTTCGAGTTCCATGTTTCCGAAGTTAAAACATAAAATCAGCATATAAATTCCAACCGAGAGATTGTTGCAAAAATTATTTATGGAAGACAGCATCCGCCGAATCACCCCAAGGCAGCAAGTCTTCGATTCTGCTTTCTTTGAAGAAATTGCAAAACTCAAATCTGATTAATGTGCAAACTGCCTCTTTGCAAGACAACAGGAAGTGATACCTTTGAAGGATTGAAAAACAATCTTCTTATATGCAGAAGCGGAAAGCAACCAATCCATCAGATTGAGCACTATGCACTCCTTATAAGAT
>CAZURL010000065.1:0-11731 GCA_964623005.1 uncultured Spirochaetaceae bacterium
TTTACTGCTATTACCTGCACTCGATGCGGATATACCGAATTTTATAAGGAAAAAAGCTCAGCGGCTTGGAATATTATTGATTTCCTGAGCCGCTGATACATTTCACTTAGTTACCGCTTTCACCATAGTTTGCAAGAGCTCTTGCCGATGGGTCTTTTACAGCGCATCCTTCCCAAGAGCTGTTTGGCATCCAGAAGTTTGGAATCATTGCAGCCTGTCCAGGATAGTGCTTCTCAAAGATCTCACGGTAGAGAAGGGACTCGGGTGTGAAAGGACGGCCTTTTTCTGGATACTTTGCATACTCCTTTTCAAGATCCATGCCACTGTACTTCTTCTCAGCAAATGCTTTTAAGTCATCGACCATGGAGTGGCCGACTGCATCGCTGAATGCAGCCTTTTCTCTCCAAAGAATGTTGTGCGGAAGCCAGTCGCCATCCTCGAAAGCTTTTCTCAGAAGGTACTTGCCTTTGCCGTACTTATTCATCTTCATCTCAGGATCTACTGCCATTACATAGGAAAGGAAATCCAGATCTCCAAAGGGAACACGTGCTTCGATGCTGTTATCTGCGATGCATCTGTCAGCGCGAAGTACGTCATATGCATAGATTTCCCTTATGCGCTTCTGGCTTTCCTTCTGAAATTCCTCTGCATTAGGGGCATAGTCCGTGTACTTATAACCGAAGATTTCATCGGAAACCTCGCCTGTAAGGAGCACCCTTACATCGGTATCTTTATGGATTGCCTTGCAAACAAGATACATACCCATACTCGCCCTGATAGTCGTTATATCCCAAGTTCCGAGTACTGTTATTACTTCTTCAAGAGTATCGAGGACTTCTTCTGTGGTCATATAGACTTCGGTGTGGTCTGCTTTGAGATAGTCAGCGGTTTCCTTTGCATATTTCAAGTCGATAGCATCCTTCCTCATGCCGATAGCAAAGGTTCTTATCGGGCGTTTGAGGATACGGCTTGCAATAGCGCAGACAAGAGAGCTGTCGAGACCTCCGGAGAGAAGAAAACCGAGCGGTGCGTCAGCATCAAGACGCTTTTCAACAGCATTTGTCAGGAGAATCCTTATATTCTTCGTAACGTTATCGAGGCTATCTTTGATATAACTGCCGTCAACAGCTGCAATATCTCTATAGCGATGGAACTCACCATCCTTCCAGTAGCATCCCGGTGGAAATGGTGTGATTGTCTCAGTCAGCCCGATAAGCATCCTTGCTTCACTGGCGAATATGATCTTGCCATCCTTGCCATAGCCATAAAAGAGCGGTCTTATTCCAACAGGATCGCGTGCTGCGATAAGCTCTCCGGTCTTTCCATCACGGATGATCATCGCAAACTCTGAATCGAGGCGGCGGAACATATCGACGCCATAGACCTCATAAAGCGGTAGGATCGTCTCACAGTCGGACTCTGATGCAAAGGTGTAGCCCTTACGTTCCAGCATTGCCCTGATAGTCCTAAAACCATAGATTTCGCCATTGCATACCACGTTATTACCATTTAAAGAGAAGGGCTGCATCCCATTTGGATTAAGCCCCATGATAGCAAGGCGCTGGAATGCGAGGATGCTTCCGTCTGGGAACTCCATTATCCTCTCATCATCCGGCCCTCTCATCGTGGTTCTAGAGAGCGCTGCTCTCACGTCAACGCGGCCGCTTGAGGCGAAAACTGTACACATATTTCCTCCAAAAAGTGAAAAAGCGCCAACAAGGGAAACCCTTGCCGACGCCTTTGTCATTGACACAGAATACGTAAAACTTCACAGAATGCCAATAGCCATTATAATGAAAGGCGATGAGATTCCTGCTTTATTTATGGCAGCTTCCGCAGAATATATTGGGCTTCCTGCTCTCTCGAGGATGTGAAAAGAGAGCGTGTAGAGGCGTGGTCTATTATAAATGGAAGAGGAAGGGAAGCATAAGCCTTGGTTTTTATATCATAGTCAGCGATGAGCGTGTGCTTTTCCATGAACTCGGACATCGAAAGCAGAGCCAGATGCTAGGGCCTTTGTATCTATTGGTCATAGGGCTTCCTTCTTTTATATGGGCAACGCTTCATAGCTATACTTCATTATCCTCTCGTAACTATTATGCGTTCTACACAGAAGCATGGGCGGAGCATCTTGCAGAAGATATCAAGAGGACGATCATGCGTTCATGATGGAAGAATAGACGAGTCGATTTTGCGAAATTTTCGTTCTCAGAGTTATTGCCTTTGGAAAAGGGAGAGTATATGATTGCCTTGCTAGTTAGCTTTTGCTAACCCGTGGAGGCTGTATGAAACTATCCAATGCGTTCTCTGCGCTATTTTCATATGCAGGGAAGTGGAAGTATCTGACGTTCACAGGATGCATACTCTCAGTTGTGGCGGCAGTTCTTGGCATTATGCCTTATATCTTCATCTACAAAGCGATTGAAGAGACAATCACTGGCGGTTACGGCGCTCGTTGGGGCTATTGGGCGCTATTTTCAGCGCTTCTGAACATTCTCGTTTATATCATCGCCCTGATGCTTACCCATATTGCGGCGTTCAATATTGCAGGGAATATACGCATAAAGACGCTCGATCATGTGAGAAAGCTCCCAATGGGCTTTTTCAATGCGAACCAGACCGGCAGGATAAGAAAGATCATCGACTACAACAGCGGCATGAGCGAGGATATCCTTGCACATAAGCTTCCGGATGCAGCCGCTGCTATTATCTCGCCAATTGTTGCAGTTGTGCTGCTCTTGCTCTTCTCTCCGGCAATGGGGCTGTGCTGCCTTATTACAATGGCGTTATCCATTGTCGCCATGTTCAGCATGATGGGCGGAAAGAATGCTGGCTTCTATATACGCTATCAGAAGGAATTGGAGAAGATGTCGACAGAAGCGGTTGAGTATGTAAGAGGCATACCTGTCGTAAAGACATTCAACCAAACAGTCTGGTCGTTCAAGGCCTTTCATAAGACAATCAAGGACAATGGCGATGCCGCGCTTGCTTACGCACTTTCCTGTAGAAAGGGACAGACGGCATTCTTAACGATAATCAATGGAACATTCTTCTTGTTAATACCCGTGGCACTCATTCTTGCTTCACGTGGAAACGTTATGGGTGTTCTTATCAATTTCATCTTCTATTCGCTCTTCGCGCCTGCGTGCGGTAGCTTTCTCAATAAGCTTGTCTATTCCTCTGAGGCCATCATGCAGGTACAGACTGCAATGTCCTCCCTTGAGGAAATCATGAGCTTAAAGGAGATGAACGATGGTTATGATTCTGCAATTTCCTCCTTTGATATAACCTTCGAGAATGTCTCGTTCACGTATCCCGGGCGCGATAAAAAAGCGGTGGATTCTGTAAGCCTCACGCTCAAGGAGGGAACGCTTACAGCACTTGTTGGGCCATCCGGCGGAGGAAAATCGACAATTGCCTCTCTTGCCGCACGCTTCTATGACGCTGATGAAGGTTCAATCAAAATAGGCGGAAAGGAGATAAAGACACTCAAGCTTTCTTCCGTTATGGACAATATTTCAACGGTATTCCAGGATCCGATGCTCTTGAAAGGTACGATTGCGGAGAATGTCAGCATGGGACGCGAAGGAGCGACGCGGCAGGAGATTCTATCTGCGTTAAGCAAGGCGCAGTGTGATGACATCATAGCGCGGCTTCCAAATGGTATAGATACCGTCTATGGCACAGAGGGTACCTACCTTTCCGGAGGTGAGAAACAGCGCATTGCTATCGCGCGTGCTATCTTGAAAAATTCACCGATTGTCATTCTCGATGAAGCGACGGCATTTGCAGATGCAGAGAACGAGAGCTTGATACAAAAAGCAATCAGAGAACTTACGAAAGGGCGCACTGTACTTATGATTGCACATCGCCTTTCCTCCATCACTGATGCAGATAACATCATCGTAATCGATGAAGGAAGACTTGTTGAGAGCGGAGACTTTGACTTTTTGATGAAGCGTCATGGGCTTTTTGAAAAGATGTATTCGTCTTACATGGCCTCGACCGAATGGAGGCTGAAATGATAGAGAAGATAATGAATGTATTTGCCCTTTCAAGAAAGGGTGCTGTAGGGCTTATCAAAGCCACGATTGTAAGTTTCTTTGTCAATATCTCGCTGATGTTTCCGATGTGGGCATCGATGCTGTGCATTATGAAGCTTTTAGAGGGCATAGAGACTGGAAATAGTGTCCGGGATCAGATTATTCCGATGACGCTCATTGCCCTTATAATCATCATCGCTCTCTATATTATCCACTACATACAGTATCCTACGCTCTACATAAATACCTATGAAGAGAGTGCCGAGAGAAGGGTAAGAATGGCGGAGCATCTGAGAAAGCTTCCTCTCTCATTCTTTGCGCATAGGGATCTGAGCGACATAACAAACGCTCTCGTCAATGACAGCGCAGATCTTGATCAGATGTTCAGCCATTATATACCGCAGATGTTTGCAACGATTCTCTCAACCATCGTCATTGCTGTGATGATGTTCCTCGTCGATGCACGGATGGCCGCGGCTATTTTCTGGGTTGTACCTCTCGCATCGCTCTTTCCTATACTTTCAAAGGTGATTCAAGACAGAGCCGGAACGTCTTTGATAAACGCAAAGCTTAAGGTTGCAGATCACGTCCAGCAGTCGCTTGAGACAATCAAGGAGATAAAGGCATTCAATCTCTCTGATAAAGACTCTGCGTCTTTCAGAAAGGATGCTAAAGAGCAAGTGCGGTGTGAGATTAAATCCGAGCTTATTGCAGGAATATTTGTCGCATCGGGCTTTATCGTGCTGAAACTTGGCTTTGCAACAAGCATTATATTCGGCATAAACTTCGTCCTTGAGGGTTCGCTGAGCCTCTTGTATTTTATCGGCTTCATGCTTGCAACGGCCGTTATTTACAATCCGCTTGAGCATATGTTGCAGAATATCGTGGCATGCTTTAATGCAAAGCTTAAGATCAATAGGGTCAAAGCGATCCTTGACGCCCCTATAGAGACAGGTTCGACGGAGTTCACGCCAAAAGATCATACCATCGTCTTTGATCATGTGTCGTTCTCCTACGAGAAGGAGAAGGGCGTGCTTGATGATATCAGCTTTACGGCAAAGCAGGGCGCTGTTACGGCGCTTGTCGGCCCGTCAGGCGGCGGAAAGTCTACAGCATGTCGTTTGGCGCTCCGGTTCTGGGATCCGGATAAGGGGAAGATCACTGTCGGTGGTGTGGATATATCAAGGGTGGATCCAGAGACACTGCTTACGCATTATTCAATCGTCTTTCAGGATGTAACGCTCTTTAATGACACGATCCTTGAGAACATCCGCTTAGGGCGGCGCGGCGCAAGCGATGAAGATGTCTATAAAGCTGCAAAGGCCGCGCGCTGCGATGAGTTTGTCTTAAAGCTCAAGGATGGCTATGATACGCTACTCAGCGAAAATGGTTCATCGCTTTCCGGGGGAGAGAGACAGCGTATTTCTATAGCACGCGCGCTCTTGAAGGATGCGCCGATCATCTTCCTCGATGAAGCAACTGCCTCACTTGATGTTGAGAACGAATCGGTTATACAGCAGGCAATCGGGGAACTTACGAAGGGAAAGACCGTTATTGTCATAGCGCATCGGCTGAGAACGGTTATGAATGCAGATAGAATCTGTCTTCTCGAAGGCGGATGCATCAAAGAAGAGGGCAGTGGAGAGGAGCTTATGAGGCTGAATGGGCGTTTCCAGCATATGGCAATGCTCCAATCGCAGAGCCAGAAATGGAAGATCAATAACTGAAAAAATACAGCAAGGAACGGTTATGATTCCTTGCTGTAGGCTAACGTGTTATCTTCTTGTCCTATATTCATGGGGCACTGGATCGCAGCCATCCCAGATTATCTGTCTGAAATGCTTTGGATCGGTGTTCCCTTCCGTATTGATCATGAAGACATGGGATGAGCTGTCGAGCTTCATCTTCTTCCTCAGCTCCTCATCGCCTTTCTCTGTGAGTACGGAGTAGAGCGCGCCAAGTGGAACAGCCCCTGATTCTCCGGAGATGACGAATGGATCGCCCTTGAGTGGGCAGGAGAGTATCCTCATGCCTCTTGCCGCAACGTAATCTGGAACAGCGAGGAAGAAGTTCGCATTATGCGAGAGGATATCAAAGGCGATAGGCGAAGGATCTCCACAGGCAAGCCCTGCCATGATGGTATCAAGATCACCCTTGACGCTATGGCACTTGCCATCCCCTTCCTTCATACTTTCATATATACATGCAGCCTTATCTGGCTCGACGACGATGAATACAGGGGGATTGTCCTTGAACAAAGCAGAATAGAAGCCAACAACAGCGGCTGCAAGCGCACCAACGCCTGCCT
The DNA here is from genome assembly GCA_964623005.1 of uncultured Spirochaetaceae bacterium. Lineage (GTDB taxonomy): Bacteria > Spirochaetota > Spirochaetia > Sphaerochaetales > Sphaerochaetaceae > Ornithospirochaeta. The sequence goes on from CAZURL010000065.1 coordinate 6,352, forward strand.
GTACGATAACATGCGTAGGTCTTGTTATCCCCATGCCGGCAAACTGCTCCTGAGACTCTAGCAGCATCGTTGTATAACCCTGCATGATCCATGTAGGAATTTCAGTGTATCCATCCCATGAGGTGTCGCTGATGATTGTCCAGTTGTTCTTCTTTGCGTCTATTGCAATCTGGCGTACAGCATCGTCATAGTTACCGTCTATAACCTTGACTTCTGCTCCATAGCGTCTGATTGCATCAATCCTTGCCTTGGACGTTTCCTTGTGGACATAGATAACGCACTTATGCCTGAGCTTCATCGATGCCCATGCAATGCCGCGTCCATGATTGCCGTCTGTGGCTGAGGCAAAGGTAATATCGCCAAGCCTTTCATGGCATTCATCGGAGACAAGATAGTCGTAAGTTGCTTCCTCGTCGCTGAGTCCTAGCTTCTTCTGAATGTATCTTGAGATAGCATAAGAGCCACCGAGGACTTTGAAGCTATTAAGTTCAAGGCGCTGCGCTTCATCCTTTACGTAGATTCCTCCGATACCAAGCATATGCGCAAGGTTAGGAAGCGCCCTGAGCGGCGTCATCTTGTAACCGGGAATCTCCCTGTGGAACTTCATTGCTTTTCTTACGGTTGAGATATCGAAAAGCGCTTCGGCTTTCGATGCATCCTTATCCATTTCTTCATTGATTATGTACTTGAAATCGAGATCGTTCATATAAACTCCGAAAGTACTATATGAGAAGTGATATTTATTTGCAATATCAGAAACGAGATATGATCAAAATTACTGTATATATAAAAATCAGGAATGAAAACTGAGGAAAAAAGAAGAGAGCTTAAAGCTCTCCTCTCTCTATTTCTTCATATTCGCCTGATACACTCTCCAAGTGGATGAGATAAGGGTATCTACATCGGAGCGCGTTGCCTTCCATCCAAGCTTTTCATGTGCGAGGGCAGAAGAGGCAACAAGCCTTGCAGGATCACCGGGTCTTCTGGGAAGGTTCTTTGATGGAATTGGCTTACCGGTAATCCTCCTTGCCGCTTCAACCATCTCCTTTACAGAGATCCCCGTCTCCGATCCAAGGTTGACTATAAGGTCTTCCTTCTTCTCTCTAATGTAATCTGTTGCCTTTACATGCGCATCGGCAAGATCTGAAACGTGGACATAATCGCGGATGCATGTGCCGTCCGGTGTATCATAGTCGGTTCCAAAGATGCCGATTGTCTCGTGTATACCACAGGCTGCTTCCATTATTGCAGGCAGAAGATTCGCAGGATTTTTTTCCAGTCCCAGCATCCTTCCCTCTGTATCGTAGCCAGCTGCATTGAAGTATCGGAGAGCTGCAAAATGAAGACCTCGGAGCTTTGAATACCATGCAAGGTTTTCCTCGATGCAGAGCTTTGTAAAGCCATAGTAGTTCTCTGGATTCTTCGGATGGTTCTCATCGATTGGAAGATACTTAGGCTCACCGTATGTAGCGGCAGACGAAGAGAGGATGAAGTTCATGCATCCATTTTTCTCGCACTCCGTCATTATGATAAGCGATCCCGTTATATTGTTCTCGCTGTATTTCTCCGGTTGAACCATCGATTCGCCTGCGGCCTTGAATGCGGCAAGATGCACCGCTGCGTCCCAGCCTCGTGAGAGAACGTATGAAACATGCTCTCTGTCTAGGATATCGCCCTCGAAGAACTCTGCCTCAGCAGGAACATTGCTTCTCAGTCCTGTTGAGAGGTTATCATAGATACCGACAGTATCGCCTCGATCGAGGAATGCCATCGCCACATGTGTGCCTATATATCCAGCACCGCCGAAAAGAAGAACCTTCATCTCTTACCTCGCCCCCATGATTCTATACTTGCTTCTGCATTTTGTGTAGTTCATGAGAAACTTTCGATGATCTCTTTTATTTCTCCCAGTTTTGCCTCCAGCTCTTCTTTTTCCCTTGCTTCCAGAACGATTCTTAAATATGGCTCTGTATTGGACTTACGTACATTAAACCACCATGAATCATACTCGATTCTGTATCCATCGAAATCCATGACAGTCCGAGGCGAGCCATTTTTCACATATTTTTCGTAGAGTGCGTCTATCGCTTCATCCTTGCACTCGAGGCGGAAGTTGATCTCTCCGCTGTTTGCATAGCGCACAATCGAGTCGATAAGCGAGGAAAGCGTGCGTCCTTCTTTCTTGAGTTCAGCGACGACGTTGAGGATCATCAGGGCTGCAAGCATACCGCTGTCGCACCAGAAGAAGTCCTTGAAGTAGTAGTGGCCGGCAAGCTCTCCGCCGAAAACCGCATCGATTTCACGGATCTTCATCTTTGCATATGCATGTCCTACCTTCCAGATTGTCGGCTTGAATCCTAGGCTCTCTAAATACTCTGTCGTGGAGCGTGATGTCCTGATATCTACAAGGGCATTGCCGACCTTGCCTTTATTCTTGAAGTACAGCCCAAGCACCGCTGTGATGTAATCAGGTTGGATAAAGCGTCCTTTTTCATCGATGAACATAACTCTGTCCGCATCTCCATCGAAGATAACGCCGACGTCTGATGCGTTCTTAAGCGTCTCTGCCTTAATATCCTTGCAGTTCTTCTCTTCAAGAGGATTCGGCTCATGGGCAGGGAAGCTGCCATCATAATGGTCATAGATATAGTGGGCTTTGTCTCCTAAAAGCTCCTTGACTATGAGATTTGACATCCCGAATGAGCAGTCTACGCTGATATCCAACCCCGATATAGAAGAAGCATAGGGACGCAGGAATGATACATATGCATCCTTTACATCGCTTCTGTCTATGAGCTTTCCTCGCTTTTCAGCAACGCTCACCGTACCTTCCTTGCACATTCTCTCAAGATCCTTGAGGCCAGTATCACCGCCTACGGGAATAGCGCCTTTGCGGCTGATTTTAAGTCCATTGTACTCAGGAGGATTATGCGATGCGGTAATCTGCACTGAGGCATCTGCTTTCAGATAGACAGTGGAGAAATAGACCATCGGCGTTGTTGCAAGCCCTATATCCCAGACATCAGCGCCGCTGTCCATGACGCCGTTTATCAGTGCAGTATGCGCTTTCTCCGATGATAATCTGATATCTCGTCCCACTACGACATGATCCGAGGATAAGAGGGAAGGGAGAAAATAGCCTGCTTTATAGCAAAGCTCTTCGTCGATATCCTTCCCCCAGATTCCTCTTATGTCATATGCCTTAAATGCTCCCATTTGAAGCCTCCTTTTTAAACTCAGTCATTTTCTTCACAAATTCCTTGTGATCCATAAATTCAAAGAACATGATGCGTCCATCATCCAGTACGACCTTTGTCACTAGTTTGCAGAACGCACGGGAAATAGCGCCCGCGCTCTTTGTCGTATCTATTCCTGCTCTGAACGCCTTATCTGCATCCTTGAGCCTGACTCTATCAATCGAAGAGATCGCAGAAGGAGGGAAGGTGACAACCATCTTCCTGTACTCTTCCTTGTTCTTTTTCTTTAAAGGGATTCCCAGAAGCTGCGGTTCCCTATCAAAATCTTCGAACATCACAGTCTTTCCATCGGTGCATAAGAAGATCCCATACTCCCTCTTCACGCCGCCGAGTTCTGCAAACCATGTACTGAAAGTCTTATAGATTATCTTCCCACCGAGTGCTTCTTCTCTTTCCTTAAGAAAAAGCATCGTTTCTTTTTCGTCCATGACAGAATTTTAGCTTAAACAATGCGGGATAGCAAAACATATTGCTCGGTTGTAATTCTTTCCTTATTCACTTAATATTGCGTCGGATGCAGGAATTTGAGAAAAAAGACTTTTCCAAGATACTAAAGAGAAATGCGCTAGATTGCAGACGATGGATGAATGAAACTGATTCCACTGTCTGTCGGGTATATGATAGGAATCTAGAATCATTTCCAGTGACCGTAGAACTTTACGGCCCATACGCAAGAATCGTTGACTATGCCGATGGCGGCATGGATGACGATAGCGTTGTCATAACAAAAGACCTCGTCTCCCGTTTCCTTTATGTAGAGCACGATAAGGTTATATATACAGCTAGGAAGAAAAGAGAGGGCAGGGAACAGCATGAGAAGGGTGATGAAAGCCTTTCCATCATCGTCAAGGAAAATGGCTTGGAGTTTGAATGCGAGCTTCTTCGCTATGTCGATACAGGCCTTTTCTTAGATCATGCAGAGACGAGGGAGATGATCAGGAATGAGGCTATGGGAATGAGAGTCTTGAATCTCTTCTCCTATACCGGCTCATTCTCTGTCTATGCTGCATCCGGTGGCGCTGAGAGCGTTACCAGCGTAGATTTGTCCAATGTCTATACCGCATGGGCAAGGAGAAACCTTGATCGAAATGGTTTTCTCGATCCGGGGAAGTATCGTGTGGTCGCATCCGATGCATGGGCATATTTGGAGGAGGCAAAGGCGAATGGTGAGCGATATGATATCGTTATATTCGATCCTCCTGCATTCTCCAATTCCCACAAGGCAGAGGATTTTGATGTAGAGCGTGATTATGAAAGATACCTGGCGCGTATTTCCTCTATACTCGCTCCGGGTGGATGTGTGCTATTCTCTGAAAACCTTTCGGGCTTTACTTTCTATAAGGAAAGCCTTAAAGCCTATTGGAAGATAAGGGAACTCACAGGTGATGTAAAGGCCCTCGGGTTTGCTTCAAAGCGCAGCTCTATGAGGGTGTGGTGGATGAAGAAAGTAGCCGACATGGATGAAAGATCGGTACAAAGAAGAAAAAGCAAGGTAAGAAGAAAAATGGACGAAGAGAAATTCGAGCGTCTTGAAATTGACGCGTATGAGAGCGAGAAAGCTCCGGAAGAAAGAAGAGAGAGACGTAGAGAGAGAAGACAGCCAGAAGAGAGGCCAAGGGACTATCGAGAGAGAGGCTATCGCAGCGAGAGACCTCGCTACAGAGATGAGAGAAGATATGATGATAGGCCGCGCTATCGCGATCGCGACGACAGGCCTCGTTATCGTGATGATCGACCGCGCTATAGAGATGATGATAGAGGCTATCGCAGCGAGAGACCACGCTACAGAGATGAGAGAAGATCCTATGATGATAGGCCTCGTTATCGTGATGACAGATACCCCTCTCGTCCAAGACGAAGAGAGAACGATTGGGACAATGAGACAGGAAGAGCTTATCGCTCCTCAAGATACGATGATAGACGTGATCGAAGAGAGGAAAGACGCCCATACAGCCGTGATGACAATCGCTATTATGGCCGTGAGGAAAAGCGGAAGAAAGCACCACCTAAGCCCTATGGCTATGATGACTTCCACACAACAAAAAAGCGTGAAGACGGCGATGACTATTTCTGGATGAAGAATACAGAAGTTCAGGAATACAAAGACGAAAACAAGTAAGCAA
>CAZURL010000066.1:0-2945 GCA_964623005.1 uncultured Spirochaetaceae bacterium
CTTCCTGATTCTGGCGATAGATATCTTTCCGGAGAGGTTTTTGCGTAATACTTGACGTTGATGAAATTGGGAATTATTCTCAAATCCAATGTCATATAGTACTGGTCAGAAAGATAAGATACTCGCTTTCTTTTCCATTCATCGTGATAAGGCTTTCACGCTTGATGAAGTCATTGCCGCAATTGACGGCGCAAGGCAGTCAACGGTTTACCGCTTAGTGCCGAAGATGGTGGAAGAGGGCCTTTTGATGCGTGTTCACTCCGAGCGTGGACATGCTTATAGATATTCAGATCCGGATAGCTGTCCCCATCATATGCATGTAGAATGCGTTCTCTGCGGTTCAATGTGCCACCTCGATGAAGAGACAAGCAGGAAGATAAGAAGGATCATCGAAGAGAAGACGGGATATTCCGTCTCTCTTTCCTCACTCATCAGAGGCGTTTGTCCGGAGTGTGCAAAATGAAGATCCTTCTTCTCCTTCTCTCGCTTTTCCTTGTCTCCTGTAACGGAGAAGAGCATGATTCGTCTGAGTTTTCCATTGTTGCTGTTGATTTTCCTTCATATGATGCAGCGCGTGCCGTTCTTGGCTCCGATGATAATCTTACGATGCTTCTTCCTCCCGGTGTTGAGAGCCATGGCTATGAGCCAACACCGAAAGATATGGTACGACTCAGCACGGCAGATCTCGTTGTATATACTGGCGGCCCTTCTGATTATTGGGTCTCTTCTTTGATATCTACGCTCGATGAACCGCCGGAGCTTTTTCTGCTTGTAGATCAGGTAGAACTTCTGGATGAAGAGCGGAAGGAAGGGATGGATGGGCATGATCATGGGCATGATGCGTTTGATGAACATGTATGGACAAGCCCTGTAAATGAGGCTCGTATCATCAAAAACCTCTGTTCTGTGATTTCCACTCTGGATGGGGAGAATAGAGAAGCATACGAGAGAAACAGTATGGCGTATATAGCAAAGCTTGAAGCTCTCGATAATGATTTCAGGGCAATCGTTGCAGATGCTCCTATAAAGACGCTGATCTTTGCATCTCGTTTTCCGCTTCTCTATTTTGTCAGGGAATATGGTCTTGACTACTATGCGGCATTTCCTGGGTGCTCAGAGGAAAGCGAACCGAGCGCTAGGACTGTTACATTCCTGATTGATAAAGCAAAGGAGCTTGGCGTTCCTGTGTTGCTTAATATAGAGATGTCATCGGAGCTTATTGCAAGAACTATTGCAGAGGAAGTCCACGTTCCCGTCAGAACCTTCTCCGCTGCTCATAATGTTACAAGCCTAGAGTTCAAGAGCGGAGAGACATACCTTTCGATAATGGAAAGAAACAAGAATGTGCTTATGGAGGCACTTGGATATGCTGATCAGCGGTAATGATATAACAATAGGATACGATGATGGCCCTGTAGTCTCCCATCTTAGCTTCTCTGTAGAGGATGGGGATTATATCTGTATCGTAGGTGAGAATGGATCGGGAAAGAGTACTTTCGTAAAGACTGTGCTCGGCCTTATTCCGCCACTTAAGGGAGAGATTGTCTACAGCGGTCTGAGGCAGGATTCAATAGGCTATCTTCCGCAGAAGTCTATAATCCAGCGCGATTTCCCTTCTTCGGTGATGGAGGTTGTGCTGTCAGGGTGCTTGAACCGTCATAAAAAGCTCTTCGGCTACTCAAAGGAAGAGAAGGAGAGAGCAGGGATGACAATCTCAAGACTCGGAATCGGGGATATAGTAAAGTCTTCATTCCAAGAGCTTTCCGGAGGTCAGCAGCAGAGAGTGCTCCTTGCGCGCTCTCTCATGGCGACAGAGACGCTTCTCTTGTTGGATGAACCGGTTGCAGGACTTGATCCACAGGCCAGTGCAGAACTTTATTCCTTGATAGATACGCTCAATGCAGAGGGCATTACGATAATGATGGTCACCCATGATATCCACCCAGCGCTCAATGATGCGCGTACGATTCTCCATTTCTCTCATAATAGTTTCTTCTTCGGCTCGAAGGAGGATTACTTCAAATCAGAACCAGGATTGATGTTCCTGAAGGATGCAGGCCATGATCATCGCTGAGATTCTTTCCTATCCATTTTTGGCACGTGCGCTCTTTGTAGGGTTCCTTATTTCTATATCCGCATCCCTTCTCGGAGTAAGTCTTGTCCTAAGACGGTACTCGATGATCGGTGACGGATTATCTCATGTGGGCTTTGGCGCTCTTGCCATCGCGACGTTCCTTTCCCTCTCTCCGATGGCTGTAACGCTTCCTGTTGTCGTAATTTCATCCTTCCTGCTTCTTCGGTTATCTGAGAGAAAAGGAGGGGGCGACAGTGCAATAGCGCTTCTCTCTTCCTCTGCGCTTGCTATAGGCGTTGCGGCGGTATCGATAGGCGGCATAAACACTGATCTCAATGCTTTCCTCTTCGGCTCCATTCTTTCTGTCTCCAGAAGTGATGCAATCCTGTCTTTTGTGGTATCGCTTGTCACGCTTTTTTCCTACCTTGTGTTCTATCATCAGATCTATGCCTCGACATTCGATCCTGCATTTGCAAAGGCCACTGGTATGAAGTGTGGAAGGTACACAAATCTCCTTGCTGTCCTGACTTCGCTTGTCATTGTCGTTGGAATGCGTCTTCTTGGCTCGATGCTTATATCTTCTCTTTTGATATTCCCAGCTCTCTCTGCAATGAAAGTTGCGAATACATACCTTCGTGTTTCGATAATAGCAGCTGTAGAAAGCGCAGTGGCTTTCCTTCTTGGCTTTGTTGCATCATATGCCTTTTCACTTCCTACGGGATCCTCTATTGTGATTGCCCATATGCTTTTCTATTTATTGATGTCACTTTTCGGTATTGCAAAGAAAAAAGTTGCTCGTGTATGACGAAATGCTTGTTCTGATAGCGGAATTTTATAAAAATCGCTAATAGAAATAGCGATTTTAATGATA
>CAZURL010000066.1:3045-11671 GCA_964623005.1 uncultured Spirochaetaceae bacterium
AGCCGAGGCTCCATAACCGAATGGTACGGTATCCTCTACGACACAATGATTGGCTTTTCAGTCCCTCCATATACCAAGACAAAGAAAAGGAAGACTGTTGAGACCGAACGTTTCTACTATTTTGATGTCGGCCTTGTGCGATTCCTTCTTGGTCTTGGCGATCTTGTCGATACGCAGACTGAATACGGCAAGCTATTTGAGACATACATCGCAGAGGAACTTAAAGCATACCTCGATTACAACAGGCGCAAGGAGAAGCTGTCATACTGGCGTACACGTCAGTCCTCGTTTGAAGTGGACTTTGTGATTGGTGATGAAGTGGCAATCGAGACTAAGACGACGAAGCTTGTGAATGAGAACAAGGATCTCAGGGGACTCAGGGCTTTGAAGGAGGAAGGGATATTCAAGAAGTACATCGTCGTCTCAAGAGACAGCATCTCGAGGACAACAGAGGATGGAATAACACTTCTTCCTTGGAATCTTTTTCTTGACTGGCTTTGGGATGGGAAGATTGTCTGATTGCTGGTTGCATCAGTGTATGGATAGTCCTTAGTAGAGAAGGAGTGGAGCACAGAGTACCGGTCAAGGATTCTGTTTTATAGTAGTTCTTGTGAACTTTTCAAGAACAGCTTCTCTCATGCAGGCTTAGATCATATCGTATTTTTTCACATTCATATACAAGCGTTAGGCTATAATCACCAAATGAGTGCCCGAAGAGATTAAAACCTCCTTTATTGATGACATTTTTGGGTATTGCAAAGAAAAAAGTTGTTCTTTCCGGCGCTGATGGTGGTATTATTGTGTTCATGATTTGGAGTATTATTGATTGGATATTGCGCCTTCTTGCCGCTGTTATCTGTGGCGCGTTTATTGGCGCAGAGAGGGAAAGACGACAGAAGAATGCGGGAATACGAACGCATATTATCGTCGCTATGGCCTCTGCTCTCATGATGATTGTCTCCAAATATGGCTTTTTCGATGTTATACAGGTTGATGGCGTATCCGTTGATGCCTCACGTATTGCAGCTAGCGTTGTTTCCGCAATAGGCTTTCTCGGAGCTGGTGTCATCTTTGTTCGCAGCGAAAGCGCCATGGGACTTACGACAGCAGCTGGTCTTTGGGCGACGGTTGGCGTTGGTATGACATTCGGTGCAGGCATGTATGCGCTTGGTATAATCGCAACAGCGCTTATGCTGTTAGTTCAGGTTATACTTCATAGCAAGCGGTTTCCGCTCTCAAGCGGACATATGCTGGGATCCTTGAAAGTAAACCTTACGAAGAATGGGCTTACTATCACAAGTATACGGGAAAGGCTCATGGCGGATGGAATCCTTTTCAAGAGCTTTAAGGTTAAACGTACATCCTCAGGAGATAAGATCTTCTCAGCTTTGATATATTTCTCCGATGGGACAAAGTATGCAGAGATCCTTGAGACGCTTGAGAACGCTGACTTTGTGGAAGAACTCTCTATATTGTCATCGCCGGGAACGTGAAATCAGGGCTGTTGCTATGATCATAGTTACCAAAGTTCAGTACGTTAGATATGGATTTGAAAGATATTGGAGCCGATGACGAAGCCCTTGTTCTTGATCTGCGATCCTCCCGCTGAAAAAGAATCGCTCTAGCTCGGACTAGCATTAAGGGCGACAATACCCACGTCGCTTGCTAAATGCGAACTCTGAGACTGACCGTTCATCGGCAGCCTTCTTGTTAAAATAAGATCAAATTATCCTCAATTACTGAAGATTTTGGGAAAGAAGTAATCATCATCGATAGCCCTGTTACCTGAGCTTTTTCATATCGCCCTGTTTATTCCTTCTCTTTTCTCATTGACTTGATGGGAGAAGCTGGAAGGAAAGCAAGGAGATTTATTTCTTCCGGATATGCTTTCTGCCTTATCTTCTTTTTGTGTAAATAATTCATCTCATAAAAAACAAGTTCACTCTGACAGATAGCACTCCATTTGCTCTTTCGATATAATTAGGGGCATGGCGATTTTGTTTGCAGATCTTGATAACGATAGCTACGAGAGAGTTGAAGAAAATGGCTTAGAAGGGCTTGAGCTTGGCATTTCACTTTTTACGCGTTTCTATGCAAATTCGCCATTGATTATCGCATCTCCCTCGGCTGATAGTCTCAGATTCTCAGGTTCTGCGGTTTTTACATTTGTCTATCGTTCTCCGATTTCCGGAAGGATGACCTTTTCATATTCTTCATATGCGCCCGGCGTTTCGATGAGGCGCCTTGGATATGATGCAATTGTTATAATGGGCAAGGCGCGTTCGCTTTCCTACCTTTCAATCGGTCCAGATGGCGCTGAACGTGTTATTGCAGGGGATTACAGGGCTTTTTCCTCTGAACGCTTTGAAAAAAGCGTCAAGAAGGGTATTGGTGAGAACTTCCTTTCTGTTGGAAGGGCTGCGGAGAATGGTGTGAAGTTTGCTTCTCTACAGTCCGGCGGACGTGAAATCCCCGGTGATGGATTGGGTTATGTCCTCGGCTCGAAAAACCTTAAAGGGCTTTCTTTTCCAGATTTCTCACGGAAGGATCTTCTTGGAAATGGCAAGGATGAAAGAAAGGCAAGAAGGTGGATGGAACGGTCTCTGCCGCTTAAGAAGCTTAGAAGCGAAGGCGGCGGTACATTTGTCGATAGCTATCTTTCAAAGGGCGCTGTGCCTATTATGAACTATAGTATGCGCTTCGATCCAAGAGCATATTTTGTCGATGGTATCTCCTTTACAGAGAAGTACGGCATGTATCCTGAATCCTGTCAGGACTGCTTCTATGCCTGTGCGCGCCGTAGACAAGATAATACGATGCTTCCGACGTGGAGGGAGGTGTTCTCTCTTGGAACGAATCTGGGTATCTTCGATCCTGAAAATGTTGCGAAAATCGCAGATGCTGCAAGGGAAGAGGGGCTTTCATCAGCTCACCTTGGAGCCATTCTTGCATCCCTTACCCATGAAAGAAATGTCAGCGTAGAACGCTCCATCGATGCAATACACGCAATAGGCGAAGGCCGGGCGCTCTTTGGCGCGTTGAAAGATATTCCGGGTGGAATCTGTACAGAGGAGGGTGAGTCTATACTGCTCGATCTTAGAGGCTCATACCCCGATGCGCTTATGACAGCCTATGGACTTCCTGTAGATCTTTTTGCTTCGGCGCTTATTCCTAAGAAGCCTTTGAGCATTGAATGTTCTGCAATCCTTGCTCTATATGAGTCTGTGTACTTTCTTGCGCTTATATCCGAAGGATTCTCGCCGATGGGAGCTATTTCAGAGTGGTGGGGTAAGTTCCCTTCATATGCATATTACAATCCTCAGCTGCTGCGGCTTATCGCGCGTACATTCCGGGCGTATGGCATGAAGAGTTCAGAGCTTCAAGCGAAGGGGCTGAGGCTTATGAATGAGTTTATGAAGGAGCCTGAACGGCTGCCTAAGGCCTTCACGCTGAATGTCTCTCCTGTAGTTGATGACGGTAGAACTGTTCCCTGCACTCAGCTTTTCGAAGCGTTTGAGCTGGAAAAGGCGAGCTTGGAGAGGATTGTGAGGTCGAGAAGTGAGAAGAGGCAAAGGCCTAAGGCATCGAAGAGCACTGCTGTAGGGCCGGAAGAAGAGCGCGGACGTGAAGGGGAACCTGGGTTGACGATATAAATGCCATTCTCTTCTTTGAGAACTGGTACATGCGTATGCCCTGATATAAAGATATCACCAATCTTTAAATCAAAATCATCGGTATACATCCTGTCCCCATGGGTCATGACGATCGTTCTTCCATAGATTTCCTCCCTCCTTGAAAGCGGAGGAAATGGGATATCTCCATATTCATAGAATCTATCACAGTTGCCCCTGACAGCAATCAAGCTTTTCCAGAAGGGATCGTCGTCTCTTGGACATTGATCGCCTGCAGAGAGTATTCCTTCTGCTTTATAATGCGAAGCGGCGCGTTTTATCAGCATGATGCCTTCGCCCTCTCCATGGATATCTGAGGTTATAATGTATGGCATTCTTATAGGCTATCCTCATTGTCAATGGAAGAAAAGGTCTTTAAAGTATTTTCCATGGAACAGCGCACTCTAGCACTCAAGGATGGCCATGAGCTTTTTTACCGGGTCTGGAATATCTCTTCCCCGATAGCAACTGTGCATATAAATCATGGAATGGCAGAGCATAGCCTACGCTATTCTCGATTTGCTACATATCTTAATAAGCTTGGTTTTTCAGTCTATGCGCAGGATCATAGAGGCCATGGATACACTATGAAAGAGGGAGAGAAGGGCTGGTTTGCAGATTATGATGGATGGAAGCTGGTTGTTGATGATTCCTTTCTTTTAGACAAGTTGATCGAAGAAGAGAATCCTGATGTGCCTCATATTGTTTTCGGACACTCAATGGGGTCTTTTATAACGAGGATCGTTATTGCTGAGCATTCAGCTTCCTTTGCCGCTGCCGTGCTCTCCGGCTCAGGCGCTTCCATGGGGATAGTCGGAAAAGCTGGAAAGCTAATCGCTTCATTGCATGCAAAGAGGCGCGGAGCGAAAGCTATCGATAAGAGCTTTGAGAGACTTGCCTTTGGTTCTTATGTAAGGCATTTCCCGGGCGAGGGTGCTTATGCTTGGCTTTCACGGGATAAAAAAGAGGTCAGGCTCTATGAAGAGGATCCTCTCTCCGGATTTACCTGTACTTCTAGTTTTTACAGGGATCTGCTTTGCCTGATAGAGAAAGCGAATGATAAAAAGAGCGTTGGAAATGTCAGAAAAGATCTTCCTTTGCTCATTGTCTCTGGATCAATGGATCCTGTCGGTAATTATGGAAAAGGCATAAAGAAGATTGAAGAACTTTATAAGAGTGTTGGCATGAAGGACGTCCGCTGTGTATTATTTCCTGAAGACCGGCATGAGATACTGAATGAAATCGACAGGGATGAAGTCGAGAAGACAATTGGCGCATTCATGCTAGAGACTGTGGACTCCTATGAAGAAAAATCTGATAATACTGCTCATTAAATTACGGACATGGTGGAAAGAAATTCTTAGCGTGATTCTCTCTGCTTTCAGAGGGATGGGGAGAGATAATATCTCGATGGTCGCATCGGGCATGGTCTATTCAACGCTTATTGCAATCATTCCTTGCCTGACATTCCTTGTTGCGTTTCTCTCAGCTTTCGGTGTTGCCCAGCCCTTTATGGATATGATAACAACCTTCCTTACCGAAGCGCTCGGAGAAGCGATGGGCCTTGAGGTGAATAACTATATAAGGCAGTTCTCGACAAACGCAATGAGTCTTGGTGTTGCAGGTCTTGTCTCTTTCATAATCACTGGAATACTCCTTGTAGATAAGATTTATATCTCTGTAAACTCAATCTTCCGCACTCGTCCTTCTTCCGGTGCTGTAAGGCGTTTCTCGACATTCCTTACGTTTATTATCGTAGGGGCGTTCCTTATTGTCGCTACATATGCGCTCAAGTCGATGGTTCAGAATGCTATATCCCGTATCTTGATAGGCTTCACACGTCCGCGAGGCAATTTTATGTCATCGTTTGTGCCTTGTTTTGTAATCTGGGCTTTTTTGTTTATGCTTTATAAAGCAGTGCCGAGTGCAAAGATAAAGGCAACCTCAGCTGCGTCTGGCGCGTTTGTTGGATTCATCCTTCTCTTCTTTGCGACGAAGATTTTCAACTGTGTAACGCAATTCATGGTGAGCTATTCTGTTATCTATGGCTCACTTGCATCTCTTCTTATTGCGCTCTTGTATCTCTATGTCAGCTGGTTCATTATCCTCTTCTCCGCAGAGGTTGTATACGTCCATCAGTTCCGCCCGGACAAGACGCTCTTGATGGGACATATACAGGCGCCTGCAATGCAGATATCAGAGGCTGTGAACATGCTTCTTCTCATTGCAGATAAATATCGCAGAGGCGGCGGTGCGATGACGCTGAAAGAGCTTATGAGGCGGCTCGGAGTGCCTTCTGCAACGATAAACTCCTATCTTTGTGACTTCGAGGATGCCCATATGATATTGTCAACAAATACCTCCCGTACAGCATTTGTCCCGGCTCGTCCGCTGGATCAGATCTATTTGAAGGGCGTGATACAGGTACTGTATGGCGGTGGACATGCTGCGGAGGCAGAGCGTATCGAGACAATAGGTGAAGCTGTTGCACTGGACTTTCTGAAAAGCGGCACAGCTGACCTTGAAACCATCTCAGTTGAGAATCTGTTGGAGAGAATATGATCATAGATAGAAATACAGCGCCAACGCTTGAAGAATCCGGGTTCAAGGAAATACCCGATGAAAACGCTCCAATAAGCCTTGCTTATACAGTCTCGGATTTGGAGATACGCTATCGCAGAAGCGCACCTTCTGTTTCAGAGCTTTCTGTTGTGTATCTTCCGTATTCTGTCACTGTACGGCATAAGGGACGCACGATCTTCGCTGCAACGATCGAGTGTGATGATCTACGCGCTATGTCGCCGCTTATGGGAGTCTCTCTCCGTGAGCTTCAATCCGATTATTCCACAAAAGGCTTTTATGGGCCTAAGCGGATAATGCTCTATGGAAACGGTGAACGTGAAAGCTTAGGGCCATACGTTGGAAGCGAGAAGGAGGATGAGGTTATCTCATTCCTTCTTTCCCTTGTCCTCGATTCCTTTGATGAGATTGATGAACCTGTGAGGCTAGAACCCTAGATACATCAGCGTGGCGCCTATCAAGAGCACGAGCGCTCCCAAGAGGTAATTGAGCACTTTTGCTGTCTTTCTGAATCCTTCCTTCTTGCCAAGCTTCGTGAGCATGGCAGGGCTTGCGCCTAGCACTACAGCAAGGAATGTGCATCCGATTGAATAGAGGAGCATCAGCAAAATACCTCTTACAAGGCTTTGCTCTGCCGCAACCAAGGCAATCAAGGCAATGAGCATCGGCGTTGAGCATGGGGATGAGAATATCCCTCCGATAACCCCTGCGATAAGTGCTCCTAGATAGCCTCTTTTTCTGTTTTTAGCGGCAAGATAGGTAGAAGGCACGATGTTTATTATGCCCCACATCTGAAGGGCCATGAGCACCATCAATAGACCGAGGATTATGTACCACCATGAGAATGCAGATCCTACAAGATTGCCAAGAATTGCGGCGACAGAACCAAACGCTGTGAAAGTTACGGCAGAACCTGCTGCATAGACAAGCGATAGCCTTAACGCCTTACCCGGACTTGCTTCCTTCCCGACATAGCCCAGAACAAGGGGAATCTGGGAAAGCGAGCAAGGCGTTATCGAGGTTATGATGCCAGCTAGAAGCGCTGCAAAAGCGGCAAAAGGGCCGGAAAGCAGCGTGGAAAGCGATTCCAGAAGACTATCGAGCATCGCGAAGCGCCTCAATCAAGGCATCAAGCTCCCCACGTGAAAGATAACCTTCATGGACGGTGAAGAGATGTTCGCCGGTGTCTCTTGAGGAATATAGCAGCATCGAAATCGAGAATCCCTCAGGCGGTGTGTATGGAACGCCTTCATCGAGGTATAGCACGATAGTAGGCGTAACGCGAACTGGGAAATATGACATCGCCTCAGGATTCTTTTCCAAGTCTATATAGCGTACTTCAACATCCTCGACTGTGCGATGAAGTTCTCTTAGATCATCCATCATTCTCAGGCATGGCTGGCACCAAGACTCCCCGAGAACGAGAATCATTGGTTTTTCGCTGGCTGTGATCATGGCTGGTGTGAAACCTGAGATCTCAAGCGGTACGATATTCTCCCTTGAAGATGAAAAAGAGGCATCGATTGATTCTTGGTATCCTCCAATACCGCCGTTTTTCAGCACATATATGCCTAAGATAAGAAGGATGACCAGTATAAATGCTATTATCTGAACAAGTCGTCTATTATTCACTTTCCCTCCCCCAGACTTCTATCTGGACAAGTGCTGGAAATGGTGATGGGTCATCTGCTTTTATCAATTTTGATATCGTAAGGCTCGTTATGCCACTCTTCTCAACATCGAATATCTGAGCGCCATCCTTCTTTATGAATGGAAGTACAACGCTGCTTTTATCGGAGAATGTCACAGTGCCTTCCTTCCACCATGCATCGTGCGGAAAATCTGCTCTGTTATAGAATACGAGCTTTGAGATATCCACAGGGCGTCCGAAGTCGATGCTCATCGTTGCCTCTGGATTCTGATTGATTCCCCAGCTTGACCATGGATATCCTCCGTGTCCATTTGCCGCGATAAGTCCATCGACAGCGTTCCTTGATGCAAATACGGACTCTCCTCTTGTCTCAACATTAGCGTAGGTGTGTGGAAAGAGCGCATTATTGCCATGGTAATCAGCAGGATTGAGTGCAAGGTTCCTGAAGTTCTCTCCTTCTTCCTTGAACGCTTTCCTGATCGTTATGAGATTGATGCAAGATGTGAATGCGGTCGGCGCATACGGTCTCTTATTCTCGCCGAATGGAATCGGGAAAGTATATTTTCCCTTGCAGAAAAGGAGGGCCGGCGGAAGCGCTGCATCAAGCGCTACCCAATAGAGTCCTTCTTCGCTGAATGAGATGACGATGCTGTCTCCATCAATGTATTCATTCTGGTAAATTCCATATACTTCATTCTCTCCGTGCTTTTCGAGAAGCACGCTG
>CAZURL010000067.1:0-11435 GCA_964623005.1 uncultured Spirochaetaceae bacterium
CATCTGCATCCTGATAACCAACATCGCCTGTATTGAGCCAGCCATCATCGCTTAGGACTTCCTTCGTGGCTTCCTCATTATTGTAATAGCCCTTCATAACCTGAGGCCCTTTGATGAAGATAAGACCATTTCCATCGGAATCAGGATCGACGATCTTTACCTCGCACTCCTTGATCTTCTTTCCAACCGATGTCTCTCGATACGCATCGACAGGATTAAGATGGGTAATAGGGCTTGTTTCCGTCAGCCCATAGCCCTGAACAAAGTCGATTCCAAGCTCATTGAACATCTTGAACGTCGATGCAGGAAGGGGGCCACCGCCACAGATACATATCCTGATATTCTCCATCGAGAGATTTGAAAGCAGAAAGCGGAACATCTTCTTCCCGATATTCACGCCAAAGACCTTCTTCAAGAAACCGGAGAAGCCCATCATTGCCCTTATCAGTCCATAGATTACAATACCCTTCTTCCTTACGCCCTTCATTAACGCTGCGATCATCTTGTTAAAGAGCATCGGCACTGCAAGGAACATCGTAACCTTACCTTCTTTAAGCTCCTTTAGAATCTGAGAGACAACGAGTTTCTTGCCAAATACAATCTCCGCGCCAACGCTTGTCGCTTCAAGCAGAACAGCAAGCATCGTATACGCATGGTGGATTGGAAGGATTGCATAGAAGACGTCCGTTGAATAAATCGCCATGTTCGACTGCGCAAGATACGTATCTGCAACTATATTCTCATGGGTAAGCATTACGCCCTTCGGGGTACCTGTCGTGCCAGATGTAAAGAGTATTGCAGCAAGATCGCTTGAAAGTGCGCGCTCCACACTATACTCTGGGCCGGTCATATCGTGTACAAATGGATAAGAGGAACCTTCTTCAAGCGCGTACTTCACAAGGCCAAGTTTTCCATCTTTATCGATTGCGTCGATTCTCTCTGTATCAATAAATAGCCTAGAAACTCCACCAAACTCGATAAGCCTCTCCATTTCGCCGTCTTTCAAAAGGTAATCCAATGGAACAACGATTGCACCTGCATAGATAACACCAAAGTAAGCTATGGCCCATTCTGGGCTGTTCTTGCCGGAAACACCTATTTTATCGCCTTTCTTGACGCCATTTGCGACAAGATACGCAGCTACATTGTTGATTTTCTTCTCAGCTTCCCTATAGCTGAATCTCTCTTCATTGGGAGCAAAGGCACGGAAGCATGGACTCTCTGGATAGCGAAGAACGGTGATGTGGAACATCTCCCTTACATTCGGCCACTTCCCTTCAAATTCCTTTCCCCTGTACTGATCAAGAAAAGACCACGTGTTGATATAATCAATGGTTTTCATTATTCCTCCCTTTTTTGACAGCATTCATTTTTTCTGTAAATATCCTCACATCAGACCAACACGGTGTCAACTTGAAAAACCCCGTTTCAAGGGCTAAAGGCATAGTTAGAAATCACTATTTCAGAAAGCAGCATCCAATTTCTCGATATTTTCCCTGACCATGGCCGTAAATGCGCCAGATCCTATCTCATCTGGGAAATTCCGCCAGATAATGAGAACGGCATCGGAAACTTCTGCAGC
This sequence comes from uncultured Spirochaetaceae bacterium, assembly GCA_964623005.1. Classification (GTDB taxonomy): domain Bacteria; phylum Spirochaetota; class Spirochaetia; order Sphaerochaetales; family Sphaerochaetaceae; genus Ornithospirochaeta. Next base: position 1,583 of record CAZURL010000067.1, read on the forward strand.
AGGCCCTGCTACCGGATTATGGATATTATCGATGATAAGGTCGTAATCACCCTCTGCTGCATCAAGAATCTGAGCTGACGTCATTGCGCCAGAACCGAAGGTTGCCACAACATTCAATCCAAGATCTGTTGCTAGCGGCTGCTGCATCTGATGGCAGAGCACTCTCAGCGAAGAAAGGCTCTTCTCCTCAACAACGGCCCTTCCATGCTCAATCACAGCTATATACTCATCAAGCCTTGGCTCTGTTTCAGTAACGGCTGTAATTTTCATGACCTCTTCAATTACGTTATCAAGATTATTGCTTGTTGAGATACGAAGATCTATGCGTTTATCAGAGGTAATGGATGACGAGATAGTATTCATCATCTGTTCGTATCCTGCATAGCAGAAGACGTCGGCATTCATGAGCGTAACGATATCAGAGGGAACAAGTTCGTACTCTGGCGGATGGCGAAGCGTTGCAGGTGCAATTACAGTAATATTATCAAGACCTGCTAAATCCATGAACCCAGCTACCCAGCTTGTCGACGCTACGTACGAGGATGCAAAAAGCGGTGTAAGCATCATAATTGCTAATATCAAACAGAGTTTTTTCATATATCTTTCCTCCTTGGAAGCAAAATATAAAAGATCGCAGAGACCATTGAAACTGCGGCAGATGGAGGAAGGTCGAATCTAAGCGAAATAAGGTATCCAGCAAATGATGAAATGAATCCAATGGACGCACTCATTACAAATAGCTCTTTCAATCCTCGTGCACGCTTGATAGCAATCATCACCGGAAGAAGCAAAAGCGCATCGATCAAGAGCGCGCCGACAAATCGCATTGCAAGCGCAACGGTAAGGGCTGTAAGAATTACAGCAAACCCCTGATGCAGCACGATATTATGCATCATTGTCTTTGCGATATCGCGATCGAAGAAGATAAGCGTCAATGCCCTGAAATCAACGGCAATGAAGAAAATTATGAATACTGATAACAAAATAAAGCATCCAAGCTCTAAATTTGATATCGTAAATGGCGAACCCCATAGCATATCCAAAGTATCCTTTGCAGGAACATCTGCCTTCTGCGCAATAATCGATGCAAGCGCGATGGAAAGCACCATCAAAAAAGCTGATGAAACGCCGAGATTAACATTTCCATTGCGTCCGATTAGCAGCATGATGACAACAAGCGCAAGGCTAGTTATTACATAGACAGGAAGCTCAGGAAGCGATAATGCTAATGAAATAGCGCCGCCGAGAATGAGGCCATGCATCAGCGTATAGCGAAGCGGAAGGAGATTCAGACGGATTACAAGCACACCTGTAAGGGGAAAGGAAAGTCCTGCGACAAGCATAGTCAGAAATCCTCTGAAAATCGGAGGCAACAGCAAAAGATTAAGCAAGCCTTCCCCCTTCAAGCCTTAATCTCGGCCAGCCAAGCATAGCGGAAAGTTCCTCGTCATGACTTACAAGAAGCACAGTCGGCATCTCCGTAAATTGCAGTGACTTCATCAAACCTGCAAACTCTTTCTTGCTCTCTCTATCAAGAGCAGCAGAAGGTTCATCCATGATAAGCAATCTCGACTCACCAGCCAGTGCCCTTGCGATATTCACCTTTGCCTCTTCTCCCCCGGAGAGCGTAAAGTAATTGCGAGAAGCCAGATGGTATGAACCCGTGCGTCTCATTGCAAGTTCCATCTCCGCTTTTCGATCCTTCCCTTTCGGAACTGCAAGGGAGACTATCTCCCCTGCTGTCAATGGAAAACGTTCCGATTCAACTCTCTGTTTGATGTACGCTGTATCGATAACCTCTTCTTTGCCATCAAAAAGAACAGCGCCAGATGAAGGTCTCAGAAGAGAGAGAATGCATTTGAGAAGCGTTGTCTTTCCCGATCCATTCTCCCCTTCAAGTATTACAGTATCCCCGGGATTGAGAATAAAGGAGAGATTATCGAGGATTTTCCTGCCATTGCCATATGAAAACGTCAGATTCTTCACCTCAAGCCGAAGACCCGATGCCAAATCCGCCTTCTTCCGAAGCTTTATATAACTGTCACCTATAGAATCTGAAGGATCGATCATTGTTTCCGTAATGCACTTGATTCTCTCTGTCAGCGTTCCATATGAGTGCTCGACATTATGCGAAGATAGCATTTTGTCAGCACCTATGCTCATGAGATCAGAGTGCACCTTCCCTATGCCAAGATAGATAGTTATTGTTGCCGCAGCTATTCCTGATATCGAATCATGGAGGGAAAGCTCTCGTCCATCCAGTGAATGTTCTTTTATGAACGTTTCAAGCAGAAAAAGCGGATGAAGCCATCTTCCAGATGAGGAGAACACCATCTCATCCCCACGGAAGACCTCTAAGGTATGTCCTTCTGTCAACGAATCCGTATACACACGGAGATTATAGCATTAAAACAGCCCTATCCAAAAGCACTATAGTCCTAATTCTAACTTAGGTGCATGAAACAGCTTCATGTTCTTATACAGCTTGAAACGTAAGTGTGATCTCCGTACCTTCACCAAGTTTTGACTTTAAGCTTATTGTACCGCCATGGAAGAGAACTGCATGCCGCACAATGGAAAGACCAAGCCCTGTTCCTCCGGAATTTCTCGATCGCGATTTATCGACGCGATAAAAGCGTTCAAAAACACGATCTTTATCCGAATCCGGAATGCCGATCCCAGTGTCTTTCACAGTAAATATGACTTTATCATTTTCCCCTTCGACTGCGACATTTACACTCCCTCCTTCCTTATTGTATTTGATTGCGTTATCAATAAGATTGAATACCATCTCATCCAGCAAGGATGGAGAGCCGAGGATCACAGTATTCCCGGATTCGCAGAACGAAAGAGCCACATGGGCATTTTCTGCCTTGATTCTCGCTCTATCCATTACATCGGAGACAACTAAGGAAAGATCAACAGTAATCTTCTCTTCTTCGCTATTTCCCTCATCTAGCTTTGATAACCCGATTATATCATGAACAAGTGCTATCAACCTTTGAACTTCATCGTAGATAACCTTCGAAAAGGACTTAACCTCTTTTTCCGGCACATTGCCATTCATCAGAAGTTCTGCAAAACCAGAGATTGATGTAAGCGGCGTTCTCAGTTCATGGCTTACATTTGCAGAGAACTCGCGTCTAAGCCTCTCACGTTCTGCTTTCTCTGTTATATCAATTACGATGATAACAGCGCCCCTTGTCACCTTGTTCTCCGATACCGGCGACATAATCACTTGAAGCGTTACTCCAGGTTTTTCAATGATGCTCTCAATACGCTCCCCGTCCAAAGCCTTGAAGAGTGCATCGGAAAAGATCTCTCTGCGGTCAATTGCAAGGATACTATCCCCCTCCTTTGCTACAGGTGCATCAAAGAGATCATAGAATGCTCTGTTGATTGAGAGTATCCTTGCATCTTTATCAACGACAGCAAGTCCCTCCGACATATTATCCGTTATTATCGAAAATTCACGCTGTGTGCGCTCTGCACTCTCAATTTGTGCTTTGATCGTCTGCTGCTGCTTTGAAATCCTTACCAATAGCGGCGATAGTTCCTCATATCCCTCCATGTTCTCTGGATGCTCAAGGTCTATAGAGTTTATTGGATCGGTTATATGACGCGCAGCCTTCATCGAGAACCATGCAAAGAAAATAACAAGGGCAATCAATACAGCAACCATGGGTAGGAACATCGCCATCATAAACGAGAAAAGCGACTGGGCAGGAACTGCCAATCTTAATATATTGCCATTAGAAAGCCTGACTGCCGCATAATGAAGATTCTCCATGAGGGTATTGCTTCTTCTTGTATCTTCGCCGAAGCCATAACGCAACGCGCCCTGTACCTCTGGTCGTTCAAGATGATTCTCCATAACACTCTCATCGCCCTCGCTTTCATATAGTACAGTGCCATCGGGTGAAATGAATGTGATTCTATGTCCCGGAATAGAGAAGGAAGTAAGGTCTGCGGCATTACGCTCAGCTGCAACAGATAAGAATCTGAGTTCAGCAGAAAGATCATCCTCTATCCTATCTTCATATGCAGCATGCAACACGATGATGGAGACAGTGATGACAAGAATAAGCGTTAGGATTATCGAAAAGAAAACTGTTTGGAATATCTTCTTATTCATCATGACCTCTGAATCTATAACCGACGCCTTTAACTGTCTCTATGCGCTGCCCTTCATCACCAAGCTTTTCCCTCAGATGCCTTATATGCACATCGACAGTCCTGTTCTCTCCATCGAACGAATATCCCCAGACGGTGTTGAGGATGCTATCGCGATCAAGGACAATCCCTTCGTTCTCCATAAGGTACATAAGGAGATTGAACTCCTTAAGCGTTAGCTCAACTTTCTCTCCATTGACCTTGACTTGATGAGAGCTTGACGAAAGGGATATCCCTCCATAGCGGATTTCAACGCGCTCCTTTGCACGCTCCACTCTCCTTAGTACGGCCCTGACCCGAGATAGAAGCTCCATCATACCAAAAGGCTTTGTAATATAGTCATCGGCGCCGCTATCGAGACCAAGAACCTTATCATATTCACTTCCTCTTGCGGTAAGAAGAATCACAGGAACGTTATTCAGTTCATGCGTGTTTCTGATATCAGAAAGAATCTCCAGCCCTGATTGTCCCGGTAGCATGATATCCAGCAGGAAAAGCTCAGGTCTCTCACTGCCGCGCTTCTCCCACATCTCCTCACCCTTTTCGAAAGCACGAACTTCATAGCCATTACCTTTAAGAGCATAGCTTACCAGCTTCCTGATCGATGGATCGTCTTCGACAAGATAGATCATTATTCCACCTTCACTGGATTATTGATCCAGTCACCGCTTGCATCCTGAGCATTAAGTACCCATCTGGCAAGAGACGCCGCATGGTCGCCCATTCTTTCTAAATACTTTGCAATCATCAATAGATCCGGAGCCTCTTCTGCGCTCTTATCGCCAGAGCGGATCATATCCGTGATAGTCTTCTTCGCACTATCGAACGCATTATCCGCCTCATCATCCATTGCTATTATCAAAGCAGCTTTTTTCGTATCTGTGTGCACGAATGCATCGATTGCGCCGCTGACCATGGAAATCACAGTCGAGACCATGGCATCCAGCCCTACGCGGACTGTAATACCTTCTGTTGTGATAAATGGCAGTATCTCAGCAATATCCCCGGCATTGTCACCGATTCTCTCAATATCGTTCACCATCTTCATCGCAGAGGATATCGTTCTCAGATCACGCGCTACAGGCTGACGGCGCAAAAGAAGACGGAGACAGAGTGCTTCGATCTCCCTTTCTTTTTCATCTATCTCATGTGATATCTCCGCAATTGTTACGAGCCTTTCCCTCTTATCCTCAGATAGCGCTTCCTGCACAACCATAAGCGCATCCTCTGTAAGCGAGCCCATCTTTATCATGCTTACATAAAGCGTTTCCAGTTCGCTGTCAAATCGTGTTCTCATATCAACCGAACCTTCCTGTAACATAATCCTCTGTCTTAGGATTTGACGGATTGGAGAATATCTTCTCCGTGTCATCATACTCTATTACTTCCCCAAGGAGGAAGAAAGCCGTTTTATTTGCAATTCTTAGTGCTTGCTGCATATTGTGCGTAACGATGATTATTGTGTATCTATCAGCTAGACTCATTGCAAGTTCTTCAATCTTCGCTGTTGATATCGGATCAAGAGCAGATGTAGGTTCATCCATCAAAAGCACTTTCGGCTGCACTGCAAGAGCTCGTGCGATACAGAGTCTTTGCTGTTGTCCTCCCGAAAGCCCTAATGCGCTCTTTTTCAGCCTATCCTTCACTTCGTCAAAAAGCGATGCATCAATAAGCGCTTTCTCAACGATCTCATCAAGCTTTACCTTGTTCTTTATGCCATGGGTACGAGGCCCGTATGCAATGTTGTCATAGATACTCATCATGAATGGATTAGGTTTCTGGAATACCATTCCAACTTCATATCTAAGTCCATTCACATCTACCTTCGACGAGAAGATATCCTCGCCATTATATAAGACCTGTCCCTCTATCCTTACACCTTGGACAAGATCGTTCATACGGTTAAGCGTTCTCAGAAATGTCGATTTCCCACACCCCGATGGCCCAATCAGCGCTGTAATGCTCTTCTCTTCCATCTTGAGGTTTATCTTCTTCAAAGCCTGCATCTGGCCATACCAGAGATCAAGATCCTTTGTCTCTATTATCGTCACTGTCCATTTCTCCTCTTCATCATTCTTCCCATATAGGAGGTAAGAAGATTGATGATTACCGTCAGAATCATAAGGATTGCAGCAATCGCGAACGCAATCTCAAACTCTCCACGCTCGCTTGCATAGACATAAAGCGCAACAGTAAGGGTTGCGCCTGCACTCTCCATTCCCCTTATAAATCCATTGATGTTGTGTGCAAATCCAGCAGTGAAGAGAAGCGCTGCCGATTCACTTAAAATCCTTCCGATCGAGAGTATGCAGCCTGTTATGATTCCATTTATACATGTTGGAAGAACGACTGTCCTTATCACTCTCCACTTTCCTGCTCCTAGTGCAAATGCGCCCTCACGATAGCTTTCAGGAACAGTCTTCAGACTCTCCTCAGTCGTTCTCATGATTGTAGGAAGGTTCATTATCACAAGGGTAAGAGAACCAGCGAGAAGAGAGGTTCCAAGCGACAGGAATTGACAGAAGACGAGCATTCCAACAAGACCATAGATAATCGATGGAATACCGGAAAGTGTTTCCGATGCAAATTCGATGACTGCAACAATTCTCTTATTCGTGGCATACTCATTAAGATAGATTGCAGCGCCTACGCCCAATGGAAGTACAACCAAAAGTGTTGCAATCACAACATAAATTGTGTTGAGGATGTCAGGAAGGATACCGATTGTATTTCTCAGCATACTTGGCGACGTAAAAAGAAGAGATGCTGTCACATTTGGAAGTCCTTTCACAAGCACATATAGAAGCATGAACGCTGTCAGCGCTATGACAATCAAGACAGAGATGATGCAAAGCGTCCTTAACAGCAATCCCCAGGTTTTTCTCTTCTTTGAGATGCTTTCAATCATACTTTCTCTCTCCCCGTCTTCAGCATATTGAGTATTGCGTTGATAATCATAATGAAAAGGAAGAGCACCAAGGCTATCGAAAAAAGAGCCTCGCGCTGCAACCCTGATGAATATGACATCTCTGATGCAACAGCAGTTGTAAGGAAGCGCACGGATTTGAAAATCGATGGCATATTCGCAACATTGCCCGCAACCATCATTATTGCCATAGCCTCACCGATTGCCCTTCCGATACCAAGTACGATAGCTGTGAATATTCCGCTCTTTGCCGCAGGGACAGTTACTCTGAAATATGTCTCAGTACTTGTGGCGCCGAGCGCTAGAGATGCTTCTTCATACTCTGTCGGCACTGCTTGAAGCGCGCTCAGCGATACATTGATCACCGATGGAAGAATCATTACAGCAAGCACTATTATTGCAGCGAGAAGCGTTGCCCCATCAGGAACACCGAAAAGTATTCTTATTCCCGGCACAAGGATTGTCATTCCGACAAGGCCATATACAACGGAGGGAATACCTGCAAGAACGCCGATCAGAAGCTCCATGATTTTCCTTATAGCTGATGGAGCCATCTTCGCAAGGAAAACAGCGGCAAAGAATCCAATTGGAACACCTATTATGATTGCACCTGCTGTACCATATATGGATGTAAGGATGAATGGAAGTATACCAAAGCTCGGCTCCGGCGCCGTAGAAGCCCAGCGAGTTCCAAACAGGAACTCAGCCGGGCCTATTTTCAGTATAGCAGGAAGTCCGGAGATCACGAGGTAGATTGTTATGACCAGAACCGATCCTACTGCCACCAGTCCGAGTAACAGGAATACAAGGTGAATCACATCCTCAATCAGCCGTCTTGGGTTTTCTCTGTACCCCTTTTCAGCGATAAGCTCTGTGAACTTCATTTGCCGTATTACCTGCTATTACTCTGCAACAGCAACAGCGCCTGCTGCCGTAATGATTGGTGCGGCTTCTACGCTTAATGCGAAGTCATAGAAGCTCTGAGCTGCTTCCGAAAGCGGAGTCGTTGTACTTGTTACAAACACAAACGGTCTCTGAATGCTGTACTCACCGCTCTTGACAGTAGCCTCTGATACCTGAACGCCGTTGACAGTCACAGCCTTTACAGAATCTAGGTTGCTTGCAAGAGATGCATACCCAATCGCACCAGGATTCTGCGATACCGCTGTAATCACTGCCCCGGTTGATGTAAGTTCCTGACTATATGCACAAGCTCCCTCGGTTCCTGTGATGGACTCAAAACCATCCCTTGTACCAGAACCAGCTTCTCTTCCAATAGGTACAACAGGCGCGTCAGCACCGCCAATTTCGCTCCAGTTTGTGATTGTTCCATTGAAAAGGCCTGCAATCTGGTCAATTGTAAGATCAGAGATACCATTATTCTGGTTTACGATAATTGCAATCCCATCAAGCGCAATGATTGTTCCATTAAGGCCTGATTCCGCTTCACTATCTCTGAGAGCGCGTGATGATAGACCGATATCACACCTGCCTTCGCGCACTGCGGTGATTCCTGTGCCGCTTCCAGTCGGATTATATGTAATATTCACGCCTGGATTATCATTCATGTACTGCTCAGCAAGCGAAAGTATGACCTTCTCCATCGATGTTGATCCATCTGTCGAGATCGTTGCGGAATTTTCCGCAGAACCACTAGCGAATGCTGTGCCTGCCGCTACAAATGCTACAAGAATAACAAGAAGAAACTTCTTCATTACTCCTCCTTGGGTTATTACCCTTTCAGTGTCTGAGGAGATGGTATCTGCATAGTATTAAGGACGTTGTAGCACTGTGTTAACTCTGTGTTAATTAACAAATTCCTAACAATCTGAAAAAGAAAAGGCCAGCGGGGTGAAATCACACGGGCAGAAGGTATCAACCGAAGACGCCATCAAGAAGCATCATCGTCACAAAACCCAAGGCCGCGCCAACAGTGCCAAGATTAGAGTGCTCTCCTTCAGAGGCTTCCGGAATAAGCTCTTCTACGACGACGTAGAACATCGCACCGGCTGCAAAGGATAGAAAGATCGGCAAGAGCGAGGAAAGGTATGCAACAAAAAAATATGCAAGCACAGCTCCTATAGGTTCAACCGCCCCTGATATCACCCCTTCGAAGAATGCCCTTCCCCGGCTTCTCCCCTCCTGATATAAAGGAAAAGAAACAACCATGCCTTCAGGGAAGTTCTGTATAGCGATACCGAGTGAAAGCGCTAAAGCAGAAGCATATGTAACACTACCGCCTGAGGCTGTCATTGCAGCAGCACCTGCCCCTACCGCCATTCCTTCTGGGATATTATGCAGTGTCACGGAGAGCATCAATAGTGTTGAACGTGAAAAAGAAGAACGTCTTCCCTCTGGATCCATTGCTTTTGCATGAAGATGCGGCGTCAGCTGATCGAGAAAAAGCAGAAGGAGAATGCCAAGTATGAACCCAAAGGCTGCAATATAGTATGATGAAGCTTCGATTGCAGGAAGGAGCAACGACCATACCGATGCGGCTATCATAACGCCCGATGCAAAACCGATAATAATCTTCTCGGACTTCTTTCCAAGTCCTTTTCTGAATAAAAATATTCCGGCCGAGCCGAAAACCGTTCCGACAAATGGAACGAGGAATAATATTGCGAGGTTCATGTCGAAAATATACCTTAGAAACATAAACCTATGCCAGTATAGGCTAGCGCTGATCTTTTTCCATCATATTCACTTCCAAAAAGAAGTGCACAGCTCTCTCGCTCTCCTTTGGTGGTGTCA
>CAZURL010000068.1:0-11241 GCA_964623005.1 uncultured Spirochaetaceae bacterium
TCGCCATCTATCTCTATCTCCGCAGATATCGTCGAACTGATTGGAGTTACTTCCATCTCATCGACTACGGTTATATTCCCAACAGTATCGTCATCGTTTATTGCAACTGTTGCCCCTTTTACAAACCCCTTAATGCCTGTAATGCTGGAGACAGTAACAGATGCAGATTCGCTGCCCTCTATCGAAAGGGAAGACGAAACACTTGCTTCATACCTAGTGATGCTATAACTTCCACTGTCATCGGTTGAGCTAACGGAAAATTCAAATGACATGCTTCCGCTTGCAATGATGAGACTACTATCACCAAGGCTGTAGCCACTGAATACAGCAACTGCGTAAAGATTGCTGACATCATCGGATGAAAGTGATCTCGTTATTATAGGTGATTTACTCCAATACACAGTCAGTTCTGGTACTTCCTCATCGCTGAGGACATCCTTGACGATAGTCTCAACGTTATCCACAATGGCAGCGAGGACAGCATCCCCTTCCAAGGATACGTCGTTATCGTCCTCACCACTCCCAGTTGTTGGTGACTCCGGACAAGCAGTAAATGTAAAAAGCATTGCAAACACCAGCAATACCGCGATGAAAATGTTCTTTTTCATTTGAACCTCCGCATAACAAATGGGAGATCCCCCCACGGGATTCTCTCAGTATGACTTGTTACACCGAGGATGCTAATCTATTGCTTTAATTAATGCAACTAAATTCTATAGTTTATATATATTATTGTGTTATCATCGGACAGAAAACCAAAGAATGTTGTTTTCTGCTCAAAGCGGCCACGATATAATCTAAGCTCAATCTCAGCAAGTGAATCTTGATTCCGTTATCACAGCGGTTCTTGAAGCTAAAACTATAGATAAAATCGCTCGGCCCTTCGAAACGGAGCCGCTATTTACTTTAATTAATTGGATTAATTTCTATAATTCATTGAATGTTGCAGGTAAACCATCAACCATTTTTCTATGAACGATATAGATAGAAAAGTAGGTTCAATAGTATTTAAGCTAAAACAAGTAAGAGAATGCAAAGGTATAAGCCAATTAGAACTATCGTTCAAGGCAGGAGTTTCCCAGACGATGATATCCCAAGTAGAAAGCGGCAAGAAGATTCCCACGCTTACTACATTTGTCAAGTTATGCACTGCACTTGATGTACAGCCGGAGATGATGGTCTCGGACGATAAGAGAAAAGACATCTCAATAGAACGCGAAGAAGCAAAGAAAACGATAAAAGAGCTTATCGATAAGTGGATGTAATCAATATTAGCTATCTCTTACTATGCTGTAATCAGTAGAAAATACCTATTAGTCATTTTCTATGTTTTATCCATGGGTTTATTGACATTTTTTCACAAACTGTCAAACTGTATATATAAAATAAATCTAGGAGTCAGGAAATGACAGAGAAAGAAGTATTTGACGCAATTGCAGAGCTTATTGCAGAACGCACAGACTGCGATGTAGCAGACATTAAGAACGAGAGCACATTCAAAGATCTTGGAATCGATTCACTCGACACTGTAGAACTTATGATGGGACTCGAGGACAAGCTCAACACAACTATCGAACTTGATCAGAAGATCGAGACCGTAGGCGATCTCGTTTCGTTCATTGTTTCAAAGTAAGGTGAGAAGATGATCGTTACCCCTATCACGGAGATGCTGGGAATTAAGTATCCTGTTTTCCAAGGCGGTATGGCTTGGATTGCCGATGGCAAGCTCGCAGCAGCTGTATCCAACGGAGGGGGACTTGGTATCATAGCGGCAGGAAATGCTCCTGCCGATTATGTCGAGAGCGAGATCAAGAAAGCGCGCTCACTTACAGACAAGCCGTTCGGCGTGAATATCATGCTGATGAGTCCCTATGCTGACGAGATTGCAGAACTCGTTGCAAAAGAAAGGGTCGCTGTCGTCACAACAGGCGCAGGAAATCCTTCAAAGTACATGGCCAGATGGAAGGAATGCGGTGTCAAGGTAATCCCTGTCGTTGCATCTACCGCTATGGCAAAACTTATGACTAGGCTCGGCGCAAGCGCGCTTATCGCAGAAGGTGGAGAGAGCGGCGGACATGTGGGAGAGCTGACAACAATGGTGCTCGTTCCACAGGTATGCGACGCAACAGATCTTCCTGTCATTGCAGCAGGTGGTATCGTGGATGGAAGAGGCGTTGCCGCTTCATTCATGCTTGGTGCAACAGGCGTACAGATGGGAACAAGATTCCTCTCCGCAGAAGAATGCACAATCAGCGATACATACCGCGAGAAGATCCTCAAAGCAGGCGATCTCTGCACGATGGTGACAGGAAAGAAGCTTGGCCATCCTGTGCGCAGTCTCAGAACCCCATTCTCACGCAACTATGCAAAAGCTGAGTTCAGCGACATGCCGGAAGAAGAGCTGGAACAGCTCGCAGTAGGCACACTCAGAAAAGCAGTTAAGGACGGGGACGCAGAAAATGGCTGTTTCCTCGCAGGTCAGGTTGCATCTTCTGTGAATAAGATCCAGAAAGCAGCTGATATCGTTCGCGAAGTTATCGAAGAGGCAGAACCTGTTCTAAAGGGAGCTACCAAGTGGGTAAGATAGCATTCGTATTCTCAGGTCAGGGAGCGCAGTTCCCTGGCATGGGAAAAGAAATTATGGATTTCTCAGAGGCTGCGCATAGTGTATTCAAGCGCCTCGAGGAAAGGAAAGCAGGAATCATGGGACTTTGCTTCGAGTCAACGAAGGAAGAACTCATGGAAACAAAGAATACACAGCCAGCGATGTTCGCAGTAGAGACAGCAACGGCGGCAGCGCTTAGCGAGATGGGAATCAAGGCAGATGAAGTTGCGGGATTCTCCCTTGGAGAGATGGCCGCGCTTGTCTATAGCGGCGTTGTAACGCTTGAAGATGGCTTCGATCTCGTCTCAGAAAGAGGAAAGCTCATGCAGAAAGAAGCCGAGAAAGTTCATGCTGCAATGAGTGCTGTTCTCAAACTCTCAAACGAAAAAGTCGAAGAACTTGCAAAAGAATATGGTGTTTATCCAGTCAACTATAACTGCCCGGGACAGATTGTTGTTTCTGCCGAGGTCGATAAACTCCCAGCATTCGAAGAGCGAGTAAAGGAAGAAGGCGGTAGAGCTATGAGGCTCAGCGTAGGCGGCGGTTTCCACTCACCTTTCATGAAGGAAGCATCTGTCAAATTCAGCGCCGTGATTGCAGATTACGACTTCAACACCCCTGCTCTTCCAATATATTCAAACGCAACCGGAACAAAATACTCCGGTGATATGAAAGAGATCCTTTCCAGACAGATCTCCTCTCCGGTTAAGTGGGAGATGATTGTCAGGAACATGATCGATAGTGGTGTTGATACCTTTGTCGAAGTAGGCCCGGGTTCAACGCTTACAGGACTTATCAAGAAGATTGATGGATCTGTAAGGCTCTTCAATGCCTCCGATAAGGCAGGACTTGAAAAGATCAAGGCAGAGATATGATGGATATAAAAGGAAAGAACGCGATAGTAACAGGCGCATCAAGAGGAATCGGAAAAGCAACAGCGATCCGTCTTGCCTCGATGGGCGCTAATGTCGCAGTGATATTCAGCGGAAATGACGATGCAGCTAAAGAGACAGTAGAAAGCTGCGTAGCCTTAGGCGTAAATGCCAAGGCATATAAGTGCGACGTATCCTCAGCAGAGGAAACAAAGAACACGGTGCAGGAAATCAGGAAGGACTTCGGTTCTGTCGAGATTCTTGTCAATAACGCAGGAATCACAAAAGACGGACTTCTTGCATTCATGAAGGAAGAGGACTTTGACAGAGTCATCGCTGTAAACCTCAAAGGTGCATACAACATGATCAAGAATGTCTCTCCTCTCATGCTTCGCTCGAAATGCGGAAGAATCGTCTCTGTCAGCAGTGTCTCAGGCATGATGGGCAATGCAGGACAGGCTAACTACTCTGCATCGAAAGCAGGCATTATCGGTCTCACGAAATCTGTTGCAAGGGAGCTTGCCGCAAGAGGCATCACATGCAATGCCGTTGCACCGGGCTTCATTGAGACAGATATGACAAAAGATCTCCCTCAGGATAATAACCCCCTCCTCTCCTCTATACCTTTAGGACGCATGGGAAAGGCAGAGGATGTAGCGGACGCGATCGCTTTCCTTGTGACTTCGGACTATATAACGGGCGAAGTTCTCAAGGTAGATGGCGGAATCGCAATGTAAAGGATGAAATAATGACAGACAAGATAAGAAGAGTTGTAGTTACAGGAATGGGTGCAATAACACCTGTAGGAAATTCTGTTGAAGAAGCATGGAACAACCTTGTCGCAGGAAAGTGCGGCATTGGAGAGATTACGCGCTTCGATACCACAGAGTACAAGGCAAAGCTCGATGCAGAGGTCAAGGACTTCAATGCCCGCGACTGGATGGCAAAGGCAGATACGCTTCGTTCAGATCTCTATGCGCAATATGCAATTGCATCTGCGGTTCAGGCAGTAGAGGAAAGCGGCGTTATCGGAACAGTGGAGCCAGATCGCATCGCAGTTTATTTCGGTTCTGGCATCGGTGGAATCACAACGTTCTATGCAGAGACGAAGAAACTTCTCGACAGAGGCCCGAGCCGCGTCTCTCCTTTCTTTGTCCCGATGATGATTGCGAATATGGCTTCCGGGATGATTGCAATCCGTTATAACTGTCAGGGGCCGGCGCTTCCTTCCGTTACAGCTTGCGCATCAGGCTCAAACGCAATCGGAGAGGCGCTGAGGCTTATCAGGCACGGTTATGCTGATGCTGTCATCACAGGCGGCGCTGAAGCTTCTATCTGTGAGCCAGGCATTGCAGGCTTTGTGAACATGCAGGCGCTTTCAACTGCAACAGATCCATCAGCTGCATCCCTTCCATTCGATAAGCGCCGCGCAGGCTTTGTCATCGGAGAAGGCGCAGCAGCGCTTGTACTTGAAGAGTATGAGCATGCAAAAGCAAGAGGCGCAAAGATCATTGCAGAACTCGTTGGATATGGTTCTACCTGTGATGCATACCACATTACAGCGCCGCGCCCGGATGCAGATGGCGGAAGAAAAGCGATGGTTGCGGCTATGGAAGAAGCTGGATATACAGAAAACGATACCGTTTACATCAACGCACATGGAACAGGCACGCCGCTAAATGATAAGGGCGAGACTATCGCAATCAAGGCAGCCCTTGGTGAAGAAGCTGCAAGGAGGGCGTATGTCAGCAGCACAAAATCCATGACAGGCCATATGCTTGGAGCCGCTGGCGCTATCGAGGCAGTTGCTTGTATCAAGACACTTGAAACTGGCGTGATTGCACCGACGATCAATCTTCTTGAAAAAGATCCAGAGTGCGATCTCAACTACTGCCCGAATACCGCTGTGAACGCAAATATCACGCTTGCGCTTTCAAACTCTCTCGGTTTTGGAGGCCATAATGCCTGCCTCGCATTCAGGAGGATATGAGATGAAAGAAGGGGATATCAGAAAATACGCAACACTGATGAAAGAACTCGAGCTTACGGGGCTTGAGATCGAGATGGATGGGGCAAAGGTACGTCTTGAAAGAGGCGGTGTGGCAGCACCTGTTGCCGCGCCTATTTATCAAGCGCCAGTAGTTGAAGAGAAAAAGGAAGAGCCAAAAGAAGACAAGGGCGACTTGGTAACAAGCCCGATGGTCGGCGTATTCTACTCTTCTCCTGCTGAGAATGCAGAACCATTCGTAAAGATCGGTTCAAAGGTCAAGAAAGGCGATGTCCTCTGCATTATCGAAGCTATGAAGCTGATGAACGAAATCGAAGCAGAGTTCGATGGAACGGTTGAAGAGATCATCGCAACAAATGGTCAGGTCGTAGGTTTCGGCGCAGACCTCTTCCGCATCAGGAGAGCATAATGGATAGAGAAGCGATCAAGAAGATCCTGCCTCATCGCGATAATATGCTCCTGCTCGATGAGGTCGAGAGGATTGAAGAGACTGCGCATGGCTTGTATAGGGTCAGAGGGGATGAGTTCTTCCTTCAAGGCCACTTCCCCGGCTCCCCTATCGTACCCGGCGTTATTCTCTGCGAGATTCTTGCACAGTCTGCATGTGTTCTTCTCTCAGACAAGATGAGTGAGAATATGATTCCTGTGTATGCAGGACTGGATAAAGTGCGCTTCCGCTCCCCTGTCCTTCCCGGAGATGAGTTCAGGACGGAATGCCATATAACAAAAGCGCGCCATCCTTTCTATTTCGGCGAGGGAAAAGGCTATGTCGGAGATAGGCTCTGCGTATCTGCGGAATTTTCCTTTGCGCTTACAGAGAAGAAGGAGGGCTGATGTTCTCCAAGATACTCATTGCAAACAGAGGAGAGATTGCTGTAAGGATCATCAGAGCATGCAAGGAGATGGGCATTGCAACTGTTGCTGTATACTCAGAAGCAGACAAGAACGCACTCCATACAGCGCTTGCTGATGAGAATATCTGCATAGGGCCGGCGGCTGCAAAGGATAGCTATCTTAATGAAGAGAGAATCATAAGCGCAGCGCTTGCGACAAAGGCTAATGCAATACATCCAGGTTATGGCTTTCTTTCTGAAAATCCTCATTTCGCAACGCTCTGCCGCGATAACGGAATAGCATTCATCGGCCCGACTGCGGAGCAGATGAACAGGCTTTCCGATAAAACCGGCATGAAGAAGCTTGCAGAAGAAGCTGGACTCAAGACAATACCGGGTACAGCTCCGCTTGATACTGTACAGGATGCAATCAAAGCTGCTGAGAAGATAGGATACCCTGTAATGCTCAAAGCCAGATCCGGCGGCGGCGGAAGGGGCATCAGGCTTGCTAATAACAGCGAAGAGCTTTCCGCTGCATTCCCAAATGCCGTTGCAGAAGCAGAAGCTGCATTCGGAGATGGAGCCGTTTATATCGAGAAATGCATAACACCTGCGCATCATATTGAGGTTCAGATCCTTGCGGATGAAGGTGGAAATGTAATTGCTCTCGGAGAAAGAGACTGCTCTATTCAGCGCCATCACCAGAAGCTTTTGGAGGAGACGCCATCCCCTGCGGTTTCAAGAACGCAGAGAAGAAAGCTTTTGAGCATGGTCGAAATTGCTATCAGAAAGATTGGATACACAGGCGCAGGCACGCTTGAGTTCCTTATGGATAACGCAGGTAATTTCTGGTTCATGGAGATGAACGTAAGGCTACAGGTAGAGCATGGCGTTACGGAAATCCTGACAGGAATCGACCTTGTAAAGTGGCAGATCAGAATCGCAGCGGGCGTTCCTATAGACTTCACGCATGATGATGTGAGACTTTCAGGTTCCGCTATCGAATGCAGGATAAACGCACAGACAACGGGAAAGATTTCGCTTGTGCATATTCCTTCCGGCCCGTTTGTACGTTTTGATACTTTCCTCGAGAATGGTACGGATATCACGCCATACTACGATTCGCTTCTGGGTAAGATGATTGTCTATTCCCGGAACAGAGAGGGCGCTATCAGGAAGATACGCGCATATCTCTGCGAGCTTCTGATCGATGGTGTGAAGTCGAATATCGAGGAACAGCTTTCGATAATAAGCGATCCAAGGTTCACATCTGGCCACTACGACACAGATTTCATGGAGAACAGATGATATGTCAGGGCTGAATTTTCTCTTCAAGCCTCAGAATGAGCTGGAGAAGAGAGGAAGGAAAGCGGCGCCTCTTTATGGGGAACCTGAAAAGACATGCCCTAATTGCCACAGAACGCTTCAAGTAAAAGCACTTGAAGAGACAGATGGCGTGTGCATGTGCGGTTATCATTTCAGGCTGAGTGCAATTGAACGCATCCAGTTCATCACCGATAAAGATTCGTTCAAAGAACTCTTTGCCGATGTGAAAAGCACCGATCCCCTCGCCTTTCCCGGCTATCAGGAAAAGCTAAAGAAAGCAGAGGCTGCTTCTGGTGGAAAGGAATCTGTCATCACCGGACTCTGTACTATCGGAGGCGAAAGCTGTGCGTTATTCGTCATGGATTCGCTTTTCATGATGGGAAGCATGGGCGCTGCTACAGGAGAGAAGATAACAAGGCTCTTTGAGTATGCAACGGAGAATATGCTTCCGGTTGTTGGCTTCACGGTCTCTGGGGGAGCAAGGATGCAGGAAGGTATGCTCTCTCTCATGCAGATGGCAGCAACAAGCGCTGCGGTAAAGCGGCACAGCAACAAGGGACTCTTGTATCTTACAGTCCTCACAGATCCGACAACGGGCGGCGTCACGGCAAGCTTTGCTATGGAAGGAGACATAATCCTTGCAGAGCCAGGCGCAACGATCGGTTTTGCAGGGGCAAGGGTCGTAGAACAGACAACAAGGGAGCCTCTTCCAAAAGGCTTCCAGACATCGGAATCGATGCTTGAGCATGGATTTGTCGATGCAATCGTAGAAAGAAGCACGGAAAAAGAGACTATCAGGCTCATTCTTGAGATGCATAGGAGGTAAGATGGGCAGAGCATATGATATTGTACGCATTGCACGCTCTGGCTCGAGGCCGACGGGCGCAGACTTTGTAAAAAACATCTTCTCTCCTTTCATCGAACTGCATGGGGATAGGCGCTATGCAGATGATCTGGCAATCTTCTCCGGGGTAGGAATGCTCAAGGGGATGCCGGTAACAGTGATTGCTATCGATAAGGGCCATGACACAGAAGAGAGGACAAAGAGGCATTTCGGCGCACCTGAGCCGGAAGGCTATAGAAAAGCGCTACGGCTGATGAAGCAAGCGTGTAAGTTTCATCGTCCAATCGTTACCTTTGTAGATACTTCCGGCGCATATTGCGGTGTAGACGCAGAGGAAAGAGGACAGGGCGAGGCTATTGCAGAGAATCTATTTGAGATGATGGATCTCGATACCCCGATTATCTCAATCCTTATCGGAGAAGGTGGAAGCGGCGGCGCACTTGCACTTGCTGCGGCAGACAGGGTCTGGATGCTGGAAAATTCTGTTTATTCGGTAATCTCCCCAGAAGGTTGCGCAAGCATACTTTGGAAGGACGCTGCGAAAGCAGCTGAGGCGGCAGATGGACTGAAACTCACTGCAAATGACGCCCTTGGGTTTGGAATAGCAGAGGAAATCATAAGCGAGGATGGACTTGGCGGAAAGGCTTTCTATTTAAAGCTTGCGGAAAAAATTGCGAATGAACTCGAAGCGCTCAAAGGGGAGAAAGAGCTTCTTCAAAAGCGATACGACAGATTCAGATCATTCGGGAAGAACTATACGGAGATAAAATGAGCATTTACAGCGAATACTGCAAGGAAACGGTCGATGAGAACGGGTCCTTGGTCGATATTGAAATCAATTACCCTGATACATTCAACTTCGGTTATGACGTAGTTGATGCAATTGCATCACGCACCCCAGATAAAAGAGCGCTGGTATGGTGCAATATCGAGAATGAAGAGCATATCTTCTCTTTCGACGATATCAGAAGGGCAAGTAACAAGGTAGCTAATATCTTCCTTGCATCAGGTATCAAGCGTGGCGATAAAGTCATGGTTGCGCTCAAGAGACATTATGAATACTGGTTCGTTGCAGTAGCGCTCTGCAAGATCGGCGCAGTGATTATCCCTGTCACGCATATGCTCACAGTCTCGGATTTCAAATATCGTTTCTCTTGTGCAGAGATCAAAGGCATTGTAGTAACGCCGCAGAATGGCGTTGCGGCGAATGTAATTGACGCTCTCAAGGATAGCAAGGAGGCGCCTACCCTGTGGACAGTGCAAGAAAATATAGACGGATGGAGAAACCTCACAGAAGAGATGAAGGACGCTTCTGACGCCCTTGAGAGAATCGAGACAAAGGTGACAGATCCGATGCTCATGTACTTCACATCGGGAACAACGGGCTATCCTAAGGGCGTAATCCATGACTTTTCATACCCTCTTGCACACATCGTAACAGCAAAGTACTGGCAGGAAGCATATGATGGAGGACTGCACTTCACTGTTGCAGAGACAGGCTGGGCAAAGGCTTCCTGGGGTAAGATCTACGGTCAGTGGCTTGTTGAATGCGCAATAATGGTCTTCGATTTCGATAACTTCGACCCGAAGCAGCTTGTAACGATCATAAATAAGTATGGTGTTACTTCTTTCTGCGCGCCACCTACGATCTACAGGTATCTCATGAGAAAGGGCACTCCAGACATGCCGACACTCAAGCATGCCTCAACAGCAGGAGAATTTCTTTCCCCTGATATCTTCCATAAGTTCACAGAGCGCACGGGATTGGTGCTACATGAAGGATATGGCCAGACAGAGACGGCCCTTATTGCAGCAAACTTCCGTGGACAGAAAGCTATCGATGGATCAATGGGACGCCCTTCCCCTCTTTACAACGTGAAGCTTGTCAACTCCGATGGCTCTGATACCCCGCAGGGAGAGGTTGGAGAGATCGTAATTGTTCCAAAGAATGGAAAGAAACCATTGGGAATCTTCTCTAATTATCTGGAAAACGACGAGCTTTATCAGAATGCATGGCAAGGTGGGATATACCACACAGGCGATGCAGCTTGGCAGGATGAGAATGGCGCTATCTGGTTCCATGGTCGCTTTGATGATATTATCAAGAGCGGTGGATTCAGAATCGGGCCATATGAGATTGAGAATATCTTGATCAATCATCCAGCGGTGTTCTCATGCGCTGTTGTCGGTATTCCCGATCCATTGAGAGGACAGGCTATAAAGGCATTCATCGTGCTTGCAAATGGCTATGAGGCTTCAAAGGATCTCGATAAGGAGATCAAAGAGTTCTGTAACTCACAGCTTGCTGAATACAAGTGGATCCGCGCCATTGAGTTTGTAAAGGAAATGCCAATGACGATAAGCGGAAAGATCAAAAAGGTAGAATTGAGAAAAAAGAGCGAAAAATAGTCTCTTAAAACACAATAGAGAATAAGAACAGAATGGGGGTGTTGCAAAAGTCTAATCTTTTGGAACGCCCCTATCCTATCAAAAGCGCCTGTCATTCACGCACGAGATTAAAACACAGCTACTTATATCCCTTCGCCTTGCCCTGATTCTTCTCATATTCCCTTATCACGTCCTCGTTCACATTCTTCCCAACACTCGACACATAATACCTGCTGCTCCAGAACGAACCTCCCCATATCCCCCTCTTCACATCCTCCATTATTATCAGGCGGTGGTATTTTCTCGGCGTAACGAAATGATAGATCAGATTCGATACGCTATATGAAGGATGCAGATATTCACTT
>CAZURL010000069.1:0-11193 GCA_964623005.1 uncultured Spirochaetaceae bacterium
TAGAAGCTAATCGTATCATTCAATACAGAAATTTCTTGATCAACAGTTTCTCGAATATAGCGCTGTACACCATTTGTAAGAGTAAGCTGACTCATTGGACAACCTGCACATGCTCCAACAAGCTTAACGTGAACATTTTTACTTTCTTCATCATAGCTTACAAAATCAATATCACCACCATCATTCTGGAGAGCTGGTCTGATTGCATTGATTGCATCTTTTATGGCCTGTTCTTTTGAAATATTTTCCATAAATCAAATCTCCTTTAATAACTTGAAGATATCAAGCAAAGAGGATACGGTCAAGGATGTGTGTCTTGTCGTAATAGTATTTTGTTATGATGATAAATAGATGTGATGACATATTTTAGAATATTGTGATATGTTTGTTGTATGAGTGCACATAAGGTGATTTTCTATAACCAGAAAGGTGGTGTTGGTAAAACAACTTCATGTATTAATCTGGGATCTACCTTGGCTGTAATGGGCAAAAAAGTGCTTCTTATTGATTTTGATGCTCAATGCAACCTTACGGGTGGAGTTTCTGGCAATCCAAAAAAAGCAAATATTTATCAAGTTATTAAAGGACAGGTACCTGCAAGCAGCGCTGTTCAGACTTCAATATTCAAAAATCTGTATTTGATTCCAGGTTCTGTTGATGTTGCAAATCTAACGTTTGAGCTTGTTGGTGAGAATAATAAAGAGTTCCTTTTGAAAACAGTTCTTGAACCTCTTGATAATGAATTTGATTATATTTTCTTGGACTGTGGGCCTTCCCTTGGGCTTGAAACTATGAATGGCCTTGCTTGGGCGGATTCTTTGATTATTCCGCTTCAATGTGAATATTTTGCAATGGAAGGGCTTAATCTACTTATGAGAACGATTACAAATGTCAGAAAGGAAATAAATCCGAATCTCAAAGTGATGGGAATCCTGTTTACGATGTATAAGAAGAGATCTCTTCTTAATGAGCAAGTTGTTGAAGACATTACCCAGTTCTTTGGAGATATAGTATTCAAAACTATTATTCCAAGAAATACACGGCTTGCTGAGGCGCCATCTCATGGTCAGCCTATCAATTATTATGATCGTACGAGTAAAGGAGCAAAGGCTTTTGAGGAATTGGCATTGGAGGTGATTGATCGTGGCTGAAAAAAAACATGGTCTTGGCAAAGGAATGGGTGCTTTATTCAATGATGGCTTTGATTTTGAAGCCCAAGAGAAACTTGTCGAAAAAGTTTTGAAGGAAGATTCTGCAAAAGCCGTAGTTAAAACAACAAAAAGAACAACAAAGAAAGCTACTGCTGTTTCATCTAAAGCGGAAAAAGATGTAAAAGAAGCTGCGAGTAGTAAAAAAGAGGATGTTTCTGCTGAATCTAATTCTCTCAAGGTTGCATATGTCCCTATCTCTAATATTTCTCCTAATCCTAATCAGCCTAGAAAATCATTTGATGAAATTGCGCTTAATGAATTAGCTGTTTCAATAAAAGAGCAAGGCGTAATTCAGCCTTTAATAGTCGAAGAAATTGTGCCTGGAAGATACTCAATTGTTGCAGGAGAGCGCAGATTTAGAGCTGCTCAGATAGCAGGGCTGACAGAGATTCCTGTAATTGTAAAATCTCTTTCTGAGATTCAGCGTATTCAGATTTCCTTGATTGAGAATATACAAAGAGAGAATCTTAATCCAATCGAAGAAGCTTATGCATATCAATATCTGATGCAGCGTTCAAATCTTACACAGGAAGAGGTGGCAGAAAAGGTAGGTAAATCAAGATCGGCTATTGCTAATTCGATAAGATTGCTTGGCCTTTCTGATAAACTCAAAGATGATGTAATTTCAGGTCAGCTCACAGCGGGTCACGCAAGGGCTATTCTTTCTTTGGTTAATCCCGCCGATCAGAAACTTTTAAGAGAAAAGATTATTGAGAACGACCTCTCTGTTCGTGAAGCAGAGAAGCTTGCCGCAGATTATAATGCTGGTCATAAGATAGAACCAAAAAAGAAAACAAAAGCAGAAGATCCAGAGATATCAGAGGTTGTTGAAAGATTTGTTTCTGCACTTGGCTCTCGATGTGAAATCAAAGGTACTCTTGATAAAGGCAAACTTCAGATTAAATATAGGACGCAGCAAGATCTTGAAAGGATTTTTTCCTTGCTTTCAGGTGGCGAACATTTATTTAGTTAATTTCTGAATCTTTCCTCTGTGTTTCACGTGAAACATAGAGGATTTTCAATTTATATTCCGATTGTCTTCTTTCATTCTCAGCAGAGTTTTAGTTATCGGTAATGTACTAAGTTAATTTATAGCAGTATAATTGGCCTATTAAAACAATAAAGCAGATTTAGTTTTGTAGGTGGATTTATGAATAAGTCAGAACTTAAAGATGGAATATACGCTGTGATTCATACTGATAAAGGAGATATCACAATCGAATTGGAATATAAGAAATGTCCAATGACTGTTTGTAATTTTGTTGGCCTTGCTGATGGGACATTGAATATGCAAAACAAAGGAAAGCCTTTTTATGATGGTTTGAAGTTTCATCGTGTAATCAAGGATTTCATGATTCAAGGAGGTTGTCCCAAGGGTGATGGAACAGGCGGCCCTGGTTATCGTTTTCCGGATGAATTTGATCCAGAACTCAAACATAGCGGGCCTGGCGTACTTTCAATGGCAAATGCTGGACCAGGAACAAATGGAAGCCAGTTTTTCATTACACATTTAGCAACTCCGTGGCTTGATGGAAAACATACGGTTTTTGGTCATGTTCTTGAAGGTCAGGATGTTGTAAATTCCATTGAGCAGAATGATAAAATCAAATCTATTGAGATTATCCGTGTCGGTAGTGAAGCTGAGGCGTTTAATACTTCCGGTGAAGCTTTTGCTGAATATGTTGAATCTGTCGAGGCAAGAGAAAAGAAGAAAATCAGCGATGCTCGCAAGAGTGTTGAGCAAGAGATCGAGAACCGATATCCCAACGCTGAAATTACCTCTACCGGGCTTAGGTATATCATTACAAAGAAAGGCTCTGGAAAGGAAAGCCCTAAAATGGGACAAGCTGTTAAAGTGCATTATCAGGGACAGCTTCTCAATGGCAAGATCTTTGATTCGTCGCTTATCAGGAAAGAACCTGCTGTATTTAACATCGGGCAGGTTATCGATGGCTGGAATGAAGCGCTGGTAACAATGAAGAAAGGCGAGAAGAGAACACTTATTATCCCACCTGAACTTGGCTATGGCGAGTATGGATATCCGGGGGTAATTCCCCCAAATGCATTCCTGATATTTGATGTTGAGCTTCTAGATTTCTGATTTATGAAGGAAAGTACTGTCAGATATGTATGCTCTGAATGTGGGCATGTAGAGAATAAATGGAACGGCAGATGCCCTGAATGTGGGAGCTGGAATACTTTTATTGAAGAAAAGGTTGTTCCAAAGCAAAAGGGCAAAGCCGAAAACTCTACTGTGATGGATGAGAGTGTAAAAAAGCTGATTGATGTTCCTTATGAGAAAGCTATGCGTGTCTCTTCGGGAATCGATGAGCTTGACCGCGTGCTTGGAGGCGGCGTGATGAGGCCATCTTCTGTTCTTGTCGGAGGAGAACCGGGAATCGGTAAATCCACGATAATGGAACAGATGCTTTCCAATTTGTCTGAGAATGCAGATGTGCTTTATGTATCTGGCGAAGAATCACCATCGCAGGTGAGACTTAGAGCCGATCGTCTGGGGCTTCATTGCGATAAGATCTCTGTCTTTTGCGATACGCGCTTAGAATCGCTCTCAGACATCATCGAAAGGCTCAGACCTCATTACATAGTCATTGATTCACTCCAAACGCTCTACAGCGCTTCTATTGCGTCTATGGCAGGATCTCCGAATCAAGTGAGAGCGTGCTGTATGGAATTATCGCTACTTGCCAAGAAAATCGGAAGCGCAATCTTCTTTATCGGCCATATTACCAAAGATGGCAATATTGCAGGGCCTAAAATCGTTGAACATATGGTCGATACAGTTCTTTACTTTGAGAGCGCTGAGTCTGGAATGCGCCTTTTGAGGGCAAGCAAGAACCGTTTTGGTTCCGTTGATGAGATAGGGCTATTTGCAATGGATGGGAAAGGCCTTCATGGTGTGAAGGATCCATCAGATGCCTTTCTTTCTATGCGACATGGAACAGATATACCCTCCGGTATTGCTATAACCCCTGTAGTTGAAGGTTCTCGAGTATTTGCGGTAGAGATCCAGGCGCTTGTTGTGCCTGCAAAATCATCGCTTCAGCGAATATATTCAGAGCGAATAGACAGTGCTCGTGTAAGCCGTGTCGCTGCGATTCTACAGCGCCATGCTGGGCTTCCGCTTGCCGATCAGGATATCTATGTCAATGTTGCAGGTGGAATGAGGCTCTCTGAGGTTTCTATCGAACTTGCCCTTGCGCTTGCTCTCTATTCCTCAAGACAAGATCTTCCGCTTTCTGAGGGCGTTGCTGCGTTCGGCGAGCTATCCCTTGCAGGAGAGGTGAGGGCCGTATCTTTCCATGAAAGGCGGGCAAAGGCATTAGTAAGCATGGGTTATAAACGTGTGATTGTCGCAGAATCCTTGCCTGGTATGAAAATAGAAGAGATTGCCGCACGGAATATAAAAACCGCTTTGATAGCGGCTTTCGGTAAGAGATAATTTTTGTCAGTGCCCCTTCTTAAGCTCTGGCTATCAGAAGGGGGAATGCTACGAAGGTTCCAAGCATGCTTCCGATGGAACTGAGCAAGAAGACAAGAAGACATTTGAGAATCCTGTTTTTATACCAGCCTTTCAATGACATGGCATCATCATTTAGATTCTGGAAGTCCTTTACCTTTGGCTTTCTGAACGTTGCTTCAAGTATGCCGCCAAGCATCCCAACCCCAAGAACGGGATTGAGCGCGAAGAACGGCGCCGTGATCGCGCATAGCAGTATAGTCAGCGGATGCGCACCTGCAAAGGCTGTTGTCACAAACGTACAGCCTGCATTTACAAGCACCCAATATAGGAATGTCTTCAATCCCTGATCCCATCCATTTGCCATAATGCCATAGACAATGAGAAGAACGATAAGGGTTGGTATGATATATCCGGCGGCTTTGCCAAAACCCTTTGCTGGCGGTATATCTTCCAGAGACTCTGTGGACGGGATAGGAGTATGGGCTTCCAGATTCTCAAAGGCAGCTAGCACGCCCTTTGTATGACCTGCGCCGATTATTGCAAGCTTTTTCTCTCCCGGAGCTGCATATATCTTCGAAGCAAGATAAACATTTCTTTCATCGATCAGTACCTCTTTTACGGATGGCAGTTCTTTTGCCACTTCATTGAGCATTCCATCGAGTGTTTCCTGATTTTTTAGTTCATCCAGCTCTTCCGGGGTTATCTCCTCATTTGAGAATGCCGCAGAGATAAGCGTTGCAAGAAGTTTGCATTTATTCCAAAACGAACTTTTGGCCCATGCTCGTCTGAACGTTATCTGGATATCACGGTCACAGAGAGATATAGGGATATTATTCTGCTCTGCCAGCTTTACAGCTCCAAGCATCTCATCCCCGGGATTTACGCCAGTCTGAGCGCCAAGACGTTTCTGGAATGATGCAAGTGCGGTATTCGCAAGAAGCAGGAAACCTTTCTTCTCTTTGAACACCTTTCTGATATCCATATCTTCCCAGCTGTTCTTCTTTGTCTTGCTGGCCATTCTGGAAGAGTCCAGCTCTAGGCAAATCCTGTCCGGCGATTCCGATTCAATTATCGATTGAACTTCTTCAACGCTGCTTTGCGATACATGAGCAGTCCCAATAAGCAGTACCTGACTGCCATTGGAAAAGCTTACACGGTGAAAAGTATCGCTGATAGTCTCTATCTGCATATTGAAGAAGTATAGCCATGGAAAAATACAAGGGCAACAGCCCCTATGCAACAAAGATCTGCATTACCGTTTCCAACACGCTTTCATGGAAGATCCGGATGTAGATCTGTCTGTTCTTTGTCGCGTAGGGCAAGAGAAGACGAGGAAGATCCTCTTCTGTAAAAAAAGAGGGATATTGGTCGAATATGTAATTTCCAGAAGGTATGAGAAATGTCTCATCTGCCTTCGGCTTTATTATCTCGCCTCGTTCGATAGCTTTCCTTTCTTCCTCCGTGTAGCCCTCTCTCTCTCCTCCCTCGATGCGTTCGATCTTGAGCATATCGGAGAGCGAGAGCGAATAGAGAATTGCGGCGTCATAGCCAGGCGAGGCTTTCTCTGCCTTGGCTATGAGTTCGTTTAGACTGAGTGTTGTCGGCCTATATGCAATAGGCGAAGATAACGTTAGCTTCATTTCAGAAGTGGAAGCATCTTCTTTAGAAGAGACGATAATCTTTCAGCCGATGCGATATTAAGATTTTCATTTACAGAATGGACGTCATGAAGTTCCGGCCCGATGGAAATCGAATCCATTCCCGGGATCTTGTCGTTCAGTATTCCGCACTCAAGACCAGCATGGATTGCTGTAATATGAGGCTTTTTCCCTGTAAGTTTCTTGTAGGCTTTTGAAACCTGTTTGGTCAAAGGAGAATCCGGATCAGGCTCCCATGCAGGATAGCTGCCCGTTGCCTTCGTCTTGAAGCCCAATGCATCTGCAATAGTCTGGATTTCATATGTCAGAAGCATCTTCCGGGAATCCACATTGCTTCTTATGGAGTATTTTACATGGGCCTTGCCTTCGCATAGGTTCACGATAGCAAGATTGTCCGAGGTTTCGACAACGCCTTCGATGACAGTACCCATTGCCCTAACGCCATGAGGGGAGGCGAACAAGAGATTTACAAGCTTCCTGCTCTTCTTTTTCTTCATCGTAAGAGAAGGCATCGGAGCATCCTCTACTATGAGCTTCACGCCAGGGTCTGAGACCTTATACTCATTTGATAGTTCTTCTTGAAGCGATGCTGCTGTGGATAGTGCAATATCCTTATCGCTGACTGTTATGACGGCAGAAGCTGTAGATGGGATAACATTGCGCCTTGTTCCGCCTTCAATCTCTGCAATAGCGAAAGATGGAAGCCTATCAAGATAGCGGGCGAGGATCTTTATGGCATTGCCTCTTTCTTTATTTATCTCACCGCCGCTGTGTCCCCCAAGAAGCCCTGAGACCGAGATTTTCAGCGGTATTCCCGTTGCAGCTTCTGTTTTATATTTAAGCCAGGCATCGAGATCGATTCCTCCTGCACAGCCTGTATAGATAATCCCTTCTTCTTCGCTATCGAGATTTATAAGACGGCGAGCGGAAATGAGATCGGTATCCAGATTATATGCACCTGTGAGACCTGTTTCCTCTTCGACTGTGAATATAGCTTCTATAGGGCCATGTTCAGCATTCTTATCTGAGAGGATGTCGAGAATCATAGCGATAGCGATTCCGTTATCAGCGCCAAGCGTCGTGCCTTTTGCTCTGATGTACTCGCCATCAACAACAACTTCGATCGGATCGGTAAGGAAATCGTGCTTAGACTTTGCCGTCTTTACGCAAACCATATCCATATGGCCCTGCAATGCGATTGTCGGGATATCTTCACATCCCTTTGTCGCAGGTGCATAGATTACGACATTTCCCGTGCTATCCGATTTAGCTTCGTATCCATGCGATTTTGCCCATGAAAGAAGGAAGTTCCTGATTCCTTCCTCATTCCCGCTTTCCCTCGGGTATTTGCATACTTCATTGAAAGCTTTCCACAGCCCTTTATTTTCCAGTGAGCTATACCACATAATCTATTCCTCCGATTATTACAGTCTTTATATCAAGAGAATCGTCCATTAAGACAATATCTGCTCTTTTTCCGCTTTCAAGCGTTCCTCTATCATCGAGAGCGTAAATGCGTGCAGGTGTCGTAGATGTAAGCGTCGACGCATCCTCAAGCGAGAGTCCCCATGAAACAAGGTTCTTGAAAGCCTTATGCATTGTAAGGCAGGAACCCTGTATGAGATCAGTGTTGCCTTTTGTCACCCATAGATCATCTCCCATCTCAACTTCAACGCCATTTGCCGTAAGCAGACCTTCCTTCTGGTTTGTCGGCCGCAGCGAATCCGTTATGACTGCGATTTTATCAACGCCTTTCGTCTCGATTACGAATTTCACGATATCCTTATGCACATGCTTTCCATCTGCGATGATCTCCGCTCTCATTTCATTATGCATCAGCACAGCGCCGACAACACCAGGATAACGGTGGACAAGGCCTGTCATTGCATTGAAAAGGTGCGTAGCGTGCGTTATTCCTAGTTCGATACCGTGAAGCGCTTCTTCGTATGTTGCATCAGTGTGTCCCATCAGCAGCACAATATCTTTTTCATTAGCGTATGCGGCAACCTCTTCAATGCCTTTGAGTTCAGGTGCGCAGGTCATTGCTTTTACAAGGCCATTTCCTTCCTCTACGATCTTCTCGAAGATTTCTTTAGATGGATCTTTTCTGCCAAGAGGATTCTGCGCTCCGATTTTGTTCGGTGAAATGAAAGGGCCTTCAACGTGTATTCCGCCGATAATCGCGCCCTTTTCCTTTCCGCTTGCCTTTGAAATCGCTCTTTCGTCGTTCAGTATGCGTTCCAACGTGTCTGTATATATTGTCGGAAAGAAGGTTGTGACGCCTTCTTCCTTGAGCGCTTCTGACATCGAAAGGATGGCCTCTTCTGTGCCATCTTCTGTGCCCTGTCCACCAAGGCCATGGATATGCGTATCGATAAATCCTGGAACGGCTATCATTCCAGTTCCATCTATGATTTTATCCGGAGCTGTTTTCGGGTTATCAACGATAAGAGAATCGCTGATGAATATATCTTTTTTCTCTTTCATGCCGTTTGAGATAGCCACGACATTCTTGATCAACGTCAACATGAGAAGAGTATAGCACGTTAGGAAAGAACATTTAGCCACTTACCGCGTTTCAGTCTGATTGTCTCGGCAAAAAGCTGGAAGATCTCCTCTCCTGCACAGATTGCATAGATGAAAGGAAGCGGCAGATTCAATAGATGAGCGCCGATGAAAGCGAGGGGAATACCGACAAGCCATATTCCTCCAAGCTCTGCCAGCATCGCATAGCGCGTGTCTCCGCCAGCTCTAAGCACTCCTACTATCATGCACATATTGAGTGACTTGAGAGGCTGTCTGAATGCATTTACACGCAGTGATGCAATTGCGGCAAGAGCAACAGCCGATGAAACATTGAACCATGAGGCAAATGCAGGAGCAAAAAGTCCTTCAAGCGCGCCCATGATCGCTCCTGTGATAAGCGATATAGCAACAAGCTCATTTGCCCACTTCTTCGCTTTCTCTATATTTTTTGCACCTATTTCATTTCCCAGTACTATTGTTGCGCCATTTCCGATGCCCATCATTGCGATAAAGAAGAAATTGCCGATTGCCTCTGTGATATTAACCGTTGCCAGCGCCTCTGTTCCGAGATGAGAATACGCAACCTTGTACATCGTCATTCCAAGAGCCCACAGCAGTTCGTTGAATACAACAGGAAGCGAGGTGGATATAAAGGATGCGATAAAGGCTTTCTCCCATTTTGCATCTTTGAGGCAGAAGGAAAATGGAGCTTTTCTTTTCCATGTAAGATAAATGAGCAGGGACATTTCAAAGAAGCGTGAAATGAACGTAGAAAGCGCACCGCCTGCAACACCGAGTGCAGGGAATGGCCCTATACCGAATATGAGAAGATAGTTGCCGATTGCATTTATCGAAAGGGAAAGAAAAGAAGCAAGAAGCGGTATATTCGCTTTCCCTGTTGCTCTGAATCCGATTGAGAGTGTTGAGGTTATCGCAGAGAAGATATAAGAATAGGCGACGACTTCCAGATAGACCCTTCCCGCGGAAACAACGGCCTCTTCTGAAGAGAATATGCTCATTATTGCTTCAGGAATCATGAATGAGACAATCGAAATGATTGCTCCGGATGCAAAGGAAAGAAGCGTTGCAAACGACATCGCTCTCTTCATCCTGTCAAACTCTTTTGAACCGTAGTACCTCGATACATAAATTGATGTTCCCGAAGCTATTCCCGTGAATAAGAGCGATGTAACGAAATAAACCTGATTCGCAATCCCCACTGCGGCAAGTTCTTCCTGTCCTAGCTGGCCGATCATCAGAGTATCGAGAAAGGAGAGCGAGGTTGTAAGAAGGTTCTGTAGCATTATTGGTAAAGCGACTGTTGAAAGCTTTCCTAAAAGTTCTTTCTTGCTTGGCACCACGCGATGAGTATGCTTCATCGCTTTATTAACTACAAGAGAGAATTTGATTTTGTGTGTTATACTCTTTCTATGTTCAAGAAGGATATCCTGCTTATCATCAATCCGAATGCATCCAAAGGAAAGGGAAAAAAGAGGGCTAAAGAGATAAAGGAATCCTTCAAAAAGCATGGTAGGTCATGCGTTATTGCATATACAAGAGAACCCGGACATGCAACGCTTCTTGCAAGAAAGGGCGTGCTATATAAGTATAGAACAATTATTGCAGCTGGCGGCGATGGTACAGTCAATGAAGTGCTCAATGGCATAATGACTGCCGAGGGCCATGAAAAGGTTACCATGGGGATTATCCCAATAGGAAGGGGGAATGACTTTGCTTGGTTTGCCGGCATTCCGTGCAATATCGAGAAAGCCGTGTCGCTTATAAACAGCAATGAAGGAAAGCCCGTTGATGTAGGTATATGCCGAGGTTCAGGCCATGAATCCGGTGTTTATTTCTTTAATGGCGCAGGTTTCGGCTTTGAACCTCTTGTCAATTTCCGTGCGATGGGCTACAGGCACTTGAATGGGATGCCAAGCTATATTGTCGCATTCTTCTACATCCTCTTTCATTTTCCTTCTCCATACCATATAAAGCTTGCAATCGATGGAAAAGAAAGCCTTGTAGAGACACAGCAGATTTCCGTCTGCAATGGTCGTAGGATGGGTTCTGCTTTCATTATGGCACCAAAGGCAACGTTCAATGATGGGCTCTTTGATTTAATGTATGCGAAAAAACCTCTTGTTACGCTTTCGGATATCATAAAGGCAGTGCTGAGTTTCCTCAAAGGCGCTCAAGTTACGGATAAAAAGACCTTTTCCTATGTTAATGCGAAATCCGTTTCGATCGAAGTCCTGAATGGAACGATGGAGGCTCACTGTGATGGAGAGGTCTTTTCAAGGGCTGGCTCTTCCTTTGA
>CAZURL010000070.1:0-11016 GCA_964623005.1 uncultured Spirochaetaceae bacterium
GAGAAGGAAAAACATAGTTTGTTCATTTTTATGGCGTAATTCCATGCTATGATTTTATTAAGAGGTTTGGCTATGGAACTTACGGAAAGACAGCAGGGTATCCTTGATGGAAAGGAAGGCGAAGTCAAGGCAAAGATAATGAAGACCCTGATAATGTATGGTGAGACATTCGGTGCTCCCAAAATGGTCGATATAACTGGAAAATATGGGCATTTGGTGACGAGTTTCGGGTTATCTGTAATGAAACCTGTATACGATCTGATGGATACGCTTATTGAAGGCGGCGCATTGTCTTCACAGAAGTTCTCTGTCGATCCCCGTCCGCTAGAGTCGTGCGTCCCAAGTAATCTCATCCAGTCTATATTCTTCAAGGTTATGTACTCAAAACAGGACGATTATGATAAACAGCTCAAGACGCTTGGTATCATATCAGATGATGCATATACCTGTACTTGCTATATGAACGAAGTTGGGAATACGCCTAAAGAGGGAGAGATTCTTTCCTGGGCAGAGAGTTCCGCGGTTGTATATGCCAACAGTGTCCTTGGCGCAAGGTGTAATCGTAATAGTGGAATACTGGATCTTTTCGGTTCAATCGTAGGTTGCGTTCCTTATTTCGGGCTTCTTACCGATGATGGAAGAAAGGCTGATTGGCTCATTGAGGTAAAAACGTCGAAAAAACCCGATGCACAGCTTTTGGGGTCAGCAATCGGTATGAAAGTCATGGAGGATGTCCCCTTTGTCACAGGCTTAGACAAATACTTCCCGACACTTGATGATGATGCAAAGGCATACCTTAAAGACTTCGGTGCGGCGACTGCTTCCAATGGCGCTGTCGGACTCTATCATATTGAAAATCTGACGCCAGAGGCTATTAGGTATGGAAAAACCTTGCTTCGGGAAGGATATAAGAAATTCGTTATCGATGATGAAGTGCTGGAATCTACCGAGCGGAACTATCCTGTCATCTGGAAAGATAAAAAAGCTACGCCGAAACTCGCTTTCATAGGCTGTCCACATCTTTCCCATGCACAGCTAGTTTCTTGGAGCGATAGAATCGATGAAGCCTTGAAGAAGAATGGACAGAAGAAAGTGTCGGTGAAAACGGTTATGACTGCTGCTCCTGCAGTTATGGACAACTTCAAAAAAAGCGAGAAAGCAAAGAGGCTTCAGGAGGAAGGCGTAATTCTCAGCCATATATGTCCTTTGATGTATATGAACAATCCGCAATGTGCATCGATGCCTGTCATAACCTGTTCCAATAAGCTCAGGACATACACCTCTGCGAGATATTATAAGGAAGATGAATTGCTGTCTATTATCACAGGAGGCGCAAGATGAAGAAGGTATTCAAGGGTAGAGCAGTTATAAAGGGCAGAGTTGTTGCAGAAGCGCTTGTATCCAAGGGAGGCTTCAATACACTTGCCAGCTATCAGCATTCTCTTATGTTCGGGGATAAGACGGGAAAGTGTTCAGATCAGAACAATCCCGATCTTTATAAGAAACCAATGGCAGGAAAGGCTCTTTGTATGCCTCAGACGATAGGCTCAACTACAGGCGGACTTGTTCTCTATTGCGCTGCTTCTATGTCGAGACAGCCTGCATGTCTTCTTTTCTCAAAGGAGATCGATTCTCTAGCAGCTGCCGGTGCAATACTTGCCGATGTCTGGACAGATAATTCAATGCCCACTGTCGATGGGCTTGGAGAGGAGTTTCTTGCCTATGTACAGAGCGGTGATAAGATAACCGTCAGTGAAGACGGTACAGTAACGGTGGAGCGTTAAAGTATAGCTGGCCCATTCGGACCAGCTGTGTTTTATATTTTCATTGCAGTTTCGTATGCTTTCCAGATTACATTTCTGAGATTACCGACTTTAGCGCAGTCTCCCACGAGGTGGACTTTTCCTTTCCCTTCGGTAAGCGGTGCAGGTATGTATCCCACGCTTGTGATAACACTATCGCAAGGGATTGCTTTTAGAGAGCCATCCTTGAGTTTTATCATCACGGATGTATCTTTTATTTCAGTTACAGCAGACTCTAAATACACGGGCGTTTTATGAAGGGCAAACCACTCTCTGAGATATGAACTATTTGCAAGGCATACGCCTTTTTGCGCGATAAGGTCGTCCTTCATCTCCACGATAGTCGGTTCTTTTCCTGAGAGTGCAAGTTCATAGGCTATTTCGCAACCGGTAAGACCGCCTCCGATGATTACGACTTTGTTCCCAACAGGTGTTCCTGTCAGATAATCGCAGGCTTCTACAGCTTTCTCTATGCCAGGTGTATTGAGTTTTCTGGCTTTTGCGCCTGTCGCTATTATAATTTCATCGGCATTCAGTGAAGAGATGTCTTTGATTTCTGTATTGAGGTGTATTGTTATCCCAAGAATCTCCATCTGTCTTCTGTACCATGAAAGGAGATCTCTGAGCTTACCTTTATATGATTCTGCACTTGCAGCAATGAATACGCCTCCAAGTTCTCCGCTCTTTTCATATATTACAGGCTCATGGCCTCTGAGCTTCAAAACCCTAGCGCTCTCCATTCCCCCGATACCGCCGCCTATAATGGCTATCTTCTTTGGTTTGGAGGTCTTCGTTATGTAATGCTTATTCCATTGCATAGTCTCCGCATTTACAGCGCAACGCGCTAAGTGGAGACTATCCATCAGATCCTGATCGTTAGGAACGCCTTTGTAGCTGCACATATTGAAGCAACCATTATGGCAGAGGATGCATGGCCTTATATCCTCGCTTCTATCTTCAATGAGTTTAGTAACCCATTCCTGATCAGCAAGGAAAGGTCTGGCAAATCCTGCTCCGTCGAGTTTTCCTTCCTCGATAGCCTTCGCTGCTACAAATGGATCCAACCTACCTGCCGCTACTACGGGGATATCGACAAAATTCTTGATATGCTCCACATCCGCAAGATTGCAGTTTTCCGGCATGTAAATAGGTGGATGCGC
The DNA here is from genome assembly GCA_964623005.1 of uncultured Spirochaetaceae bacterium. Taxonomy (GTDB): domain Bacteria; phylum Spirochaetota; class Spirochaetia; order Sphaerochaetales; family Sphaerochaetaceae; genus Ornithospirochaeta. The sequence goes on from CAZURL010000070.1 coordinate 2,963, forward strand.
CCAGTACCACGCATCATAGGTGCCGTTGTCGCAATTGAGCATATCGTAGCCTGCCTCTTGCAGCAGCTTTACCGCTTTTTCGGATTCAGCCATATCCCGTCCGACTTCTTTGTATTCCTCGTCTGGAAGCGCACCTTCTCTAAAGCCTTTTGTCTTTGAAATAACGCTATACCTCAGCGATACCGGGAAGTCCTTCCCACAAGCTTTCTTTATTGCTTCTACGATCTCGATTGGAAAACGATATCTGTTCTCCATTGAACCGCCGTATTCATCGGTGCGCTTGTTCACATATGGCAGCGTAAACTGATCGAGCAGATAGCCTTCGTGGACAGCATGTATCTCAACGCCATCAACACCTGCATCCATGAGCATCTTTGAGCTTTCGGCAAATGAATGCACTATCTGCTTTATCTCTGCTTTCGTCATCTCCCTTGAGGGAACTTTATCAGACCATCTATTTGGCGAAGGACTTGCCGATGCTGTGATTCTATCAAGATTCATGAATGGCTTTGATACTGTCCTGATAACAGGTGTCGTATATAGCATTTCCATCATCTTGCTGATCGTAAATGATCTTCCGAATCCACCTGTAAGCTGTACAAAGAGCTTTGCGCCTGTTTCATGGAACTCTGGCATCCATTTTGCAAGATCTCTGTACATCTTCTTGTTCTTGTGAAGCCACTGTCCGAACATAGGATTATATATAGGTTGACACCCCGGCAGAACCAGACCTGTGTTATTCTTTGCAACTTCTAAAATGAACTTTGCACCAGCTTTATCGAAATGATTCTTTTCCATCCATCCGAAGAGATCCGTTCCTCCCATGCTTGTGAGGACTATCCTGTTCTTGATTTCGCATTTTCCTATCATCCAAGGAGTAAACAACGGTGTTAATCTGGTATCCATGATTCTATGATACGCCTCCTTGTATCAAAATGCCATCTTGTTTGATGTTTCAAAGCAGTATCAGGAGAAAAAGAATCTTTTAATAAAATATACTAATTGATATCCATTCTTATTTGTGTTATATTATCGTTGTTAGCGATGTCTAACAATATAATTTTAAGGAGTTTTATATGTCACAGATTGGAAAAGAGATTGGAGATTTTTCAGTAGAGGCTTATCAGGATAATAGTTTCAAGACTGTAACGAAGAACGATGTGCTGGGGAAGTGGAGCGTATTCTTCTTCTATCCAGCAGACTTCACCTTCGTCTGCCCGACAGAACTTGAGGATCTACAGAACAACTATGATGAGTTCAAGAAGATCAATTGCGAGATCTATTCTGTTTCGACCGATACCCACTATGTTCACAAAGCATGGCATGATCATTCGGAGCGTGTGAGCAAGCTTACCTATCCTATGCTTGCAGATCCTACGCATATTCTTTCCAAGAATTTTGATGTTTATATCGAAAGTGATGGAATAGCGGAGAGAGGGACTTTCGTCGTTAATCCTGAGGGTAGGATCGTTGCATATGAAGTTAATGCAGGTAATGTTGGAAGAAATTCCGATGAGCTATTGAGAAAGGTCAAGGCGCTTCAGTTCGTTGCTGAGCATGGAGACAAGGTTTGCCCTGCAAAGTGGCAGCCCGGTGATGAAACTCTTATGCCAAGTCTTGATCTCGTAGGGCAGTTATGAGAAACCTTTATGACGCAGTGATTGTTGGCGGTGGGCCTGCTGGTCTCACTGCCGCAATCTATCTGGCAAGAGCGCGCTATAGGGTTCTTGTTGTTGAAAAAGATCACTTCGGCGGTCAGATTACTATTACAGAGGAAGTTGTCAATTATCCTGGGCTTGAAAAGACCAGCGGAAAGGCGCTTACGGAGACCATGCTCAAACAAGCAGAGAATTTCGGTGCAGAATTCCTGCTTGCAGAGGTCATCGGTATAGATAGTTCATCAGAGATAAAGAAGATTGAGACTACCAAAGGTAGCTTGGAAGCCTTTACCGTGCTTATTGCAACGGGTGCTCATCCGAGGCAGATCGGCTTTTCTGGCGAGAGTGAATTTCGCGGTCGTGGCGTTGCATATTGCGCTACATGCGATGGCGAGTTCTTTACTGGAAGAAAGGTCTTTGTCGTTGGTGGCGGCTTTGCCGCGGCAGAGGAAAGTGTATTCCTTACAAGATATGCCGAGAGTGTTACGATTTTAATCCGTGAAGATGATTTTACCTGCGCTTCAAGCACTGCTGATGCGGCAAGAAGCAACAGCAAGATAACGGTGCTGACTAATACGCAGGTTGAGGGTGTGTGGGGGGATAGCTTTGTAAAGGGTATTCGGTATAGAAACGATAAAACCGGCGAAGTCTCTGAGTATCATGATGAAGAGGGGATCGGTGTCTTTGTCTTCGCTGGTTATGAACCGGAAACAGCTCTGATTAAAGATATTGCAGAACTCAATGAATGGGGATATGTAAAGACAGATTCCCGTCTTATGACATCTGCATATGGCATTTTTGCTGCTGGCGATGTCTGTATCAAGCCATTGAGACAGGTTGTAACGGCAACTGGTGAAGGTGCGTTGGCTGCAACGGAAATGGAGAAAGTCGCTGCTGCTTTGCAGAAAAAGACAGGATTGCGCCCTGAGATAAAACTCAAGGAGAGGCAAGTTTCAAAGGAGAGTTCTCGTGAGGGGTTCTTCCCCTCGGATATCGTTGCGCAGCTGAATACGGTCTTTGGCAGAATGGAAGATACGCTCACGCTTGAAGTGCATGTTGATGATGGGAAGAAATCGGACGAATTAAAAACCTTTATTTCCGAACTGGTGAATCTCAGTTCCGGGCTTCTTGCAATGAAGGAAATCAGGGAAGGCGAGGCACTTCCATATGTCAGTGTGTATCGATCAAACGGTATGTATGCAGGTTTTACCTTCCATGGAGTTCCCTCCGGTCATGAATTTACATCATTTATTCTTGGGCTATACAATGCATCAGGTTCTGGACAGCCGGTTTCTGAGGATATAAAGAATGAGATACTTTCTTATGATAGGCAAATACATGCTACGATCCTTGTATCGCTTTCCTGCACCATGTGCCCTGAGACTGTCAGTGCAGCCGAGCGCATTGCTACTCTTAACGATAAGATCACGATCGATGTCTACGATGCCGCTCTCTTTCCTGCTTTGAGAGAGAAGTACAACGCGATGAGCGTACCGTGCATTGTTATCAACGATAAGGTCAATTTCGGTAAGAAAAATGTCAAAGAGTTCTTGGATTTGCTCAAAGAAGCTTAAAACTGTTTCCTTTTCCGTCTGGGTTGCCTCTCTTGGGGCAGCCCATTTTCAGTAATCTGCAATTTCTTCTTTTTAGACCAAGGTATTTACGTAAATAGATATTCCTTCCCATCGTTCTGGTTGTATTGACAGGATTATTTGAATCAAATAGAAAATATTTACATGGCAAGGACGCTATACATTGGTGCCCTTGTCTTTTTTTATACCTTGGGAGACTCTATTTTATGGAAGAAAGCTATGGGCTTGCCTCACACAGTGAGCAAATCAATTCACTTCTTGCCAGATATGGCGTCCGTTTTGGCTTGTATAAGGGCGGAGAATTTAAAGAACAGCTCTTTCCCTTTGATGTAATCAGCCGGAAAATCGAGCGAGATGAGTTTGCACATATTGAGAAGGGGCTGATTCAGCGTGTAACGGCTCTTAATCTCTTTCTCAGAGATCTTTATAACGAGAAGAAGATCGTAAAGGACAAGATCATCCCAGAGGATTTTATCTATTCTTCAAGCGGATATAACGTTAAATGCGAAGGCTTTGTTCCTGTTAAGGATGTCTATTCTCATATTTCAGGGATTGATTTGGTGAAGGGGAAGGATGGTGAGTGGTATATCCTCGAAGATAATCTCCGGATTCCCTCAGGTGCATCATATCCAATGATTGCAAGAGAACTTACTCGAAGATGTTCTCCTCAGACCTTCCAGAAAGCGCATATCGAAGATAATAGAAACTATGCAGATATGCTCAAAGCTGTAATGGACAATGTATCCTGCGGTGGAGTCAATGCAGTTCTTACGCCTGGCCGTTTCAATGCTGCGTACTTTGAACATTCATATCTGGCTGAGAAGACCGGAAGTCTGCTTGTGACAGGGCAGGATCTGGAAGTTGAGGATGGTGTTCTCTATTTCACCTCATATGGCGGAAAGAAGGAGCGCATCGGTGCTCTTTATAGAAGAATCAGCGATGAATATCTCGATCCAGTGGAATTCAATCATTCCTCTGTCATTGGTGTTCCGCACTTATTTGACGCATACAGAAAGCATAATGTTGCTGTCATCAACGCATTTGGCAATGGCGTGGCAGATGATAAAGGTCTCTACTATTTCGTACCTAAGATGATTAAATACTACTTAGGAGAAGAGCCTATACTCTCAAATGCAAAGACTTATCTTCCGTATTATGACGAGGATTTCAAAGAAACGCTTGCAAACTTCGATCATCTGGTTGTTAAGGATGTTGCAGAAGCAGGAGGTTATGGCGTTGTCTTTGTTGAAAAGCTCAATTCGAAGGAAAAAGAAGATTTTCTAGCGCTTTATAAAAGCGAAAGAAGACGTTTCATTGCACAAGAAGTCATTGATTTCGAAGACCTTGATACATACGTGGACGGAAAGGTTCAGCCAAGGAAAGCAGATTTAAGGGCCTTTGTTCTCAGCGATGGCAGCGTGAAGGTCTGGAAGAGCGGACTGACACGTTTCTCGTGTAACGCTGACTCTTTCGTCGTCAATTCATCTCAGGGAGGAGGATTCAAAGATACATGGGTGTTTCAGTAATACAGACAGATAGATTGTTTTGGCTTGGACGCTATCTCGAAAGGGTGTATACGACCTTCCGACTTTATTTTAAAGAGTTTGATAAACTGATCGATACAGGAGTATCGTTTCATGATTTTTGTCTGTTGCTGGATATCGAAGATGTATATACCTCTTCTGAAGACTTCCTGAAACGTTATGCATTCAGTACGGATTTAAAGGATTCATTGCTGAGCAATCTTCTTCGTGCCCACGATAATGCAATTGTGCTGAGAGAGGAAATCGGCAGCGATGCTCTTTCATATGTAGAACTTGCTATCTATACAATGCGAAAAGCGGCTGTTTCTGATGCTCCCATGTTTGAACTTCACGCGCTTTTGGATTATCTGATGGCATTCTGGGGTATTACCGATGATCAGATCGAGAGTGAGAATGTAAGGAACATTCTCAAGGTAGGAAAGCGCGTTGAACGAATCGATCTCTTTGCAAGGATGAAGGAAGAGCGAAGTAAGCTTCAAAGGGAAGTCCATCGTCTTGAGGGAAGGATTATCAGATGCGATCTGAGGTACGACGAGAAAGCATTGAAAGCGCTTCATGAGATGGTTGAAATGGAAAAATTGCCATATTCTGAGATTGTCAATACTGTTGAGACATTCTTGGAGGCATAAATTGTGTACTCGGTAAAGTATAGCCTGACACTCTCTTTCTCTTCTCCTGTGAAAAAGCATTTTTATACGCTTAGGGTTCTTCCTCGCTGTGAGCTTAGATGTAAGAAAGAACATATACTCGTCAATGGCGAGGAGAAGACGGCGACTTCTTCTGATTCCTTCAATAATCGTTTAGTCAGCGGTGTTATAAACGAGGAGCACACTGTGTTCTCAGCAGATGTAGCGTGCCTTGTTGATGAGAATCGAGAGATGCTTAGGGAATGTCAGGATAATTTTGATCTCGGTTACTACAGATACGCATCCCCTTTGACCATAGCCAGTGATAAAATCAAAGCGCTTGCCTCTGAAATCAAAGGCACATCTGTTTTTTCTATTGCCGAAGCTGTCGTTGAGAAGATCTCTGAGGAGATGACATATTTAAAAGGTGTGACCGATAGCTTTACCGAGGCTTCCTCTGCGTTAGAGAAGGGAAGCGGAGTTTGTCAGGATTATGCGAATATCATGCTGTCGATTCTTCGGGCAAAGGGAATAATCTGCCGCTATGTTGCAGGTCTTACCGAAGGGGAAGGTGAAAGCCACGCATGGGTTGAGGTTCTGTCTGATGGCATCTGGAAGGGTTTTGATCCAACCCGTAAATGCAATACAGATAACTCGTACTTTCCTTTCTCGTATGGCAGAGATGCTTCTGACAGTCCGATGAATAGTGGTGTTTACATTGGGCAGAGTCTGGGGGTGATGAGCATAAGTTCTTCATGTGTGGAGTTGTAGATGGTCAAAGATGTATTTGAGGTTGAGCTACCTGTATCAGAGAAGCTTTATATAAGGAAGAATGAGATATCAAACGGGGATGGGAAAAAGCGGCTGAGCATCGTAAGCGGTATACATGGTGATGAGCTGGAAGGCCAGCTCTTGATATTCGAATTAGCTTCTTATTTTGAAAAGAACAAAGATAAGCTGAACGGTATAATCAGTTTGTATCCAGCACTCAATCCGCTTGGTATTGAGAGTATAACCAGAGGGCTTCCTGGTTTTGATCTTGATATGAACAGAGTTTTTCCCGGTTCTCCTGATGGGACTATGGTAGAGCATGTCGCTTCCCAGATCATTTCTGATTTGGAGACTAGCGATTTGGTTATCGATGTGCATGCTTCGAATATATTTCTTACAGAAGTGCCGCAGGTAAGAGTTAATGTTCTTCATAAGGAAAAGCTAGTGCCTCTTGCAAAGGCTCTCAATGTTGATTTCATCTGGGTGCATGAATCAAGTACCGTTCTTGAGTCTACGCTTGCATACTCTCTCAATAGCAAAGGCGTCGATACCCTCGTTGTCGAAATGGGGGTTGGCATGAGGCTTACGAAGAGTTATAGCAAGCAGCTTTTTTATGGTGTTCTGAATCTGATGAAAGAAGCGGGGATGTACCTTGGTGAAGTCTCTGATGAGATAAGGGAACCTGTTATCAGCGATAATTCAAGCGATGTGATTTACCTCAATGCACCAAGTTCCGGTATTTTTCTAAAGAACAAAGAGGTTGGAGCCAATCTTTCTAAAGGTGATGTCGTAGGCTATCTTCTTGATCCATTGAGGGGAAGGATAATCTCAGAGATAGAAGCTGAGTGCGATGGCTGGCTTTTCACGCTTCGTGATTATCCAGTAGTCGATGAAGGTTCTCTGCTTGGAAGGATCTTTAGGAGGCAGGTATGAGAAAAGACGAGATAATCCTCTCTTCATCGTTATATCGTGATGCACTGCGTGTCTGGTCATATTCCTTTGGTTCTGGAAAGAAAAGCCTTGCAGTAGTCGGTGCAATGAGAGGAAATGAGGTTCAGCAACTCTATACGGCTTCGCTTCTGATAAACGAACTAGAGAAAATCGAGAAAGACGGACTGTTGAATGATGGCTATGAAATCTTAGTCATACCATCACTCAATCCTTATTCGATGAATATAGGGAAGCGATTCTATCCGATAGACAATACAGATATTAACCGGATGTTTCCTGGCTATGGATTGGGGGAGACAACGCAGCGTATAGCGGAGAAGATCTTCAATATCGTAAAGGACTATGAATATGGCATCCAGTTTGCCAGCAATTATATGGCAGGAGATTTTATGAGCCATATAAACATCATGGATACGGGACGTGATTACACCGCTGATGCCAAGTGCTTTGGTATTAGATACGTTGTAATACGAGATCCCTCGCCTTATGACAGTACGACGCTGAATTTTAATTGGCAGATCTGGGATACTAAAGCTTTCAGTCTGTATACAACTACGACAGAGCGGATTGAGAGAACGAGCGCACAGACTGGTATAAATGCAATTCTTGCATTCCTCTATTCCATGGGCATCATAAAGAAAAAGATGAATATGCTCTATGAACCGCAGGTTATCAAAAACAGTGAGATACTTCCTGTACGGACAGAGGTTGCAGGTTTTTTCTTCCCTCTCGTCAAGGTTGAGGAATTTGTAAGGGCAGGACAGGAGATAGGATTCATAACAGACCCTGTCGATAACAGTATCAGATCGCATATCGTCTCTCCGATAGACGGAATAGTCTTCTTTCTTAACAGTTCGCCTCTTTGTTATGGAAGCACTGCTGTTGCGAAAGTCATTCCTTTGAGTATCTGAT
>CAZURL010000071.1:0-10930 GCA_964623005.1 uncultured Spirochaetaceae bacterium
ATATTGGAAAAATCTTGAGTATGTTACGCTAATAAAAAAATAGCCCTCCCCGGCAAAGATAGCAGGGATTTATCCTAATATTTTGCAATCACCATCTTGCTGATGATTCTCCTACAAACACAATATAATTGATACAAGCAGTAGTCAATAAATGCTGATTTCCATATTCCTGATGTATTGAGTATAAGGAATGGCTCTCTATAGCTGCTCCTCATAGTGCTCGATGCCAAGTGTAAGGATCGTATGTATGTGATCGTCAGAGAGGCGATAAATAGCGTTCCTACCCTCTTTTCTGTATCTAACAAGCCTTGATGTGCGAAGGACTTTCAGCTGTTGCGATATCGCACTCTGGGACATGGAAAGCGCATCAGCAATTGCGCCGACGCCCATCTCTCCATTCTTATCCAGAAGAATAAGAAGCCGAAGCCGTGTTGGATCGCCGAAAACTTTAAAGAAGTCAGAAATATCTATGATTTCCTCATCACCGATAAAAGCATCCATGAACGAAATTATAATAGAGAAATGCAGAAATGTGTAGGCAAGGTATGCCCTTGCCTACAATTAGCTGGATTTAAAGATAATACTCCATTGGATATGTAAGATATTCCAACTGATCAAGCTGCTCGCTTGTTACATAGCCAGCTGGTGCTTTGAGCAAGCTCGGAATGCGGTTTACGATCGTCGCACAGGTATGCTCAACAGTTGCAGGCTTTACGACATGGAACTCCGTATCTGGCTCGCCAGAGATCCACCAGTCGCACATATCGCCATCATCCGCGCCATACACCTTGCCGATGGTCTCTTCCTCGATCGTAATACCTTGCATTGTCTCGATTGTCACAACAGCAGACATCCCGATGCATCTGCCCTTCTCTATCGTCTTCCCAAGTGTCTGGGAATACACGTCATGATCTACTGTATACGGGACATTCTTCTGTTCAATCGTTTTGATTGTCAGGCCAAGCTTATTGCAGATTGCCTCGCTTGCATTCCAAGCATAAGACGGTTCGAAGACATCAGGATGTGCGATCTTCTTCTCGAACTCCTCTGTGGTAAGATCGCAGCCATGAGCCTCAGCAAGCGCTAAACCATAATCCTCAACATTATAGGAATATGCTCCCTTGATCTTTGTAATCTTATTGCATGATGCAGCAACAAGCCCGACCATATTGATCCAGAACGTATCCTGCATTCCAGAGCCTGTGATTGTGCAACCTGTCTCTTTTGCAAGCGCATCAAGCTTGTTGATTGCAGCGGCAGCCGTTGTCCAAGGATAGATAGCCTCCTCACAGGTCGTGATGACATTTATGCCTCTTAGCACACATTTCTCAACGTGTTCATAGATATCATTGATGAACGAGAAAAGCGTTACGATAGCAACATCTGCGTCACACTCGTCAAGGACTTTATCTGCATCATCGGAGATGATGATCCCCGTCTTTATACCAAGCCCTGCATAATCGCCGACGTCCATTCCAACGACTGCGGGGTTGACGTCGATAGCGCCTACAATCTGCGCGCCATGCTCATGAAGATAACGCAGAATGTACTTACTCATCTTTCCGCATCCATACTGCACGACTTTTATCTTTTCCATAGAATTTCTCCTTTGTTTCTTTTCTAAACCCTAAAGGGGCTTGAGAGTCAAATCATTTAGAAAAACTCAAAGGCACTTGAAGACGAAGGAACATACCACGTTGCTTATTATCAAAAACATTAAATTCCGTAAGCACTTCACAGATATAATCCCCTGCAATCTTATAGCCATTCTCAATGCAGTATCTGCGAAGTATAAAAGCAGATTCTATCTCATAATCATAGCTATCGATGTAAATACAGGCGTACATACCACTCTCGATTACAGAGACAGAGAAGCCTGAGTCCCTAAGATAGCGGTCAGCGAAAATGAAGACTTTATCTGCAATGAAACGTTCGTTGATGAAATCCTCTTCCTTAATGGAAGTACCTGTATTATATGAATGAATCTGCCTCAAACCTTTTGCAAGGAGATCATCCCTCAACGCACTTAATGATTTCTCATAAGAAGCTATATTTTTATCATAGAAATTCTCTATGCATTTAATACCATAAAGATATCGTCGATCAATGTATTCAAGGGCTATTGTCCCTGTATTTGGCGATCTTCTGTAGCGTTCGATACTCGCAATAGAGCGCTCAACGGCATCATGCTGTATCTTAAGCGACCTGATTGTTGCATGTATCTGTTCCATTTTGTCTATCAGAAGTTTCTCAATCAGGGTAATATCGCCAGTTTCCAGAATCCGCTTTATCTCCTTCAAGCTCATACCAAGGCCTTTCATATAAGCAATCATATCGAGCCGGGCATTCTGTTCGATGCTGTAGTATCTGTATCCGCTCTCCCTATCGACAAAGCGAGGCTTGAGAAGATCCATCTCATCATACAGTCTGAGCGTCGGTACCGATATATGATTCATCATTGCCATTTTGCCGATTGATATAAGATTGTCCTTCATACTTACCTCATAAAACTCTAAACCTGATACATAGTTTATTCAGACTTATTCTACCTGCAATTTCCCTATCTCCCTAATATATTTTCACCTTCTTTTATTGATGATAGAATCTCTCTATGGGAAAGAATATAGGATTTATCGGAATCGGCGTAATGGGATCTTCCATGGTCTCTAGGCTCATTGAGGCTGGCTACACTGCATTTATTTATTCACGTACTAAGGCAAAGGCGGAAAGCCTGATCGAAAAGGGCGCAATCTGGTGTCCTACACCATGCGCTGTCGCTGAAAACGCCGAAATAGTCTTTACAATCGTAGGTTTTCCTCAAGATGTAGAGGACGTATACCTTGGAAAGGATGGACTTATCGAAGGGGCAAAGACAGGTTCTATATTCGTAGATATGACGACCACAAAGCCCTCCCTTGATATCTCGATTGCAGAAAAGCTCAAGGAAAAAGGTGCAAAGATGGCAGATGCGCCTGTCTCCGGCGGAGACAAGGGAGCGCGAGAAGGAACGCTCTCTATCATGGTCGGCGCAGATGATGACGTCTTTGAAGCGATCAAGCCGCTATTAGAGGTAATGGGAAAGAATATCACGCACATGGGCGGAATCGGGTCTGGACAGCATGCGAAGATGGCGAACCAGATTGTGATCGCAGGGACAATGGCCGGCGTTTCGGAGGCGCTTATCTATGGTGCTGCTGCCGGTATGGATCTTGAGAAGATGGTCTCTACGATATCCAAGGGGGCCGCAGGCTGCTGGACGCTCGATAACCTTGCACCCCGCGTACTCAACGGCGACTACAACCCGGGATTCATGGTGGAGCATTTCATCAAAGACATGTCGATCGCGCTGGAAGAGAGCGAGAAGATGGGCCTTTCGCTTCCATCGCTTGCATTGACAAGGGAGCTGTATAAAGCCGTTAAAGCAGAAGGTTATGGCAAGAATGGAACTCAGGTGCTGGTGAAAGCGCTAGAGAGATTATCAGGGAGAGAGATTCTATGAATGTACAGAAAGAGGCTGCGAAGATAATCTTCGAAGACGGAAGAGAGTATACATGCAGCGTAATCACAGACAATATGGGCGATAAGTCCATTGATATCACAAAGCTCCGGGCAGAGACAGGATACATTACCTATGATCCGGGCTTTGTCAATACGGGATCCTGCACATCCTCAATCTGCTACATAAACGGCGAAAAAGGCATACTCAGATACCGTGGCTATGATATCGCGGAGCTTGTAAAACGCTGTGACTTCATCGAGGTTGCATACCTCTTGATAAAAGGAATGCTTCCGACGGCAGAACAGCGTATCAATTATCAGAAATTATTGAATACGCACTCGCTTCTGCACGTGAATATGAGAAACTTCTTCCGTTCCTACCCAACAGACGGCCATCCGATGGGAATACTATCTGCAATGGTCGCATCGCTCTCTGCATTCTATCCAGAGATCGAAGAAAAGGATCCGGAGGATAATCTCGACCTTACCGTTACGCGACTTCTGTCCAAGATGAGAACGATAGCGGCATTTACCTACAGGCAGATGAACGGTCTGGACTTTGTAGATCCTCTCTACAACTATTCATACTGCGCAAACTTCCTGAACATGATGTTCTATACAAGCGTTGATAACTACCATCCGAACCCTGTTCACGTCAATGCGCTCAATAAACTTCTCATCATCCACGCAGACCACGAACAGAACTGTTCGACAAGCGCTGTCCGCCTTGTAGGATCCTCGGAGGCAAATCTCTATGCATCTGTCGCGGCAGGTTGCTGCGCGCTCTGGGGTTCAAAGCATGGCGGTGCGAATCAGGCTGTCATGGATATGCTCACGCAGATCCAGACAGAGGGACTATCTATAGAGAACGTTATCAGGAAAGCCAAGGATAAGAACGATCCATTCAGACTCTCAGGCTTTGGGCACAGGGTCTATAAGACATACGATCCAAGGGCAACCATCGCAAAGGAAATCTGCCATGAAGTGCTTGCCGGTACGCATATCGAATCCGATCCCCTCCTTGATATAGCCCTAGAGCTTGAAGAGAAAGCAACGCATGACGACTACTTCATCGAACGCAATCTCTATCCGAATGTAGACTTCTATACAGGCATTACCTTCCATATGATGGGAATCCCTGTATCGATGTTCACTGTACTGTTTGCAATGGGCAGGCTTCCTGGGTGGATCGCTCACTACCTAGAGTGGCGGCATGATCCGTATCAGAAGATCGGCCGACCACGACAGATATACAGCGGCCCGGAGGAAAGGGATGTCATTCCGATTACCAAGCGCTGATGGAATCGTATTTGATTTCAACGGAACACTCTTTTTAGATGAAAAAGAGAACAGGGAAAGCTGGGATGCCATCTCCACGATAATCCGGAAAAGAGCGCTGACAGATGAAGAGTTCGCGCTCTTCAATGGACGTACAGATAAAGACATGATCCGTTTTCTCATTCCGACTGTCAGTGATGCGGAGGCAGACGTTTGGAGCGAGAGGAAAGAAGATATCTACAAAAAGCTCTGCATCAAGAACAACACGGCGCTTGCCGATGGAGCAGAAGCGCTATTTCGGTATGCAATAGAAAAAGGCATCAAGATAGCAATTGCCTCCTCTGCGCCAAAGATAAACATGGATTGGTATATCCCACGCTTCCACCTTCTTGATTATTTTTCCCCATCTTCGATCATCGCAGGCCGTGATGACATTCCCTCAAAGCCCGATGGCACGATCTTCCGTCTAGCACTCGAAGCAATCGGCGTAAGCGGCGAACGCGCTATCGCATTCGAGGATTCAGAAGCCGGAGTCAAAAGCGCACTCGATGCAGGAATCAAGTACGTGTACAGAATAAAGGCTCCCGGAAAAGAGAGCATCAGGGAGCCTCGGCTTACAGAAATAACATCGTTTCTCGACTTATATGAGTGAGATAAGATACGCAGTGAATGCGCTTGTCGAAAGCTCTTCGCACTCAACGCCCTCTTTTTTCATAAGGAGGGCAAAATCACGAGTGACGCGCTTCGAGGCAATTGCACGCTTTATGGCCTCTCTTATGGAGAGCGCCGCCTCATTCCAGCCGATATACTCAAGCATCATGACGCCGGAGAGAATCATCGAGAGCGGATTTACAACATCCTTCCCTGCGATATCAGGGGCAGTGCCATGCGTGGCCTCAAAGACGGCGTGACCGGTGAGGTAGTTAATATTCCCACCCGGCGCAATCCCGATACCGCCGACCTCTGCGGCAAGCGCGTCTGAGATGTAATCGCCATTTAAGTTAAGCGTTGCAATAACATCATAAGCTTCCGGCTTGATGAGGATGTTCTGTAGAAATGCATCTGCAATGACGTCCTTCACCACAATCCCTCCGAAATCCGTTGGGATGACATTATCTACAGCACCGTACTCCTTCTCTGCAACCTCATAGCCCCAAGCTCTGAAACCACCTTCCGTGAACTTCATTATGTTCCCTTTGTGGACAAGGGTTAGGCTCTTCCGCTTATTTGCAATTGCATAATCGATTGCAGAGCGCACAAGACGCTTTGTCCCCTCTTCGGAGACTGGCTTTATGCCTATAGCGCTGGTTTGAGGAAAACGTATCTTAAAGACATTCATCTCCTCTTCTAAAAACGCGATGACTTTCTTTACCTCGTCGCTTCCCTTCCCCCATTCGATTCCTGCGTAGATATCCTCCGTATTCTCACGGAAGACTACCATATCAACAAGCTCAGGATGCCTTACAGGGGATGGAACGCCATCAAAGTATTCGATAGGACGGACGCACGCATAGAGATCCAGAGTCTGTCTGAGCGCAACATTTATGCTCCTTGCACCCTTTCCAACCGGCGTCATCAGCGGCCCTTTGATTGCAATCAAAGAGTCTTTTATCGCATCAACAGTCTCATCCGGAAGATTCACCCCCAGCTTCTCGATAGCCTTACCGCCAGCAAGGGCCTCTTTCCACGCTATGCGCCTCTTGCCGCCATAGCACTTCTCTACGGCTCTATCGAGGACGCTGATCATCTTCTCCGTTATCTCATGCCCTACGCCATCACCTTCGATATAAACAATCGTTGGCTCTGATGGCACAGTAAGCTTTCCATCCTTGCACTCTATCTTCATACTGAAACCTCATTAAGTCTTCCGCCTGCAAGAAGCGTCTTCTTCTGACTCTCGGATGCAAAGAGCGTAAGCGGTATCTGGATATCCTTCGTGATATTGCAGAGTATGAAACTACCCTCTTCAACGCTCTCTCTTGCGCTCCTTATCTCAAGCTCATCCCCCTCATCGATCTTCTCGTAGTCATTCTCATTGGCAAAGAGCAATGGGAGGATACCGAAATTGCAGAGATTCGCCTGATGTATGCGTTCAATCGAAACTGCAACAACAGCCTTTATGCCAAGATACATCGGACAGATTGCCGCATGTTCTCTCGAAGAGCCTTGCCCATAGGACTGACGCGCAATGATAAACCCGTGAAGACCTCTGTCCCTCTCTTCGGATGCGCGAGAGGAGAACGTTGCATCGACGCTTTCAAATACATACTTCGCGTACTCAGGGATATTCGAGCGATACTTCATTCTGGCGCCGGCTGGCATAATATGGTCTGTTGTGATCCTGTCCTCGACTTTTATAAGCGCATGGCCATGAAGTGTCTTCGGAAGCGCTTCATTCTTCGGCGGCTTTCCGATATTAGGCCCTCTCTTGATCTCAAGGGAGAATGTCGGAAGGATGAACATTGAATCATCGTGGGAAAGCTCATCGGGAAGCTTTATCATCGAGAGATCCACACCGCATGAACGAGGATCTGTTATAACGCCAGTCACAGCAGAAGCCGCAGCGGTCTCCGGAGAGACAAGATAGACAGAGGCAGAGGCTGTCCCAGAGCGCGCATAGAAGTTTCTGTTGCTCGTTCTAAGCGATACAGAATCCGTTCCAGGACTCTGATGGCTTCCGATACAGAAGCCACAGGCGCTTTCAAGGATCCTTGCACCGCTTCGGATAAGCTTCTCAAGCGTTCCATCTGCCGTGATCATCATAAGCACATCCCTCGATCCCGGTGCGATACCAAGCTCAACAGTCGGAGAGACGCACTTTCCATCGAGAATCGCCGCCGCCTTTTTTATATCCGTATAACTTGAGTTCGTGCAGGAACCGATCAGTACCTGATTTACCTTTATTCCAGCAAGATTAGAAATACTCTCTATGTTTCCGGGGCTATGTGGGCAAGCTGCAAGCGGCTCAATAGAGGAGAGATCAAGTTCCCAGACTTCATCGTATACAGCGTCTTCATCGGCCTTGAGTTCTCTATATCCCTCGCCCCTTCCTTCTTTCTCAAGGAACGCTCTTGTACTCTCGTCCGAGGGGAAGAGAGAGGTCGTTACACCGCACTCTGCTCCCATATTCGCAATCGTTGCCCTATCTGGAACCGTGAGCGTTTCCACACCGCTTCCGGTGTATTCAAATACGGTATTCACATTGCCCTTCGTGCCGAACTTCCTCAAGACAGCAAGGATAACGTCCTTTGCAGAGACATATGGCCCAAGCTTGCCGCTGAGCTTTATGTTGACAACACGAGGCGCAATCATCGTAAAGGGAACGCCAGCCATTGCCAGCGCGACATCAAGCCCACCTGCGCCTACGGCAAAGGAAGAGATTCCACCAGCGGTAGGTGTATGCGAATCAGAGCCAAGAAGCGTTTTCCCGGGAAGCGCAAAACGTTCAAGATTCACCTGATGGCAGATACCATTGCCCGGACGGGAGAATATTATGCCTTTGTTATCTGCAACCGTCCTAAGGTATTCATGGTCATCAAAGTTCTCGAAACCTATCTGTATCGTATTATGATCTATATAGCTGACAGCAAGTTCATTTCTTACCCGATCAACACCCATGGCCTCAAATTCAAGATAAGCCATCGTTCCGGTCGCATCCTGCGTAAGCGTATGATCGATCTTTATGCTTATGCTCTCTCCTTTTTTAAGCTCTCCTGAAACAAGATGTTCCGAAAGCAGTTTGTAACATAGCGTCTGTCCCATCATCATCCTCCCTTCTCGGATTATAATTAGTAAAGGAAAGAGAATGAAGATACCCTTGCCGTGATTTCATCAGGATGCTAACCTCTCCATATGGATAAGTTGTTGGATAACACAGCACTCATCGCAGCCATTTCGGGCTTGGTTGCTGCACAGCTTCTAAAGCCGCTCATCAATGTATTGATGGGTAAGGGCTTTCGTCCATATCACTTCATAACGACAGGCGGAATGCCATCTTCTCATACATCGGCAGTAATTGCGCTCACTACATCAGTCGGGATAAAAGAGGGCTTCGATTCCTCTTTGTTTGCGATATGCTGCATAATTTCGCTTATCATTATGAATGATGCAACGAACGTCAGGCTCGAAACAGGTAAGCAGGCAAAGATCCTGAATGAATGGTCTGAGATATTCGCTTTAAAGGATACGGGGATATCGCCACAGAATCTAAAGACAATGATAGGGCACTCCGTTTGGCAGGTACTTGCAGGACTTCTACTCGGCATTGTTGTCGGAACAGTTGTGACAATATGTCTTCTCTGACCTTCGACGAGTTCTATTCATCCATCTGGAAAGAGCGCTGGGAAACGCTCAAAGATGCACTCCTTTCCGAAAAAGAGGATAAGCAAAGCCCGGAAGGGCTTATCGCTCCATATTTCATGGATAGCGCCTCTATTGAGACGGCGATGCTTCTCTCGCCCACGCCAGAAAGTTCTGTCCTCGATATGTGCGCAGCTCCCGGAGGAAAATCTATAGTGCTTGCCACGCTTTTAAGAGGAACAGGATCCCTTACTGCAAATGATCGTTCCATGGATAGAAGGGAGAGGATGAGAAGAGCCTTTGAATCATCGCTTCCTCAAGCGTGGAGGGGGAATATCAGGATAACAGGCCATGACGCCTCGAAATGGGGTGTATATGAACAGAATGCATATGACTATATACTTCTCGATGCGCCATGTTCTTCCGAGCGTCATGTGATAAACAGCAAAGAACATCTTGCAAAGTGGTCTCCGTCAAGGCCGAAACGACTTCAAGCGCTCCAATACTCGATGTTCGCATCCGCTATGCTGGCACTAAAGAAAGGCGGTATCCTCGTCTATTCAACCTGCTCTATAAATCCTGCCGAGGATGAAAAGATTGTTTCACGCTTCTTCACCAAGCATAAAGGCGAAGCAGAGGAAATTGAGATAGAACTTTCGGGTGGAGAGAGGAGAGAGCATGGTGTTCTGGTGCTTCCGGATAGTGCAGAAGGACGAGGGCCGATGTATGCGGCAAAGCTGAGGAAGATATGACAAGGTGTGCAATCGCAGAGGCAAATGAATATAAAAACACGGAGATAAGCGCTGCGCTCTACTCCATTATAGGCAATACATCATTTCCTGATGTAGAGGGAAAGACCGTACTCCTTAAACCGAATATCCTCTCTGATTCCCTACCAGAGAAAGCAATAACAACCCATCCATTGGTTGTAAAAGAGATAATCCTGATTCTGAAAGATAAAGGCGCAAAGCGTATTCTGGTTGGAGACTCGCCCGGAATGCAGGTCGGAAAATTCGATCCTGTCAATTCCGGTATAAAGGCAGTTGCGGAAGAAACAGGTGCAGAGATTGTTGATTTTCGTGAAAATACCCGCGTACATACCATAAATGGTATACGGGTACCGATGACAACGATAATCGATGAGGTGGATATCGTGATCTCTGTCGCAAAATTCAAGACGCATCAATTCCTGAGTGCAACAGGTGCGGTAAAGAATATGTTCGGTCTTGTTCCGGGACTCCAGAAAAGCCCTATGCATCTCAAGGCAAGGTCACCAGAAGAGTTTGCAAGGCTCATCATCGGGATATACAGCGAAGCACATGTAGACTATGCGTTCATGGATGCAATCGTGGGCATGGAAGGTTCTGGCCCGACTAATGGGCAGCCTCGTCATGTAGGGCTTCTTCTTGGCTCGGAAAATCCCTTCGCACTCGATAAAGCAGAAGCTGTCATAATGGGATACAGATCTGTTCCCATCATCGATGAAGCTGAACGCATTGTTAAAGGCATAAGCGATGCTGAATATCCATTGCTTTCACCTAAGAAACTTGTGATAAGCGACTTTGTCCGCATTCCAGAGGGAAAGAAAACCACAATGAAGACGCTCTTCATTCCTAATATTCTCTCGCGAATCGGCATACAGACAGATGGGCGTCCTTATCCGAAGTTCATCCATGATAAATGCAAGCACTGTAATAAATGCATCAATATCTGTCCGGCAAAGGCGATAGTGATGAAGAATGGCAACGTAAAACTCACAAAGAGAAAGTGCATACGCTGCTACTGCTGTCATGAGATGTGCCCATTCGATGCAATCAAGGTAAATTCAAATTAGAGCCGCGAAGTCTATGACATT
>CAZURL010000072.1:0-10666 GCA_964623005.1 uncultured Spirochaetaceae bacterium
CTCAAAAGACCTCTACTTGTTAAGGAGTTTGCTGCATTCCGGATACACTGCTTTAGCGGCAATGGCTGCAACTATCATTTTTATGATGTCGCCAGGGATGAATGGGATAAGCCCTGCTGTGAGCGTCGCAGTGACAGTCATTCCTCTTGATATCCCCAAAAAAAGCAGACCGGGGATGTAAATGATTATCTCCATTATGAATATGACGAATAGGTTGTATCCTGTGCTGTCATGGCGCTTTGAAGAGAGAAACGCGCCTACGATAGCAGCTGGAATCATTGCCCAGAGATAGCCTGCAGTCGGCCCCATCGCTGCCCCGATTCCCCCTCCTGCGGTGAGAATCGGAAGTCCGATTATCCCTAAAAAGATATAGAGAACGACCGAGAGTGTGGCGCCTTTTACTGGTACAAGCAGTGCAAGCAAGAAGAGAAAGAGTGTCTGGAGTGTGATCGGTACAGGTGGTACCGGAATCTTTATGAATGCACCTGCGGCAAGCAAGGCAGTGAAAAGGGGAACTAATATTTTCATAATTGTAAACCTAAAACCAAGATGGAGTTTACGTATATGGGGTGGTATTGTCAACAAAATTTGATTAAAATGTTTACATGCTTGTTAAGGACAGTGTGCTCAATATGCTTTTGGAGCACAAGGGGGAGTGCATTTCAGGGCAAAAGATCGCAGATAGCGTCCAATGCTCGCGTATGGCTGTTTCGAAAGCAGTCAGTCAGCTTCAAGAAGAAGGTTTCGGAATAGCCACAATGAAGGGCACTGGATACATCCTTGAAAGTGATGATGTGCTTTCTCCTATGGTTGTAGAACCGCTTTTTCCTATACCTGTTTATCCGGTGAAGGAGTGTGTATCTACGATGACGGAAACAAAGGATCTTCTGAATAAAGGCATTGAGGCTCCTTTTGCTGTCATAGCAGAAAGGCAGATTGGAGGAAGGGGGAGGCTTGGACGCTCTTTCTTCTCACCAAAAGGCGGTGTTTATTTTTCGATTGTTCTTCCCGGCGAGTCGATTCCCTCGCCAGATCTTCTTACAATCTCCGCTTCCCTTGCTGCTTCAAGGGCAATAGAACGGCTTACAGGTCGCTCTACATCGATCAAATGGGTCAATGATGTATATGTCGATGGATATAAGGTCTTAGGAATCCTGACAGAAGGTATTGTAAACATGGAGCTTGGGGGGCTTGATAAAGCTATCATCGGAATAGGCATAAATCTCTCCGGCAGCAGTTCCTCCATACCCATGGATTTAAAAGATAAGATGGCGTTTCTGTATCCAGAGGGAAAGTCTCCTGTAACGCGTGCAGAGCTTGCTGCTGCTGTTACAACTGAGCTTCTATCGTTGCAGGGTACGAGGTTCATCGATGAATACAGAGCGAAATGTTTTATCATCGGTATGGACGTCACGGTAGTGAAGGCTGGTAAGGAGCGGAATGGACGCGCGTACGGCCTTGATGATAACGGCCATCTTCTGGTTGAATACCCGGGAGGTAGGAAAGAGGCGCTTTCCTCAGGCGAGGTTACTTTGCGGATCAGCCATTCCACCTTGGTGGGAAAATCAGTATAGTGTCATGAGAGGTGTATATGCTTAATGAGTTGAAGTCAGCATGGAAGATCGCGATAGAGAATGAACTTAAAGCCTATCTTGGCACTGAGGATATCCCGGAGCTACAGCTTGGGCTTCCCCCAAAGGCAGAACTGGGAGATGCTGCATTTCCGATGTTTCCATACTCAAAGCTTGCGCATAAGGCTCCTAATGTGATTGCGGAGGATATCATGAATCGTCTTGCGACTCATCCTGAAGGGGAAATGGCAGTCGCTGGCCCTTATCTCAATGTCCGTTTTGATATCCCTTCCCTTGCATCCGCAATCATTGAAAACGCTATTGAGAAGGGCGATAGCTATGGCGCGAACGAAAGCGGCAAAGGCAAGCGCATCATGATTGAGTTTTCTTGCCCGAATACAAATAAGCCTCTGCATCTTGGTCATATGAGGAATGACTCTCTTGGAGAAGCTGTCTCTCAGCTTATGAAATCAACCGGTGCTGAGGTTATGAAGGTCAATCTGATCAATAACCGCGGTATCCATATCTGTAAATCGATGCTTGCTTATAAGCTCTTCTCCGGAGGTGAGACGCCGGAGTCTACAGGTGAGAAAGGCGATCATTTTGTCGGAAGATACTACGTTCGCTTCGCCCAGTGGGAGAAAGAGGCAGAAGCTAGAAAAACAGAGAATCCCGATATACTGAACTCTTCGGATTTCATCGATCCAGATAGCGAAGCTCAGGATATGCTGAGAAAATGGGAAGCTGGAGATACAGATGTCCGTGCGCTTTGGGAGAAGATGAATAAATGGACGCTCGATGGGCTTTTTGAGAGCTATCGGAATATGGGAATCTCCTTCGATAAACTCTATTTCGAGAGCGATACGTATAAGCTTGGAAAAAGCGAGGTGATGAAGGGCCTTGAGAGCGGGGTATTCAAGAGGGAAGAGGATGGATCTGTACAGGTCGATCTGTCTCCTATCGGACTTGATAAAAAAGTGCTTTTAAGGCGTGATGGTACAACGCTTTATATGACACAGGATCTTGGTACTGCTGTACAGAGACATGAAGACTGGCCTTTCGATAGCCTTATCTACGTTGTCGGCAATGAACAGAATTATCATTTCCGCGTTCTTTTCTATGTATTGGGGCTTTTGGGTTATAAGTGGGCGGATGAACTTCATCACCTTGCATATGGCATGGTAAATCTTCCTGACGGGAAGATGAAAAGCCGCGAGGGCACTGTCGTTGATGCTGATGACCTGCTTGCAGAGCTTTCTGAGCTTGCTAAGAATGAAATCATAGAAAAGGGCAGAGAGAGCGAGGTTGGCGATGTTGATGAAACTGCAAGAAAGATTGCTCTTGGCGCTCTGAACTACTATCTGTTGCAGGTACAGCCTCAGCGTGACATGGTTTTCAATCCTAAGGATTCTATCTCCTTCAGTGGTAATACAGGCCCTTATCTTCAATATACTGTTGCACGAATCTCTTCAATCCTCAGAAAGTTCGATGAAGAGGCGTTTGTAGGCGTTGAGAGAGACGGCAAGCTTCTTGTAAATGAAGACGAAAAGACGCTTATCAAGGCAATTGAGGATTATCCAGAGAAGGTGAAGAAAGCCGCTGAGAGTTATGATCCTTCAATTATCGCGGCAGCACTCTATGATGCTGCTAAGACGTTCAGCCATTATTATCATGATAATCAGATACTCAAGGCTGAAACAAAGGAGCTTTCACTTGCAAGGATCAGTCTTGTAAAAGCACTGCTTGTAATGATGAAAAATGGTTTCAGTATTCTCGGTATCCCATATCTTGAATCAATGTAAAGAATGCTTATATGAGCTGAAAGATGAGAAAGCTTTTGTTGATCTCTAATATTCATTGAGACTGAAAGGAAACGACAAACGCTACATTTATAGGTAAGAAAAGAGGCTGCGGTTGCAGCCCCTTGTGCTTATCTCAGTCCAATGCGTGTCCTGCCGAACCAAGCACTTCGATGTTCTTTCTCATGTACATCTTCTTAAGCTCTTCTCTTGCAGGGCCAAGATACTTTCTTGGATCGAACTCTGCTGGTTTCTCTGCAAGTACCTTTCTGATCATTGCGGTCATTGCAAGGCGTCCGTCAGAGTCGATGTTGATCTTGCATACAGCGGACTTTGCTGCCTGTCTTAGCTGCTCTTCCGGAATACCAACGCTGTCTGTTAGCTTTCCGCCGTACTCGTTGATGATCTTTACATAGTCCTGCGGTACGGATGACGCGCCATGAAGGACGATTGGGAATCCCGGGAGTATCTTCTCGATTTCCTCGAGGATATCGAAGCGTAGCGGAGGCGGTACGAGAATGCCCTCTTCATTCCTAGTGCACTGATCTGCTGTGAACTTATAAGCGCCATGGCTTGTTCCGATGGAGATTGCAAGGGAATCAACACCGGTGCGGGATGAGAAGTCCTCTACTTCCTCTGGCTTTGTGTAATGGGAGACCGCTGATGATACTTCGTCTTCTATTCCTGCAAGGACGCCAAGCTCGCCTTCTACTGTTACGTCGAA
This sequence comes from uncultured Spirochaetaceae bacterium, assembly GCA_964623005.1. Lineage (GTDB taxonomy): Bacteria > Spirochaetota > Spirochaetia > Sphaerochaetales > Sphaerochaetaceae > Ornithospirochaeta. Next base: position 4,095 of record CAZURL010000072.1, read on the forward strand.
CTGATGAGCATACTCTACAACCTGCTTTGTAACTGCAATGTTCTCTTCATATGGAAGATGAGAGCCGTCGATCATGACAGATGAGAAGCCGTTATCGATGCATTCCTTTGCTGTCTGGAATGAATCGCCGTGGTCAAGGTGGAGTACGACAGGGATATCACAACCAAGTTCATGAGCATACTGCGTTGCACCGCGTGCCATGTTGCGAAGTATGTTTATATTCGCATAATCCCTTGCTCCCTTGGATACCTGAAGGATAACAGGGCTTTTTGTCTCCACACAGGCTTGGATGATTGCCTGCATCTGTTCCATATTATTGAAGTTGTACGCCGGTATTGCATACTTGCCAGCCATCGCTTTGGCAAATATATCTCTGGTATTCACCAAGCCGAGTTCCTTGTAGCTTGTCATCTACATGCCTCCTCTGTACTTTATTGCATTGACGATTTCCGCTCTGTCTGGATTTAAGCGCTGGATACGTCGGTGCAATTATACACGATTGCAAGTTCATCCAACAAGAGCATTGAACAGTTTGATTAGGACAGCGAGAAAACCACCTCCGCGTGGACAGAGGTGGATGCTTTCATAAAATTGAGATAGCTTATGCTCTTAATCGAGTTCGTTAGGAACAAAGCTGAACGATACAACATCAAAAAGACCTGTATCGGTAAGCTTATATGCCGGAATAACAGGAAGCGACATGAAGCATAGCGTCATGAATGGATCGATCTGTGGATTTACAGATAGCTCTTTATAAGCAACGTCATGCATTTCATCCAAACATGCAGCAACTTCGAAGACCGTATCATCGGTCATAAGACCTGCAATCTCAAGGCGGTGTGTTCCCAATTCTTTTCCATCCTTGAACATCGTTATGCCGCCGCCTATCTCTCCAAGCTTTCTGACAGCTTTCTCCATATCATCATCGTTATCGCCGACAACGATTATGTTATGGGAATCATGGGCAATGGATGTCGCAACAGCACCGTGACGCATACCGTATCCTCTAATCAGAGCAACGCCGACGTTTCCTGTTCCCTTGTGCCTTTCGATAACAGCAAGCTTTAGGATATCTTCCTCGCTGTCATGAACCCAGCAGCCATTTTCATCGAGTTTTACAACAGCCTCTCCCTGTCCGGTAACAACACCGCCCGGGATAATATTAATCACACGGACATGCGTTGACGAAAGATGGAGGGCAAGCTTTTCCTTCGTAAAGCCGCTGATGTCAACTTTGCCAGATACATTCTTTGGCTCAACGTGAGGGGCTTTCTTGAGGATTTGCCCATTTTCTGCGACAAGTTCGCCATTAATGAAGACCTTCTCCGGATTTATACCATCTTCGATTGACCTTACTAGGAGGAAATCAGCTCTCTTTCCCGGAGCTATTGCACCTCTATCGTTTAAAGAATAGCAGATAGAAGCGTTGAGCGTTGCCATTGAGATCGCTGTTATAGGATCAAGGCCGGCCTTTATAGCCAGAGTGACACCATAGTTCACCGCACCGTTTGTTATTATCGACTGAGGCTGGAGATCATCTGTGCAGAAGAGGACTCTTGAGGAATTTCCTGATGTTACGCCGGGAAGGAGCTGTAGGACATTTTTGCATGCAGTTCCCTCTCTGAGCATTACATACATACCATTTCGGATTTTCTCTTGAAGTTCCTCAGGCGTCTCGCATTCATGGTCTGTTGTGATTCCCGTGCTTATATACGCTTCAAGTCCCTGACCGGTAATAGAAGGCACGTGCCCATCGATATTCTTTCCGTATTCCTGTGCCAGTACAAGTTTATCCAAAACATCATCGGCGCTGTTTATCACGCCGGGATAGTCCATCATTTCTCCTAGTCCGCCTATTCTGGCTCTGTCGATGTATGTTTTTATATCCTCTGCTTTCAATATGGCTCCTGCATGTTCAAAAGGCGTTGCAGGAACACATGACGGGAACATCAGCACAACAGACAAAGGCGTCTCTTCTGACGCATTGAGCATATACTCAAGACCATCTAGGCCGCAGACATTGCAGATTTCATGTGGGTCAGCAATGACTGTCGTAGTACCTCTAGGAACTACTGCGTTGGAATATTCCGAAGGAGAGAGATGGGAGCTCTCGATATGGCAGTGCGCATCAATAAGACCTGGAATCATATAGCAGCCATCTGCATCGATTTCTTTTTTCGCTTTTCGCTCCTTTCCAAAGCCCACTATCTTCCCATCCGCAATGTAAACATCCGAGGAGAATACTTCCTTGCTATAAACATCGACTACCTTTGCGTTTCTGATTGCAAGATCACATTCACTTCTTCCCATAGAGAAGTCGAGTAACGCCTTGATCTCATTCTTGTTCATATAGCCTCTCTTTTTTATACGTATTCATATCATCGATACCCGTAAACCATTTCTTTCTTCCAGTATAAAGGATAATGAAGAGCGCTGCTGCAATAATGTAGCCGATGAAGAATGGTGATGTAGGATAAATGCCGAGAGCTGCTTTATCGAGCTTCCTTTCTATCACAATAGCTCCTGCTTTTACTGCTGGAACACCATTCCACATAACGCCATTGTCAAGGAAAAGCAGCTTTTGTTTTGAAGAATTTTTTGAATTAATTCTCAAAAAGGAAAAAGCTTCTTGTAATTTGTAATAAAAAACAGGATGTATGAAATCTGGATAAAAACCTAAAATTTAAAGGCGATGTTTTTGTCATTAACTCTATTATGGCTTAGATAGATGTTACGGTTTGTTTAGTCTCAAGGCGATTACAGAGAACTCTGATTTATATCTGTAGCTTGGTATCATCAGGGCAGAAAAGTGGTTGTTTCTGCCATCTTATACAGATAGCTATAGGGTATGAATAAAAGCCATTTATCGGTGTATGAAATCTTTGTGGAATTATGGGAAATCTGAAAATCTTCTACTAAATTCCCCTTGATTTCGGCTTTATCTTGGTTCACGCTATCAGAAGGAGGTTTTTGATGCAGGATCGCATTACTATAGATATAGGGGCATCAAGCGGAAAGGTCTTCCTTGGAAGGAGAGAAGGAGACAAGCTTCTCTTCAAGTGCATCCATAGGTTTCCGAATGGTTATATAAAGAAGAACGGCCACCTTGTGTGGGATATCGAGAAAATCTTCCAAGAATGTGTGATTGGCATTGAGAAAGCCAAGGAGCTTAGCACTTCCATAGCTTCTCTTTCTATCGATACATGGGGTTGTGATTTCGTCTTATTGGATAAGGATGGGAACATGATAGGGGATGCCGTTTCCTATCGTGATAAAAGAACGGAGAATGTTGATTCTCCGATTTCTTTTGAAGAGCTATATGGAAAAACAGGCATACAGTATCTTTCGTTCAATACAGTTTATCAGTTCATGGCGCTGAAAGCAGAGCATCCGGAGCAACTTGAGAATGCAGATGTGATGCTTATGATTCCGGACTATCTTTCTTATAGGCTTACAGGGGAAATCCATCAGGAATATACGAATGCATCGACGACTGCGCTTCTGGATGCAAAGAAGAGGGACTGGGATTTTGATATCATCGATAGAATAGGTCTTCCTCATAGGCTTTTCAGAACGCTGGATAACCCCGGTACTTGTTATGGTTACTATGATGGGATAAAGGTGCTTGCGGCTCCTTCTCATGATACGGCAAGCGCTGTATTCGGCTGTCCTCTTGATAGTGAAAGCGCATTCCTTTCAAGCGGAACGTGGTCGCTTCTCGGCGCAGTCATAGACAATCCTGTCCTCACTTCCGAAGCGATGAAGGAGAACTTCACAAATGAAGGGGGCGTTGATGGAACGATACGTTTTCTTCGCAATCTCATGGGGACATGGATGCTTCAGAGCGTTAGGAAGGAACTGGGGGAAATCTCCTTCGATGAGCTTGAAAAGAGTGCGGAGGAGACGGCTTTTTCCGGTGTTGTTGATATCGAAGATGAGCGTTTTCTTGCGCCAGATAGCATGATCAATGAGGTAAAATCATATTTCATTGAACGGGGAGAAAAGGCACCTGAGAGTGTTGGCGAGATTTCTCGCTGTATCTATGAAAGCCTTGCATCAGGCTATGATAGTGCAATCAAGCGTCTTGGCCAGCTTCTTGGAAAACGCTTTACTCGCCTTGCCATAGTCGGCGGAGGTTCGAAGGACGGTTATCTTTGCCGCCTAACGGCAGAGCGCACTGGCCTTGTTGTATCAGCAGGCCCTGTAGAGGGTTCTGCTATCGGTAATATGCTCTATCAGATAAAGAGCGAAGAAGATAATGTTGATATAGATGCTCTGATAAAGTCATCTGACGAAATAAAGATTTATGATGGGAGGAATAGATGAGTTACGAAGAAGCAAGGGAAAAGTTTTCCAAGCTTGGCGTTGATACGGAACAAGTGATCTCTGCGCTCAAGGATATCTCAATCTCTATTCATTGCTGGCAGGGCGATGATGTAAGGGGATTCGAGAATGGAGGAACTGAGCTTTCCGGAGGCATACAGACAACGGGTAATTACCCTGGAAGGGCAAGAAATCCAGAGGAACTTATGAGTGATATCTCTTTCGCTTTCTCCAAGATCGGAGGAACGAAGAGGCTTAATCTCCATGCAAGCTATCTTGTAACGGATCGGAAGTGCGATCGTGATTCGATAGAGGAGGAAGACTTCAAGGCGTGGGTGGATTTTGCCAAAAAGGAGAATTTCTCCCTTGATTTCAATCCAACGCTCTTTGCTCATCCTATGGTGAAGGACAATCTTACGCTCTCATCCCCTGATAAGGAAGTAAGGGATTTCTGGATTGAACACTGTAAGAGATCAAGACGCATTGCATCATACTTTGCATCAGAGCAGAAGAATCCCTCACTGGTGAATATCTGGATACCAGATGGTTTCAAGGATTATCCGGCAGATAGAATCGGGCCAAGAATGAGACTGAAGGAATCGCTCGATGAAATCTATAGTGAAAAGTACGAAGGGCTTATCGACGCTGTAGAGTCTAAGGTCTTCGGTATCGGACTTGAGGCTTTCACCGTTGGAAGCAACGAGTTCTATGCTTACTATGCTGCAACGCATCCAGAGGTGTATCAGCTTCTAGATGCAGGACACTATCATCCTACAGAGGTCATCAGCGAGAAGATCTCCTCGCTTCTGACATTCAAGAAGTATCTTCCTCTACATGTCTCGCGTCCAATGAGATGGGATAGCGATCATGTGATTGTCCTCGATGATGAGCTTATCGCAATTGCAAAGGAAATCGTACGTGCAGATGCGCTTTCACGTGTGAAGATCGGTCTCGATTTCTTCGATGCATCAATTAATAGAGTCGTGGCATGGGTTGTCGGTACGAGGAATATGCAGAAAGCTCTTTTGATTGCGCTTCTTGAACCAAATAAGAGCCTTAAAGCAATGCAGGATGCTGCGGATTTCACTTCTCTTATTGCAACATTCGAGGCTGTAAAGACGACTGAATGGTCGAGTGTCTGGAATGAATTCTTGAAGAGAGAAGGCTTGGAGGATGACTTTGAAGTTCTTTCCTCCATCAGAGATTACGAGAAGAAAGTGCTTGTAGGGAGATCATGATGAAAGAGGTATTGGAATCATTCAGAAGAATGTGCTTTGATGGCTTTCTGCAAGGCTGGCATGAAAGAAATGGCGGAAACCTCAGCTACAGGATGTCGGCGTCTGAGGTAAAGGACTGCAAAGAGCTTTTCACAGATAATCGTGAGTTTTCACTGCCAGAGGCTATCGAGGATGTAAAAGGTGAGTACTTCATCGTTACAGGCACAGGACGCTATATGCGTAATACTGAGATCGATCCAGAAGGGAACTTTGGAATCATAAGAATAAATGATAAGGGTGATGGTTACACAATCCTCTGGGGACTCAGGGATTCTCGGCCTACATCAGAGCTTCCGACGCATCTGATGAACCATGCTGTGCGCTATAGAGTGACAGATGGGAAATGCAGAGTTATCTATCATGCGCACCCTGCAAATATCACAGCGCTTACATATACGATCAAAGCAGATGATGCCAGGACTCTCACACGCATTCTCTGGCAGAGCGAAACCGAGTGCGCTGTAGTCTTCCCAGAAGGTGTTGGAATCGTGCCTTGGATGATTCCGGGCGGAACGGATATCGCAAAGGCAACCTGCGCTCAGATTGATAAGTATCCAGCAGTAGTCTGGGCTTATCATGGAGTATTTGCATCCGGATCTTCTTTTGATGAAGCATTCGGTTTGATGCATACGATCGAAAAAGCCGCCGAGATTTACATCAAAGCAAAATCCATTGGCATCGTAGGCACGATTACCGATGATAATCTCAAAGTGCTTGGAAAAGCTTTCGGGGTAACACTTAATCCTGAATTTCTTGATTGAATGAGCTTGGGCTGAGGGTGCTCCTCAGCCTTTGTCTTTATTGACTCATTCAATTGAATGTTTCTCTGATTCCAGAAAAGCCTTGTTTCCCTCTTTTTGCCGCATAATGTTATTTCCTTTATGCAACAGGTATCGGAAGTTTTCTGCCTTTTCATGCTATCATGATCAAAAGGTGAGAAGATGCTGAAAAGAATTGCCATAGATACAAGCC
>CAZURL010000073.1:0-1867 GCA_964623005.1 uncultured Spirochaetaceae bacterium
TTTATCTAGCGATTGTGTTCCTCAGTATGCCAAGCCCTTCGATTTCGATCTCAACAACATCACCGACAGCCATCCCTGATATCCCACCAGGAGTTCCTGTAGAGATAACATCGCCAGGAAGAAGTGTCATAATCTGTGATAGATAAGACACAAGATATTGCACTTTGAATATGAGATTCGAGGTATTCGACAGCTGCTTCGTCTCGCCGTTCACGCGGCTTGTTATCATAAGCGATGATGGATCCACTTCGTCCGAGATATACGGCCCAAGCGGAAGGAATGTGTCAAACCCTTTGCTTATCGTCCACTGGCCATTCTTAGGCTGAAGATCCCGGGCTGTCACATCATTGGCAATTGTGTAGCCGAGAATATAATCTGAAGCATCACTCTCTTTTACGAAGCGGCACTTCTTTCCAATGACAACCGCAAGCTCTGCCTCATAGTCCAGACGTTGACAGATTGCAGGATAGATTATGTCAGCACCATGAGGAATGAGCGCAGTGGAAGGTTTCATGAATACAACAGGACTTTCTGGTATCGGGAAACCGCACTCTTCAGCATGGTCACGGTAATTAAGACCAATGCAGAGCACTTTTGAACAGGGAGCAGATGGCAAAAGCTTCACCTTTTCAAGTGTTGTCTTTCTATTTGTAAGCGTAAACTCATCATAAGGAGTACCTTCTCCTATTGTTATCGTATCGCCGTTGAGAGCGCCATAGCGCTCTTTCATCTCTTCATCAAGGAATCTAACGTATTTCATATCGCCTCCCAAAGAAAGAATACCGCTTGAGAGCTTCACATCCAAGTGTTTTTCTGCGATTAATCAAGTATGTCTATCTTAATTGCGCTTTTTGTTATCATACTCGTCATTGCGGTGGCAACCTATGCTATAGGCTCCTTCTTCATGTCCATCGCCATCGTTCGCTCTAAGCACTCTAATAGTTTCGTTCCTTCCGAGGAACAGGAGCAACGGGATATCAAGGATGAAAAGACGAGAGAACGTGAAAGAAAACTTATAGAAAGCGGTGAGGTATTCTATCAGAAAACAGAAAAAGAGGAGGTTGAGATAAAAAGCCGTGATGGACTATGCTTGAAAGCCTCATTCTTCAAAAGAGATGGCAACAGGTTTGCAATCCTTGTCCATGGCTATACAGGATCGAGGAAAGAGATCATGCCATCGGCTGCATTTTTCTACAATCGTGGCTACAGCGTCCTTGCTCCGGATAATCGCGCACATGGAGAGAGCGAAGGAAAATATATCGGTATGGGAGCGTTAGATAAGGATGACATTGCATCTTGGTGCAGTTGGATCAGAGAGAAAAAAGCCGATGCACGGATCGTGCTTCTAGGTATTTCGATGGGAGGCGCAACTGTTATGATGGTATCTGGCGATGCGATAAAAGGCGTCGAAGCGGTTATCGATGACTGCGGTTATACCTCTGTCTGGGATATCTTTTGCGACGAGCTTCACTCGCTCTATCACCTTCCCACCTTCCCCATTCTTGACATGTGCCGCATCATGATCCGAATAAAAGCCCATTATGATATCAAGAAAGCTTCTAGCGTCGAACAGCTAAGAAAAGCGGAAGTCCCGGTTCTCTTTATCCATGGTGCTGACGATCACTTCGTAAAGACTGAGATGGTGTATAAATGCTTCGATGCAAAGACCAATGGCGATAAGGATCTTCTTATCGTAAAAGGAGCTGGCCACGGCGAAAGCGCAACAACAGCTCCTGATCTCTATTATGGAAAGATTGCAGATTTTTTATCACATTATGCTTTGTAAGCTAAAAGCCTTGCATCCCTCATAATTCCGTTGCATCATGAGGCAAATTGACTAATACTTCCTCAAAGCAAGGAAGTACGA
>CAZURL010000073.1:1967-10568 GCA_964623005.1 uncultured Spirochaetaceae bacterium
ATCTGCAAAAGTCTTATGAATAGTTTTCGATCTTATCAGGATCGAAGAGATTGTAGTCCATATCAGGGAAGATGACATTGCTCCTCTCAGCGTTTATCAGCCATTCCGTGTTGACCGTATTCCTAGACATCGAGGAATAGACGACATTGAATGAGCCGAGGTGATTTCGCAGTCTCTTCTCCGCATATGTCACAGAGGTATTATCGTGCATAATACAAGGCCAGTCAGAGGCCATAGCAAGCAATACCTCACGCGATGCCTGATTCAAGAAGCGCCCTTTCAGCGAGCCTTGGTCTGGGAAGCGATGCGTAAGCTCCTGCATCCTATCGATTGCTTTCCTTATATGCCTATAGATCCATGCATTGCTGCCATCAAGCCAAGTATCGGAATAGCCGCCTGTCCCCCAGCTGGATTCATTTACATAAAGCTTCTCTGTCTTGCCATTTTCAAGGATGACAGAGGTTGGTGAGGTAAGAACGAAATCAGGAGAGTTCGAGGCACCTCGTATCACGCCATCGAGGAATTCAATGCCCTCATACCACCTATGGCCGAAGAGTTCTGCATCGAAACAGAGATTGAAAATAGGATCCTCGATTCCAGAGGCTTCAAGCGCAATGCCCTTCCTCTTGATATTATAGAGGAAGTTCTCGATATGAAGCTTGATCTTCGCCTCTGCTTTAGCTCTCTCGTAATATTTCTTATCCTCGGTCTTACCGGTGATCGCATGATATTTATAGCCTGTAAAGCACCTTACCTCCGGCTCATGGATATAAGGTCGGACATACTCAAGCGGAAGCGAGTACCCGATATCCCTATAGAAGTCACGGTAGTCGCTATCACATGGATAACCATATTCATTTGACCAGACAAGAGAAGTAAGCGACCAATCGCGAGGAAAGCCTATCACGCCCGATGGAAGCTCTACCGGCCTATAACCGCCATAGATGGATTTATCCGATGCGGTTATCACAGAGTGCGATGCAAGCTGGCACCATGATATCCCCTGCGATATAAGCACTTTATCAAGTCCGGGGTAGTATCCGCACTCAGGGAGCCAGAAACCCTTGGAATTCTGTCCAAATATTCTCTTATGCGTCTTCAGGCCCATCACAACCTGAGCGTTTATCGCTGTAGGATAATCCTTATACAGAGGAAGATATGCATGCGTTGCCGCAGTTGTGATCAATTCAATGCGATTGCGGTCTGCAAGGTTCCTAAAGCCTGTCAGGATATTCCGATTATAGCTTTCGAAGACTTCAAGATTCGTCCTAGCCTCTTCAAGATAGCGTTCTGCCATCTCAAGGCATTCCTTCTCGCTCTTTCCAACGCGCTCTACTTCCTTCTCGCCAAGTTCAATGCGAAGATTCATGTAATCGCAGAAGCGCTCCTGCAAAGCCTGGTCGGTGAGCATTGTGATGAGCGTTGGGGAGAAACAGATCGTGATGCGATACGGAACGCCATCAGATTCAATGCGTTCAAGCATCCTGAGCATCGGGATATATGTCTCATTAAGCGACTCAAAGAGCCAGTTCTCTTCGAGGAACTTCGGATATTCAATGTGCCTCACATAAGGCAGATGTGCATGGAGTATCAGGTTTATCTTATTCATTTACATCAGCCGCCCTAAATGCTGCGATTATATCCCTGACAGGGGCAGTTAGAACAAGTTCTCCATTCTTCGCTGTCATAAGCGAAAGATATATCCTGTAAAGCGAGTCGCAGTCCTTCATTTCATCTTTATGGAAGATCCAATAGGGATTCACAAGGGAAACTTTCTCTGAAGAGGCAAGCACGTTCCGCTCTCCGTTGATAACAGATACTAGTTCCACCTGACAATATCCATCACCGTATGATATACCGATATTCCATTCACTATCAGTGACAGAGACAGGAATATCATATACCTCCCTCTTATCAGCCTTAGCAATCGTCACATTGAGAAGTATTTCTCCGTTTGCATTGACAATCTCCTCGCTTTTCAGATTTGCAATAGACCAATAACAGTACGCCCAGGATGAGTTTCTCAAGAGAAGATGGATCTCCGTCTCAGGGTATTCATCGGGAAGCGTTTCTACGCCGGGAAGACCATTGAGATAATCATCTATCGCTCTGTAATCCGTTATGCCTGATAGATAACGGAGATTCGGAACGGCAGTACCATCAGATAATGCACTATCATCCTCTTCGTATTTCTCTCTAAGCAGGTCGATCAGCTCTTCTCTTGATAGTGTGTCGATATCATTTATCCCCTCCTGCACGGCAATGCTTCTCAGCTCGTCGAGAGAGAGGAATTCAATATTAACAAGTATCATTACATCCCCTTAAAAGCTTCCATTCAGACTATAGGGAATAGTGGAAAGACTGTCAATAAACGTGGATTTTCCCCCACAAGTAGGATGAAAAGAAAATCGACAGGGGATTCAAAAGAAAACGACACTTCATCGTTACCATCGGATATGTTAGACTACAAATCATGGAAAATACAAATGGAAGGACATCGCTCATACTCCATGGGCACTTCTACCAACCGCCGAGAGAGAATCCCTTCACCGGCATAATCCCAAAACAGGCACAGGCAAGTCCGTATATAGACTGGAATGAGAGAATATGGCATGACTGCTACGCAGCGAACGCACATTCACGCTATCTTTCTCCTGAGGGAAGGATAATAAGCATAACGAACAACTTCTCCTATATCTCATACAATTTCGGGCCTACGCTTCTTTCATGGATGGAAAAGGAACATCCAGACACCGTTGAGCTTTTGATTGAAGCTGACAGGGAAAGCCAGAGACGGACAGGCTATGGCAATGCCATGGCCCAAAGCTTCAACCATACGATACTCCCGCTCGACAGCGTAAAGGATGCAAGGCTACAGATTGAATGGGGCGCAATGGACTTTGAACGCCACTTCGGAAGAAAGGCTGATGGTATGTGGCTGCCAGAGGCTGCAATAAACAGCAATGTAATACAGCTTCTTTATGATGAAGGCATAAAATTCGTCGTGCTATCCCCATGGCAGTGCAGGGCTGTCGAAGAGGAAAGCGGCAAGATGACAGTGCTTCAGGGAAAGCCTGCTCCATATTGGAAAAGCTACATACTCACCGGCTCCAACGGGGGAGAAATCTCTGCATTCTTCTACCACCCCGGACTGGCTGAGAGTATTTCATTCGGGCACATGCTTCGTTCTGCTGACAATCTTTATTCAACGCTCAAATCGATAAAGGACAAAGATAGGACGCCTCTTATCCATACAGCAACCGATGGAGAGATCTACGGCCATCATGAGCCATATGGGGATATGGCGCTGGCAGCGCTTATACGGAAAGTCGAAGAACGCAATGACTTTGTATTCAGCAACTATGCATCATTCCTTGCAGATAATCCGTCGAAGCTTCATGCCGAGCTTCATGCAGGAGAGGCAGGAAAAGGCACATCTTGGTCATGCTCGCACGGCGTTTCAAGATGGTATAAGGACTGCGGATGCACAACAGGCGGAGAAGCAGGATGGAACCAGGCATGGAGGACGCCGCTCAGGAACGGTCTTGAACGCCTTGGCGAAAAGCTTGATGAAATATTCCAAGAGGAAGTGCGTAAGATATTCAACAACACCCTCGATCCATATGAGCTGCTGAGGATGGCTGGCGCGGAGTTCTCACACTCTAAGACAATGAGAAAGTTCATCGATGACCTACATAGCTTCTTTGACTTCAAAGCTGAGGATGATGTAAAGCTTGCCCACCTTCTCTCTGGAATCAAGAACAAGCACTTCTCGTTCACAAGCTGCGCTTTCTTCTTCGCTGATATCTCAGGCATCGAGCCAAGACAGAATATCAAGTATGCAATATATGCAATCAAGATGTTCCAGCCGTACTGCCAAGGCGACCTGCTCTATCCATTCCTTTCGGATTTAAGAAATGCAAAGAGCAATATCAAGGCGATGGGCGATGGTATGAATATTGCACAGGAAGAGATGAAGGGCTTAACAGGAGAGGCTGAGGCTGTACTTTATTTCTATACAAATAGGCTTCTGGCAACCAAGGAGGACTATGTTGATAGATATGGCCGCTTCATACTCTCCAAAATTGCTATCGACGAGGGAGAGAACTTCGACGCAGAGATCGTCGATACCGTCAATCTCGAAACCTTCCGCTTCAAGATCCTATCCTCATCATCCATTGATTATGGCATCAACCTATATCTCTCGGAGACCGATGGGAACAATAACCCAATAGGTAATACGCGCATAACGAATCATGATATCCCCGACAGGATGCTCCTCGATATCTACAGCTGGATAGATCGATCGATGAACAGAATGACGTTCACGGAGCTTTCCGCGCTTGCAAAGGATATGAGACACTTCTCGATGCTTGTGAAGAATTCGAAGTACATGCCGCTTGAAACGATGGTGATGGAGAATCTGGGACTGACGCTCAAAATCATCAAGTCGCTCTTCACGGTCTATGTAGATGTCTCGCCTAAGGAGAGACGCGAGATTCTTGGCAATATGATTGATTTCATCCGAAAATGCGGACGTGATACAGATATCAGTTCTATCAATGGCATACTCTCGGATCATGCAGCCTATCTAGCGAAAGAAGTTGAGGTTAAGGGTCTTACGAAGGAGAATGCTGATTCGATAATCGAACTGCTGTCCCTTGCACGCGCGCATGGTTTTGAACCGGAGACCTCAGTGCTTCAGAATGTAGTATACCCATACTACGAAGGAGTCAAAACCTCAATGGCAGATGATAAGATCGCAAGAGAAGCCTATTCAGCGCTGAACTTCCAGTAATGCACGCGCATGCTCTAACGATATTGCGCTCGTCTCACCAGAAAGGAGACGAGCGATTTCCTTAACCCTCTCATCGCCTTCTATCTCCCTTATCCTTGAGATAGTCCTGCCATCCTTCTCTTCCTTCTCGACAAGAAAATGGCTGGATGCACGGCTTGCAATCTGCGGCAGATGGGTTATCGCAATTACTTGGTTCTCCCCGGACAGTACCTTAAGCTCCTCGGCAACAGCACTTGCAACAGTACCTCCTATTCCTGCATCGATTTCATCGAAAAGCAAGGTATCTACATCACCTCCGCCTTTTATCGAGGATTTGAGCGCAAGCATTATCCTAGATAGCTCGCCACCGGAAGCTGTATTCTGTATAGGAGAGAGGCGTTCCCCTTTATTCGGGGCGATTAAGAACGAGACTGTATCAATGCCATCAGCCTTTAGCTCGCCACGTTCTATCTGGATTGAGAATACCGCTTTGTCCATACCAAGGCGCGAAAGATGTTCTGTAACACGCTTTTCAAGAACCTTTGCGCCACGAAGACGAGCCTCGCTTATGCGTTCGGCACTCTCCAATACGCAGCGTCTTGCCTTATAAAATTCCTCTTGGGCTTTTTCAAGGGAAGCTTCTCCATCCTCTGTAATCCTGAGTCTTGCCCTGAAGTCCTCCCTACGGCGTATCGCCTCTTCAACCGTTCCGCCATAGCGTTTCTTCACACGTTGGATCACAGAGAGCCTGTTATTTGCCTCCTCTAGCTCATCCTCGCTGAACGAGATTGAAGAAAGGTGATCACGGAGCGTCAAAAGGATATCCGAACCCTCGATATCCATAGACTCAAGTCTTTCCGAAATAGAAGAAAGCGATGGGTCTTTTCTCTCTGCTTTCTTTATCGTACTGAGCGCATCAGATATAGATGAAGTAGCGTTTCTCAGATCATCTATCATCACAGATAGCGATTCACGGAGAAACTCAAAGGAACTCATTACGCTGATTCTAGCTCTAAGCTCTTCTTCCTCACCTTCCTTAAGCCCCGCGCTCTCCAGCTCATTGAAGGCAAAATGCATATAATCGCTCTCAGCTTCGCTCTTTTTAATAAGTTCCTTTATCTCCTCAAGCTGATATTCAGCTTCCTTCATCGCTCTGTACTCTTTTGCGTAACTGTCGAGGGAAATAGAGGATGATTCATCGAGCATCTTCCTCAGAATCTCTGGGCGCATCAATGATTGCTGCTCATGCTGTGATGAGATATCAACAAGAAGAGAACCGAGTTCTCTGCACTCCTCCCTTGCCACATGTATGCCGTTTATCGTTGAGGAAGATCTGCCATTGGCTTTTATCGTGCGCCTGATGACAATCTCGCCCTCATCGATCTCTATATCCCTATTTCGAAGCCAATCGATAACCTCTTTCCGCTCAGTTGAGAACACCGCGGCAATTTCAGCGCTATCATAGCCTTTGCGTATAGCATTCTTATCGGCCTTTCCTCCAAGAAGCAAGGATATAGCACCAAGCATTATCGTCTTACCAGAACCTGTTTCTCCGGTAAGGACAGAAAAGCCATCGCTGAATGAGATATCAAGATGATCGATCAGGACATAGTTTCTTACAGAGAGTGTTTCAAGCATGCATGACTCCTGACCAATTGAGCTTATCGCGGATAATCTCGGTAAAATTCCTTTCAAGCGAACGAATCAGGAGCGCACGGTTTCGGCTCTTCTCTACTGTAATCCTGTCCCCTTCCTCAAGATCGAAGGAAAGCTGTCCATCGGCGGTAAGCACAACATCGGTCCTCTGTTCGAGGATATCGAGACTGACGACACGTCCTGATGTTACAAGAGGACGATTTGAAAGCGTAAAAGGACAGACTGGCGTGATGATCACTGCTGACATATCTGTGTCGATAATAGGACCGCCTGCTGCTAATGAATAGCCAGTGCTTCCTGTAGGAGTTGCAACGATCATTCCATCCCCACGGAATGTCGCAAGGGACGTACTATCAAGGGAAATACCGATGTTTATGACCTTAGCAATTCCCGCTGATGTGATAACAGCTTCATTGAGCGCTGATGCATGCCATACGCGTTTTCCTTCTCTCTGAACCGTTATACGGAGCATCAGACGACGCGAGATATTATCCCCCTTCTCGATATAATGGCGAAGGGCGTCTTTCCATTCGTCTCGTGATATCTCCGTAATATATCCAAAGGTACCGAGGTTGACCGGCAGAATCGGAATGCCTAGTTCATACACAGCTCTTGCTGCATAGAGTACAGTTCCATCGCCGCCGAGCGTTATAACTAAATCTGTATCAATCGGAACTGTCACCGAATCATCAAAGGATAAGGTGCTTATGACAGTTGCCTTAATATTCCTCTCGCCAAGGAACGCTGCAATCTTCTCTGCCTCCGCAGTGCTTTCATTCTTTGAGCCATTGGCTATGATAAGTACATTAGCTACCATCGCAAGACCTTTTGGGGATAATATATCATATTTTCCCTCAGTTGAGATGGCTTATCACACGCTGTATCGTTTCAAGATCGTTCTTCGATAGAAACGGATAGAGCGGAAATGAGATAGCTCTTGTTATGAATGCAATAGCATGTGGATACAGTTCATACTTATCAAGATACTTCTGCCCAATAGATGCCTTGAATGTCCTTCTGCATGAGACATGGTGCTTCTCAGCGAAATCTATCGAATCATCTGGCCTCATCTTTACAATGACGGAAAATCCATAGCCATTTGCACGGAAGAATGGACTGGCCGAACCAAAGAGCGCTGTATCGCTCTTGCGCTGAGCCTGCATATATAGCTGGTAGATATCCCAGCGACGCTTAAGAAGCGAATCAATCTGAGAAAGCTGGACAATCCCGAGCGCAGCATTCATATCAGGGAGTTCAATATAAGGAGAGGCTGATAGCATATATTTTTTCAGTTTCTCTATATACTGGCTCTTTGATGAAACGGCGACAGCGCCACCTCCTGTGGATATAACACCGGATTCCTCAAGCGCCGCTATCACGATATCGCCCCCCATGCCGGCTTTAACAATGGTATCTTTCTCATCCTCACTTCCCTGGCTTTCAAATGAGGATCCTATGCTTTCTGTTACATCCTCTATAATAGGAAGGCCTAGTTCTTTAAGACTTTCAAAGGAAGAAGGAATCTGGCACACCGGCTCATAATAAATAATTGCCTTTGTATCTTCTTTGATTTTATCAAGTACAGAGGCTGTATCAATAAGCCCATACTCATCGGTATCAACGATGATTGCTTTCAAACCAAGACGATTCAATGCCTCGGAATATATCATAGGAGAAAGCACTGAGATGATAACAGTATCCCCAGCTTCTGCACCGATCGTGATAAGTGATGCCATTAAAACATCAAGATATGATCTAAGCGCAATTCCATCTTTATGACCAATGAATGAAGAAAAAAGCCTCAAGAACTCCTTCTTTCTCTCCCCCGGCCCGATACGCTCGTCGACCATTGTCTGAAGAACGCCATCCATATCCTTCCTGAATAATGCCGGCTTTTCAAATCTGATCAATTCCATATAATCATTCTAGCAAAAAAGAAACATCTATACAGCAGAAGACCAGCCTGCGGGCTGGTCAACTAACGGAAACCAAATGAAAGCTTCTAGAGGGAGGATTTCTAAAATACATTATAACCTAAAACAAAGATGCTTGCACTGCAAATTTTCTAAAATGTTTTTCACAGCAAAAGGTTACATTATGTGTGTGACAAAATAAAAGTTTACATTCAAAAGAATAAAACAAAATGTGGAATTTGGATGAAGGTTTTG
>CAZURL010000074.1:0-10420 GCA_964623005.1 uncultured Spirochaetaceae bacterium
CTGTAAGGACTTTCACGATCGAAAGACCAAGGCCTGTGCCATCTCCGGATCTTGAACTATCCACCCGATAGAATCTGTCCCAGATATATGGAAGATCCTTTTCCGCTATTCCGATGCCGTTATCGGAAAGAGAGAGCACAACATTCTCTCCATCTTCCTTTATGGAGAGTTTTGCAAAGCCGCCGTCTCTGCCATATCTTATTGCATTGGAAATGAGATTTATCATGATGGCTGCAAGCATATCCTGATCACAGTATGCGTGTATGTGATTATCTGAAATCAAGGAGAGCGTAATGTGCTTTTCCTCAGCCGCATCCCCCATTGCATCGATTACCATCTCTCCAAGCTCTGTAAGATCAACATCTTCTTTCTTCGCTTCAAGCGTGGATTTATCAGAGCGCGCAAGCATCAGAAGAAGCGAGACAAGCCGGGACATACGCCCAGCCTGCGCTTCAATCCGCTTTATGGCGTTCTTTACTTCATTCTCATCATCTATATGGCTCTCTGCATAATTACACTCGGCAAGGATTACGGATATAGGCGTCCTGAGTTCATGGGAAGCATCATCGGAGAAGCGTCTTTCTTTCTCAAATGAGACTTCAAGACGCTCAAGCATTCTATCAAAGGAGGCTGCGATCTGGTGTATTTCCCCGGGCCTATCCTTTAACCCTATTCTCTTTGATAAGTCATCGCCATCTGCGATTCTGTCAGCAGATTCGATTACCGCACCTACAGGACGGAAAGAGATACGCACAATGATGTACCCACCGAGCGCAGAAAGGAGCGCAAGTACGAAGACCACAGCGACACTCTCCTCTGTAAGAACGGAGAAGAATGCCGATAAATCTTGATAGCGCATTGCACCGCGCAGTCTATAACCATAAAAATAAGCGTCCTGAATGAACCAGATTCCATCCTCGCTTTCAATCCGCTGAACATCTTCGCTATGCCGTGCATCTGGAACAAAAGAAGGAAGCCGGCCTGCAATGACCTCTCCATTCATATCGTAGAGCGCGATGTAAACACCATCATCATATGGCTCGATATCATCAATCTCTAATCTTCCATGCTTAAAGCTAAGCTCTTCCAAGGAATCCTGTATGCGCTCGGTAAGCATTTCCCTGGAAATCCTTTCGACAGCGGCACCGCTTCTGGAAAAGACAAAGGCCATGACCGCTGTGACGATCAGAAGAAGCCACAATGTGTACCAAACTACGATGCGCCGTCTTATGGAGAAGGTCATCAGATACCTCCAAGCAAGTATCCCGATCCTCTGATTGTGTGTATAAGCTTCACGCTCTCTCCGTCATCGATCTTGCGTCTGAGATACCTTATATACACATCCACGATATTCGACTCTCCCTCATAATCCCATGACCAGATATGTGAACGAAAACTCTCCCTTGATAATACAATGTGCTGGTTGTACATCATATATTCAAGTATCGCATACTCCTTAGAACTCAGTTCGATTCTGCGCTTTCCTCTCATAACAACATGCGAAGCTGTATCGAGTGTAAGGTCAAGACAGGAAAGAATCGTTGAGAGAGACGTGCCGCTACGCCTTATTATCGTGCGAAGCCGTGCAAGAAGCTCAGGAAACATGAAAGGCTTTACAAGATAGTCATCTGCGCCGCTATCAAGGCCATTAACGCGGTCACTGAGGCTGTCGCGCGCAGTGAGAAGCAGAATGGGCGTAGTACCTCCGCCATCCCTATACGCCCTTACAACCTCTATTCCATCTTTCTCTGGCATCATGATATCCAGCACGGCCGCATCATAGGCCGTCTCCTCAAGATAAAAGAGCGCTGTCCGGCCATCGAAGACACTGTCGACAGCATAACCTTCATCCTCGAGCGTTCTGGATATCACATCATTCAGATCTCTCTCGTCCTCTGCAACGAGCACTCGCATAAATAATCTTTATTCCTCGCTTTCTGGAAGAAGACGTACCCTGTCAGGGCTGAAATCTATCGATACATCACTGCCCTCACTGTAGATCTTCTTTCCATACGGATCATCGATTTCAACAAGAACCTCGCCGAATGGGGTATCGATAAAGGACTCGACAGAGCTTCCAAGATAGACATTGAGCTTCACTTTGCCATCAATCTTGCCCTCGCCTTTTCCAAGCACTTTAAGCGATTCAGGACGAGCCATTATAACAGCCTTTCCTTCCTTTACATCCTTAGAGGCATGAGTGACAGGCACAACACGCTTTCCGAGCGCACAGTTCCAGTTCTCTCCATCATGGCCGATTACTTCGACATTGAAGAAAGCCGCCTTGCCGACAAAACCTGCCACAAAGCGAGAATCCGGCGATTGATAGATCTCAGAGGGCGTTCCTATCTGTCTGATCACGCCATCCTTCATGACGATAACGCGATCTGAAAGCGACATCGCTTCCGTTCTGTCATGCGTTACATATACAGCAGTTATTCCAAGCGCTCTCTGCACCTTCTTGATCTCGACTCTCATCTGCTCGCGAAGAAGCGCATCGAGGTTGGAAAGCGGCTCGTCAAGGAGAAGAACCGATGGTGTGACGATGAGAGAACGTGCAAGCGCGACTCTCTGCTGCTGTCCGCCAGAAAGCCTTGATGGCGCCCGATCTCCCAGCTCTCCAAGACCTAAAAGGGCGAGCATTTCATTGACTCTGGTCTTTATCTCATCCTTTGGAACCTTACGAAGCTTCAAACCATATGCAACGTTTTCAAACACCGTCATATGCGGAAAAAGGCCATAGGACTGGAACATCGTCGCCGTATCCCTCTTATTAGGAGGAAGCATCGTCACATCCTCACTTCCGATAAGGATCTTGCCCTCGCTAGGCAACTCGAAGCCCGCGATCATTCGAAGCGTCGTTGTCTTTCCGCATCCAGAAGGGCCGAGAAGCGTAACGAGTTCGCCTGGCTCTATGATGAAATTTGAATCATTGACGGCAATGACATCTGCCTTGCCTTTTACATTCTTGAATCTTTTCGTTACATGATCGAGTGTAACGGATACGCTCTTCTTTTCCATGTTCACCTCGTTGAAATAGTCTTCTCAGTCATTCCTTTGTCACGGACAATGACATTCATCAGGAAGAAGACAGCCAGCACTATAACTATGAGAACCGTCGAAAGCACGCTTGCAAGACCGAACCTCAGGTTCTCCGAGAAATTGAATATCAATACTGTAAGGTGGTTCCACCTTGCGCTGATAAGGAAGATGATTGCAGATACAGCTGTCATCGACCTTACGAACGTATAGCTCATCGATGAGATGAATGCAGGGCGCACAAGCGGCAGAACGATTGTACGGAACACCGTATTTACATCCGCACCGAGATCCGATGCAGCCTCTTCGATAGCCGGATCGATCTGATGCAGCGCGGCAATACCGTTCTCAACACCTACAGGAAGCTCTCTTATCACATAATTTATGACGATGATCGCACCTGTTCCTACAAGAAGGATCGGGGGCTTATTGAATGCAAGGATGTAGCTTATGCCAATAAGCGTTCCGGGAATTGCATATGGCGTCATGATAAGTATCTCAAGAAGACGCTTTCCGGGAAACTTCTTTCTTACGATCAGCATTGCCGCAATCATTGCCAGCAGTCCAGCAATCGGCGTTGCGATAGCCGCAAGCGTGACAGTATCGCGGATAGACGTCCAGCCCCTGGCAAGCGCTTCGCCCCAGTTATCGAGAGTAAAGGAGTAATCAATGCCCCAGTTACGCACGAAGCATCCTGCGAAGATTGTAAGATAGAGCATGACGATGAATCCCATGACAACCCAGCATGCTGTCTCAAGGGTTATGCGGACAGACCTGTTTGTAAGATCAGTAAGCGTCGAGGAAGGCTTTCCGGTAACGGTGACATAGCTCTTTCTCGATACCCAGAAGCGCTGCGCAAGGAACGCTGTGAGCGTTGGAAGGAGAAGGAGGAACGAGAGCGCGGAACCGGCTCCAAGGTTATTCCTTCCCGTTACGATCATATAGGCTTCCGTTGAAAGCACTCTGTAGTCTCCCGAAAGGAGAAGCGGATTAGCAAAATCCGCAAGGCTGTTAGTGAAGACCAAAAGCCACGCAGAGAGTACGCCTGGTAAAGCAAGTGGAAGCGTTACTGTCCTGAATGCCTGCCATCTCGTTGCAGAGAGATCGAGCGCGGCATTTTCAACCGTGGAATCAATCTGCCTTAAAACGCTAGCAAGCGTCATGAAAGCAATCGGGAACATACCGATCGTCTCAACAAGTACCAAACCGCCCAAACCGTAGATTGATGCATTGAGGTGGAGTATCTGCTTGGAGATAAGACCGTTGTTTCCGAAAAGGAGGATTATCGAAAGCGAGAGCGAGAACGGCGGCGAGATAACCGGCATCGTTGCAAGCGTCGTCATCAGCTTCTTTGGCTTGAATGATGTCCTCTCGATAAGAAACGCAAAGCAGAAACCTATAAGCGTTGAGAAAGAAGCGGTCAATACGCCAAGTTTAAGCGATCCCCAAAGCGCTTGAAGGTATGTTGGGGACAGGCAGGTTTTCCACGTTTCAAATGAAAACCTCCCATTTACGATGAAGGACAGCCTTACAGCCTCAAAAATCGGATAGGCAACGAAGATGCCTACAATTACGAAAAGGCCAAGGACAAGGAAACCTGTCATCGGATCACGCGTAAACATCAATATGAATGCGATAAGCAAAAAGATTACTGCCGCGCCGATCATCAGCGTCCTGAGAAGCGACGAGAAACCTGTTGTCGCGATTTCAGGAACAGCAATAATCACAGCTCCAGTCACATATGCATCGCTTTCATCTGCTGTAGGTATGAAATAAATTTGGCTAAGCTCTGCTTCTGAAATCGTGCGATCAGGATCCAGCGCATAGTCAACGCTGTAGAGCGTCGGCAAGAGCATCGGCTCGAGGTAATAGCAGCTATCAAGCGCGCGAACAAAGGCATTTGAGTCTTTATTTGCCTCGAAAAGCGTCAGAAGCGAAGGAGATCCTGCATAGGGAACGAAATCAAAGAGATCCTCATCATAGTAAAGATAGGCGCTTCTGGCACCAGCTATCATCGTAGAGACAGAGGAAAGCCACTCTGAGGCAGATTGTTCATCCAACTCATACGGCACAGTCTCTGCAAAGAGATTGATCTCATTGAAATTCCTTTCATCGACATATTCATTGAATGAAGTCGAAAGCTGGTAATAGATCCAGAAGACTGCGGCACAGAAAACCATAGCTAGCACCGCATACTGTATCAGTCTTTTCTTTGTGAACATTGTTTATCCGGAAATTATCCTGCCCCCATAGGAGGCAGGTAGGAAAATTAACCGCGCTTGTTGCCGATCTCTGCTGTCCAGCGATCGAGAAGGCGTGTCTTTGTCTCAGGATCGCCATCCCATGCGAAATCCTGTTCAATTGTATTAATCTGATCGATCGAAAGAGCATCTGGATGCGTAGGAGCACCATCTGCTACGAGAACAACATACCACTCTGTGAAAATCTGCTGCGCATCCGGATCGCTGATGATCCAGTCATAGAGTTTCTTTGCATTTACCGGGTCAGGCCCACCATTGACCAGCGACATGGAAGCAAGCTCGAATCCTGTGCCCTCTTCCGGTGCCGTTATCTCGATATTAGCGCCAGCAGCCTTGATCTTAACCTGATCGTGTGCGTATCCGATAGCAATAGGAATCTCACCTGTTCCAACGCTCTTTCCTGGAGCAGAGCCAGAACGTGTATACTGGTCGATATTCTTATCAAGCTCAGCCATGTATTCCATCATCGCATCCTCGCTGCCAAGTACATAGTACATCGTTGTAAGTACGTTGTACGCAGTGCCGGAGGAGTTCGGGTTCGCCATTCTGATATATCCCTTGTATTCTGGCTTGAGAAGATCTGCCCATGAGTGCGGAACATCGATTCCAAGCTCTGCGGCTCTATCGAGGTTCGTTACGAATGTAAGAGGGCCGACATAAAGTCCAATCCAGTAGTTATCAGGGTCGCGGTACTGGCTAGGAGTGTTTCTTGAATAGCGGCTTACATATGGCGTTGTGAGGCCCTTCCCCTTTGCGGTTATATGATCCAGTCCTACGCCGCCAACCCAGATTGAAGCCTGAGGATTTGAAGATTCTGCCTCAAGTCTTGCTACAGCCTCGCCGCCTGAGAGACGCACGAAATTGACGTGTATGCCTGTCTCTTCTTCAAACTTCGCAAAAAGCGCAGCTGCAAGAGGCTCTTCAAGCGTCGTGTATGCATTAACGGACTCTGCTGCAAATAGTGTTACTGCAAGCAGGAAAACAAAGAGTAATGCAATAATTTTCTTCACTGTTTTCTCTCCTTTTCAATACAAGGTTGATCTTATTTTACCACACATATAGCGTTTTCGGCAGAATATTCGAATCAGAAAGAACTGAATAAACCATTATCCACTGGATATTATTCGGAAGAATTCATGCAAAACGTATTACATTATATATAGATAGGATTGTTATTATCACAAGGATCCACGAAAAGAGCGTATCTACCGTTTTTGTCTCAATTTTTCTTGAAACCGACCTTCCGATAGTAGCGCCAGCAACAGCGGCAACCATCATCAGCAGAAGCATGGAAAGATCGAAGGTCGGGAACCCTTCGATAGCTGTACTTACAAATGAGACTATCTGGGAAAAGAATATAATATAAAGAGATGTGAGTGCGGCAGTCTTGCTATCCATCGAGAAAAAGTACGATAGGATCATAATATTTATAGGGCCACCCCCTATGCCGAGGAAAGAAGATAGGACGCCTAACAAAAGGCCGAGAAGCGAGGATAAGGCCCTGCTATTTACATCAAGTGTGCTGATATATTCTTTTCGAAGGACATACACAAGAACCATCAGCGTGAGGATAACCATCACGATATTCTGTAGCATCGATACAAAAGAAGGATCGGAAGCAAAGCCAAGGAGAAAAGAAAAGATAAGCTTTCCGACAAGTCCTCCAAACGCACCGCCTAAGGCAAGGAACGTACCTCGCCTGTCTATCTTTACATCTCCGCTGCGACTTCTCAGAAGCGACACGATTGTCATCGTCAGTACAGTTGTTCCTGAAAGGAAGCTGATAGTCGATGCAGGAAGGTCAAGAATCGCATCCATCACCGGTTTTATAATCACGCCGCCCCCTATTCCGCTGATTGAACCAAGTATTGTCGCAATTAATGCTGTGATGACTACAATTACTCTCATATTCCCTCCCTTCGTGTGATACTACCACAGCTTCGGTGATACAATCATCCTATGATCAGGATTATCCGTGACGACATTACGAATCTTAGTGTTGATGCAATTGTAAATGCAGCTAACTGTACGCTTCTCGGCGGCGGAGGCGTCGATGGTGCTATACACCGCAGAGCCGGAAAAGAACTTCTGGAGGAATGCAAGAAGCTCGGCGGATGTGAGACAGGCGATGCAAAAATCACCAAGGGCTACAATCTTCCATCTCGCTTTGTCATACATACGCCGGGGCCTATATGGAGGGGTGGCGGTCATAATGAAGAATCGCTTCTTCGCTCCTGCTACAGACGGTCTCTCGAAATCGCACGTGAGCATGGGGTGAAAACAATAGCCTTTCCGCTTATCAGCGCAGGCGTCTACGGTTATCCCAAAAGAGATGCGATACGAGTTGCGCTGGAAGAGATGGGAAAGGCTGATGATATGGAAACAATTCTTTGCTGCTTCTCGGAAAGCGACAAAGCGCTCGCAGATGAAGTCTTAAAGAGTATCTAACTCGATATTCTCTCCTGTTATTCCGATATAGGCACCATTCTTTGCTTCATCTGTATCAGGATGGGCGAGGAGCCATTTGTTTCTTGCCCAGAGCATTCCACACGGTGCATCGAGATCGGTGTTCGTTCCCTCAGGAAGAACGACGACAACACGAAAAGCATCTCCGCATGGCGCATAGTGAAGCGTTGTCTCATAAATACCGACAAGCACACCACGAGGTACGCGGAATGCAACGACTTTATCAGAGCTGATCTTTCCTTCCTCTATATCCTCGATTCTGCCAAGCAGTAGAACGAAGTCAGTCTTTGCGCCATTTACTTCCATACCCCTATGGTATTCAAGCGCATTGAGTTTTCGATTACTTCCGTAACAGCAACCAATCTGGATGGGCATATCGCCATAGACATCCTTTTTCAGTGCTTCGAATACCGGAAGCGCATCGAGTTCTGGGATATCAGGCAGATAAGCTGTTCCATGCTCCGGCAGCGTCAAAACCTCATCAAGCTTTTCATAAAGAGATGATCCGTCGATTCCCTCTATAATAGTGCCATACCGTTTAAATTCAGCCGAATAAATGCTTTTGATTTCCAATTCAAACCTCCTTTATCAAAAATGCTTTTTCTAAAAATTCTAAATCCAGTTCAGGATAGAGCACAAAGCGCGAAAGAAGTGCCTTAACACGCTCTCTTGCTTCATCCATTATCTCACAAGGTGCTTCTGCTCTGTTCTTCGACTTTTCTCCGGCTTTCTCGCCTTTTGCTATAATTCTTGGCTTAGCATTCTTGAGTACCAGAGCGATAATCGAAGCTATCTCCTTCATCTCTGCTTCTCCCATTCCAAGCGTCGTCACCGCAGGCGTTCCGATTCTCAGTCCTGATGTATACCATGGGCCATTCGGATCAAATGGAAGCGCATTGCGGTTAAGCGTTATACCAGCCTCGCGCAATAGGCTCTCCGCCTGTCGTCCATTAAGGCCGAATGAACGCACATCAAGGAGCATGAGGTGATTATCTGTTCCGCCTGTCGCAACGCTTATCCCCTCATCAATACAGGCGGCGGCAAGTGATTTTGAATTTGCCACGATAGCGTTTGCATAAGACTGGAAATCCTCACAATCTGCCTCTTTGAGCGCGACAGCCTTTGCCGCCATAACATGGGGAAGCGGCCCTCCGATAACAAGCGGACAACCTTTGTCTACAGATTCCGCAAACTCACTCTTACAGAGAATCATACCGCCACGAGGCCCACGAAGCGTTTTATGCGTCGTCGTAGTCACAACGTCAGCCCACCGAACAGGGTCATAATCGCCTGTAAAGACCTTCCCAGCAACAAGTCCTGCAAAATGGGCCATATCAACCATGAAGACAGCGTTCACGGAGTGTGCAATCTCGCTCATTCGCTTAAAATCAATCTTTCTAGGATAAGCGGAGTATCCTGCAAGGAGAATGAGAGGCTTTATCTCTTTTGCAAGGCGGTAGATCTCGTCGTAATCAAGATATCCCGTCTCTTCATCAACAGAGTAGGAATAGGCATCGAACATCTGCGCAGATACATTCTGTCTGTAGCCATGGGTGAGATGACCGCCTGAGTAATAATCGAGTCCAAGAAGCTTTTGGTTATGAAGTGCAATACGGAGCTTTTCCCAATCCTCCCTTTTCATATTCGAAGGATTCGTAATCCCCATCTCAGAGAGCGTTGGCATCTGGATACGTGAATTGAGAATAGCCCAGTATGCGCAGAGATTAGCGTCTGCGCCGGAGTGCGGCTGGACATATGCATGTTCGGCACCGAAAAGATGCTTAGCGCGATCGATAGCCTCTTTTTCGATTGCATCGACGTTGTCACAACCGGCATAGAATCTATGATCAGGGAAACCTTCTGAATACTTATCTGTAAGAAGATTGCCCATTGCAGCCTGTACAGAAAGCGAAGAGAAGTTCTCGCTGGCTATGAGCTTGAGATGCGTGCGCTGGTCACGAAGCTCTTTGACGATGCGCCCAGCAACACTTTCCGACACTTTTGACACAAGTTCAAGAGATGACACATACATTGCCATTCCTTCATTTATCTCTGCTCCACTTGTTAAATAATCCTTGAGTGCCCCCATATTGACTCCTTGTGGAAAAGGATGCGCTAAAGAGAACAGATAATCAACAGAAAGTTATAGGGGTTATGTTGCCATATAGTATCATTTCCGCTTCTCAGCCATTTCATGCACAATAATCAGAAGAAACCACATCAACTTCTGGAATACCTAAAATTTACCTACGCACTCTTTTGTTCTTCTCATTTTCTTCGTAGGAATACTCCTATAGACGTTAAAAAACAGCAGAAGTACACTTGAAGTATCAAAACAACCAATAATTGACATAGTTCGTTACCATATATAGACTATTCAAGGTTTTATAGGAGACAAGATGGCAAAAGAAGAAGCTATTGAAGTAGAAGGAGTCGTAAAAGAAGCGCTACCAAATACGATGTTCCGCGTAGAGCTTACAAACAAGCTCGTGATATTGGCACATCTTTCAGGAAAGATGAGAAAGCATTACATAAGGATTGTCCCTGGTGACACTGTTAAGGTCGAGCTTTCACCGTATGACCTTACAAAAGGAAGAATTGTTTATCGTGAGCGCTGAT
Organism: uncultured Spirochaetaceae bacterium; assembly: GCA_964623005.1. Lineage (GTDB taxonomy): Bacteria > Spirochaetota > Spirochaetia > Sphaerochaetales > Sphaerochaetaceae > Ornithospirochaeta. The sequence goes on from CAZURL010000074.1 coordinate 10,386, forward strand.
AAATAAGAAAATTATTTGTAAATTGCCTTATTAAA
>CAZURL010000075.1:0-1457 GCA_964623005.1 uncultured Spirochaetaceae bacterium
CCAGATTAAAAAAGAAGGGAGCCGAAGCTCCCTTGAGTCTCAGTACCTAAGCGCGCATTCGCCTAGCATCTTATTAAAAAGCTCATACGCTTTATCTATAGGTATCTGTGTAAGCGGATCGAGGATGAATGCCTCGAAGAGTTTATCCATATCGTTCTCAACTATAGCTTCAAGCGCTATATCCTGCTCTTTCTCTATCCTTTGCACCATTGCCTGTATAGATAGAGAAGGATTTGTAGAGACAATAGGTACGATGGAATTTGCTGAGATATAGCCATTGCTCTCTACGATATGACCTTTTCCCAGATACTGCACCTGACCCATATTCGGTATGTTTATATTCGTCTTGAGCACTCGCTCTCCTGCAAGGGAGAGAAGGATATCCACACCTTCTTCATCAGATGGCTTTGCAATAAGCTCGTCATCGGTATATACCTTGTTTCTCTTCCTTATCTCTTCGGCTTCTCTATATGAGAATGGCGTTCTGACAAAGCCATATCTCCATACAGCTTCATCGTTATTGAGGAAGAATGGAACGAACTCTGCAAGATGCCTGTCTCCGGCAGCTCCAAGCGTATCGAAGTCACGGAGGAATCGAAGCGCGACTAAGTGATCGCTTTCAAACCACTTTCCCTCTTCAACTCTCTTCTTCGCAATCTCTGTCCTGTCTGCAAAGACGCTATCGTCCTTCACATATTCCTTGAGAAGAGGAATCACATCCTCACCCTTGTATCTAGCTTTCGTAACGAATGTGAAGTGATTTACACCCGATACATCGATATCTATCTCACGTCTATCTGGTGTTTCGATACCCAGTTTCTTTGCAATGAACGATGCGATAAATGCCTCTGTATGGAAGACTTCATGGCAGCAGCCAAGCGCTTTTATTCCAGCAAATCCCTTATATAGAGCCGCTGTACAGAGTGTCATTGGGTTTGTGTAGTTGATAACCCATGCATTCGGACAGTTTCTCTCGATGGCTCTTGCAAAATCGACAAAGAGAGGAATTGCCCTCCTTGCTCTCATAAGACCGCCCGGCCCTGTCGTATCACCGACGGACTGGAATATTCCATATTCCTCTGGAAGCAGCAGATCGCCTTTCCTTATAGCCGTTATACCAGGCTCGATTGCAATGATAACGAAATCAACGCCTTTAAGTCCTTCATCAAGCGTTGGTGCAACAGAGACAGAGAGCTTATCGCTCTTTCCATTTATGCGGAAAATCCTGTTGGCAACCTCTTCGTTATTATCAGCTGCTTTCTTATCAATATCATAAAGAACGACATGTGCTCCGATTTTATCCTGAAGCGTAAGATCCTTGAGAAATTGAATAGCCCATAATCGTGAACCGCCACCAATTATGCAAACGCGTACTTTTTCCATTTTGTACCTCCTTCAACGATTCTAGTTTTCTTTGGTTTTATGAACAAGCAAAAAGTGAAAGAAGTAAAGCATTT
>CAZURL010000075.1:1557-10137 GCA_964623005.1 uncultured Spirochaetaceae bacterium
GTAAAGCATTTATTTAAAGAAACGGGATGTAAAATGGACACGGATTTTCAATTGTGTCAAGCCTGTTGAATCTATGTAATTTACACATAATATTTTGTTTATTGCGATATTTCCGTGATAACTCATTGATTATGATAATGAAGAACGGTAAAATCTTAATTTATGTGCTATAGGAGGTAAAACGCATGAAAAAGTTTGTTGTATCAATCCTTGTAATAACACTTGTCCTTAGTGCAGTCTTCGCTGGCGGTAAAAGCGAAGCAGCTGCTGATGATGGTACTGTAACACTGAATCTCTACTGGTGGGGCAACCAAGTTAGAAATGATGTGACGCAGAAAGTCGCGGAGCTTTATATGGAGCAGAATCCTGGTATCGTTATCAGGACAGAGTTTGCTGACTGGTCAGGTTATTGGGACAGACTCAGCGCTACAGCTGCTGGCGGCAATATGCCTGATATCGTTCAGATGGACTATAGCTATCTCAATCAGTATCAGCAGAATAATCTGCTTGCAGACCTTACTCCATTCATCGAAGATGGTACGATCGATGTCACAAACATCCCGGAAAGCATCATTGCATCCGGTTCTGTCGATGGACGTTGCTATGCTCTCTCCCTCGGAAGTAATGCTCCTGTAATGATTTACGATCCAGCTATAACAGAAGCAGCCGGTGTTGAGATTCCGGAGCAGCTTACAATTGAAGAGCTCTTTGAGATTGGAGAGATCATCTATGAGAAAACTGGCGTAAAGACATACTTCGACGGCGGCCTCAATATGATGCAGATTCTTGCCCGTACATATGGCTCGCATCTCTTCGATGAGCTTGCAGCTGGTGACGACACGGCAGTCTCTATGCACTGGAACTATGTTGAATGGTTCAACAGCTCCCCATCGGCGATCTCCCCGGATCTGATTGCGGAGAAAAACCCTGATATCGTTGAGACAAAGCCGATTATCGATGGAACGACATGGAATGACTTCTCCTATTCCAACCAATTCATCGCTATCGTAAATGCAGCAGGACGTCCGCTTGCAATGTCAATGTATCCTACGACAGAGAATGCAACTACACAGCCAATGTTCCTCAAGCCTTCTCAGTTCTTCTCCATTGCTGAGACTTCAAAGCATAAGGAAGAAGCTGCGGCGTTCATCGACTGGTTCACAAACAGCATCGAATGCAATGAAATCCTCATGGCAGAGAGAGGTATTCCTATCAGTACAGTTGTAGCTGATGCAATCAAGCCATATGTTGATGAGAATACACAGGCTATCTTCGAATACATCGATGAAGTAGGTAAGGTTGCGACACCGATCGATGATCCAGATCCAGCAGGAAAGGGTGAGATTGAAGCAATCGGAAAGACGGAAGCAGAGGATGTCAGATACAAGACATATACACCTGCTGAAGCAACAGCAGATTTCGTATCAAGAGCACAGAGTATCCTGCGCTCTCAGTAAAATCAGTGGGGGCACCCTGCGGGGTGCTCTTTAATTTCTGAATAAGAGGTTCGAAATGTCAAAAAATAAAAACAAGCCGCAACGTACCGTAATACTGAGAAAGCGCGATATGACATTTGCTCAGAAAATTAATACACAAGGTGTTGCTGGATATGTATTTGTAGGCTTATTTGTCATCGGCTTCCTTGCATTTATGATTATTCCGATGGCAATGTCGTTCGGTTTTTCTTTCACTCGATACAATATTCTCTCTTCCCCTAGATTCATAGGTCTGGACAACTTCAAGGAGATGTTCACAAACGACCCTGTCTTCTGGCAGTCGTTCAAGGCAACGATGTTCTATGTTGTCTTCTCTGTACCTCTCCGTCTTATCATGGCTCTTGCTATAGCGCTTTTGCTTGTAAGGAAATCCAAAGCATCCGGCCTTTATAGAGCGCTTTTCTATCTTCCTTCGATTGTCGGATCGAGCGTTGCAATAGCAATTCTTTGGAAGCGTATGTTCGCAAGTGACGGTGTTATCAATGCACTGTTGGGGGTTATCGGAATACACAGTGAGATCGCATGGCTCGGAAGAACTGATACGGCAATCTGGACACTCATAATACTTGCTGTCTGGCAGTTCGGTTCATCTATGCTCATTTTCCTTGCAGGTCTCAAGCAGATTCCGGTAGCGCTGTATGAAGTAGCTGACGTTGAGGGTGCTGGCCCCTTCACAAGATTTTTCAAGATCACGCTTCCAATGCTGACGCCGACGGTCTTCTTCAACCTTATCAACCAGTTGATCAACGGCTTCATGGCGTTCACGCAGAGCTACATCATAACACAGGGCAGACCGCGTAACAGTACGCTCTTCTATACCGTCTATATGTATCAGAACTCGTTCACATACAACAAGATGGGATATGGATGCGCAATGGCATGGTTCATGATAGTCATAGTAGGTGCTCTGACTCTCATTCTCTTCAAGTCGCAGGATAAGTGGGTGTACTATGAGTCTTAAAGGTTATAAAGAAAGGCGGATGATCAATGCAACGATTTATCACATCTTTACGCTGATATTTGCGCTTGTAATGCTCTATCCGCTTATTTGGATGGTATTAGGTTCCTTCAAGGATTCAAATCAGATTCTAAGAAATGCCGCTAAGCTTCTGCCGGAGACTTTCAGCTTAACGAACTACAAAGTAGGTTGGGCAGGATTTGCCGGCTATTCCTTTGGAATATTTTTTAAGAATTCCTTCATAATCGCTGGAATATCAACAATCGGAGCTGTCATTTCCTCCGCAATCGTCGGCTATGGCTTTGCACGCTGCGATTTTCGCTTCAAAGGCTTCTGGTTCGGATGCATGCTCGTTGCTATGATGCTTCCATTCCAGATGATCATGATTCCGCAGTACATTCTCTTCAATAAGATGAAGCTTGTGGGATCATTCCTGCCAATCATTCTTCCTCAGTGGTTCGGACAGGGATTCTTCATCTTCCTGAACGTACAGTTCATCAAAGGTATTCCGCGTGAGCTGGATGATGCGGCGACAATCGATGGATGCAGCATCTATGGAATATTCCCACGCATAATACTGCCGTTGATCAAGCCATCTCTTGTCACGAGCGCGATCTTCTCGTTCATGTGGAGATGGGACGATTTCATGGCGCCTCTTATCTATTTGAATAATCCATCGACATATCCTGTGAGCTATGCTCTCAAGATGTTCTCCGACCCGACTGCCGGTTCGGATTGGGGAGCGATGTTTGCAATGGCAACGCTTTCGCTCATCCCTATCTTCTTCATTTTCTTAACGATGCAGAAATACCTTGTAGAAGGAATCGCATCAACGGGAATCAAAGGTTAAGATTTGTGCTGTGCCGTCTGGCACAGCATTCTCATTTACCCCCTTATCTGTGTTATCATGCGGTCATGATTAATAGAAAAAATAGACTTCAAGCGTTCATAAACTACATTGAAGGCGAGCTTTTTGATTATCGTGAGCCGATTAAGGACATAAGGATAAAGCCTTTTCCTTATTTGCTGAAAGAGACAATCGAGATAGATGAAGAGGGCTGGGAGACCTTTTGCTACCGTGACCGATGGGGCGTTAGCGATACCCATTTTCTCTTTGATACATCGATTGAAGGAATAGAAGGGAAGAACACCGGTATATTTCTATCAACAGGCGAAACAGATCTCTGGAATACGGATAATCCCCAGATTCTTCTTTATGTAGATGGTGTTCTCCATTCCACCTTTGATATGAACCATCAGTATGCGCTCATAACAAAAGGCGAGAGTGAAAAGCATAGACTCACATTCTATGCTTACTCGAACAATAGTGATAAATCCTGCACATTCAACCTCGATAAAGTCGTCGTAGATGAAGCTGTGAAAGCGCTCTATTTCGATTTCAAGAATGTCTTTGAAGCGGCAATCCTTCTTCCTGAGGATGATAAGGAACGCATAAAGGCATTCAAGGTACTTGAGAATGCAATCGCAGTTCTCGACACCAGAAGCCATGAAAGGCTTCATGATAGTGCAGAAAAAGGTTCTGCTGTTATCTGGGAATACCTTGATGGAAGGAAAAAAAGCGATGTAACTGTCTATGCTGTTGGAAGCACGCATATAGATGTTGCTTGGAAGTGGCCTGTGCGGCAGACAAGGGAGAAAGCGGTGCGAAGCGTGCTGACTGCGATCAACCTCATGGATAAGTATCCGGATTTCCGCTTTCTTCTTTCACAGCCTCAGCTTTATCAGTTCATCAAGGAACAGACGCCGTCGCTTTTTGAACGCATAAAGGAAAGGATAAAAGAAGGACGATGGGAAGCCGAGGGCGCGATGTGGCTTGAGCCTGATTGCAATATGACCTCCGGCGAGTCACTGGTAAGACAGATTGTGTATGGACAGAAATTCTTCCAGAATGAACTAGGCGCAGGAAAATCGAGGATACTCTGGCTTCCCGATGCATTTGGTTTCCCTCCAGCTCTTCCTACGATCATGAAGGAAGCGGGCATTGATTATTTTGTCACGACAAAGATCAACTGGAGCGATACAGATAAGTTCCCATATGATACCTTCATCTGGCGAGGCCTTGATGGAAGCGAAGTGCTTACGCATTTTGTCTCAACGCAGAACTATGGCGCTTCATCATATAATACAACATATAATGGATTGCAGAATGCTTCTCAGATAGCAGGTACTTGGAAACGCTTCCAGGATAAGGATATTTCAAACGACGTCCTTACCTGCTATGGCTTTGGCGATGGCGGCGGCGGCCCGACGGCAGCGATGCTTGAGAATACGAAGAGACTTGAGAAATGTCCTTGCGATATCCCAAGTATCAAGCACGCTACGGTAAGAGAGTACTTTGATGCGCTATCTGCCTCCCTTGATAGATCCAGAACCCCTGTCTGGCGCGGTGAACTCTATCTTGAGTATCATAGGGGCGTCTTTACTTCAATTTCCGATGAAAAGAAGTGGAACAGCGTAGTCGAACGTGCTGTGCGCGATGCAGAGATCGTTTCCATCATTTCTTCTATTCCATATCCCGAAGACACATTCGAGCGCATCTGGAAGACGCTTCTGCTCAATCAATTCCATGACATTCTCCCAGGCTCTGCCATCGACGAAGTCTATGAAATTGCGTTTAAGGAATATGAAGAGGCGAAAGCTTTATGCACTACCATAATAGAGAACGGTTTTGCTTCACTTTCCGATGGCACTGAAAAGACCTCCATCTTTTCCTCTGCCTCGCATGAAATCGATGCTGTCCTTGTCTCTGATAATGTCTATGAAGATCTTCCCCTTGTGCAGAAGACATATGATGGACGGTATGCATACTTCCTCCCGTCCCTTAATCCTATGGGCTTCACTTCGTACAGCAGTGCGCTTGATTCTTCTGATAACCTCATCAAAGGCACTATCAATGCATTTGACACTCCATTCTACAAGGTTGAGATCAAGGATGGATTTATCTCATCGCTCTATGACAAGAGCGAAGAGCGCGAGATTGTTGAGGAAGGAAAGGCGCTCAATACCCTTATCTCCTATGAGGACAGACCTCTTGAGTTCGACAACTGGAACTTGGAAGAGTATTATGCAGAGAAAGGCTATACTTGGGCGCTCAAGCGCATAGAGCTTGTTGAGAATGGCCCGGTAAGAGGCGTTATAGAAGCTGAATGGACATATTCTGAATCAACGATTGTAGAGGAGATTATCTTCTATGCACATACAAAGCGCATAGATTTCAATGCAACAATCGATTGGCATGATGATCATGCACTTGTGAAAGCAGTGTTCCCGACAACAATCTTCGCTCCTGAGGCATGGTGTGGCACGCAGTTCGGCGTACAATCTCGGTCCAATCATCGAAATACCTCTTGGGATCAGGCGAGATTTGAAGTACAGGCGCAGCGCTTTGTCGATCTTTCAGAAGCCGGATATGGTGCAGCGCTTCTCTCTGCAGAGAAATATGGATACTCCGTCCTTGATGGTGAGATTACACTCTCTCTTCTGAAGTCCGGTACATATCCTGCGCTCTCTGGCGATAAAGGCGTTCATAAATTCACATACTCCTTCTTCCCACATCAAGGCGACTGGCGCGAAGGTAATGTTGAAGGTGAATGCGAGGCTGTAAATACAACGCTCTATGCAGAAAAGGGTATGAAATCATCATCCTTTGTCTCTGTTCCTGATAATCTCTTCATCTCAGCGCTCAAGAGAAGCGAGGATGGAAAGAGCATTATTCTTCGCCTTTATGAAGGATATGGAAAGCGATCAAAGGAAAAGATTTCGTTCTCGGAGAAGTTCAGGATTTCCCGTACGGATCTCCTTGAGGAGAAAAGAGAAGAGCTTGGCGTTTCAGATAGCGTAGAGATTCTTTTCACGCCTTATTCGCTTTGTACGCTCTCACTTGAGAGAGTCTGAGGATAAAAACTGGCGAAACTGTTGCAGGGAATAATGGATTTTCGTGCAGCAGTTTCTGCTTAACAGATCCTGTGGATAAGATTTCTCAGCTCTTCAAAGGAATGGACGCTGTAATCTGAAAGCTCACTATCTTTTCCAGTGAATGAGATGAATATGCTCTCTATTCCAGCGTTCCTTGCGCCTTTGATATCGCTTTTTTCGCTGTCTCCGATAACAATAGCCTCTTCCTTTTCAATACCAAGTGTCTCAAGGACTATGTCGAAGAACCTTTTGTCCGGTTTCTGTACGCCAAGTTCTTCGCTTATGAAGATATATTTGAAGTACTTCTCCGTGTCAGTTCTCTGGAATCTTTTATGCTGAGTCTCAGCAATGCCGTTTGTGATGATTGACGCACTATATTCTTTCGTTATGGCCTTTATGAAAGCCTCTGCACCGGGAAGAAGAACCCCTGCTTGTCCAAGGTATTTGATGTAGTCTCTTCCGGCTTTGTTTCCATCATAGGGAAGATTCATTCGGGAAAAGAAGAGACTGAACCGTGCGCCCTTGAGTTCTTCCATCGTCATCTCCCCATTCTCAAATGCGCTCCAGCACTTGCTATTCTCTTCATGATAAGGGGTTATCCAATCATCGGTATAGGGGATAGAAAGATCCTGGAAAAGACGGCTCAGCGCATAGCGCTCGGAGGCCGCAAAGTCATAAAGCGTTCCATCTGCGTCGAATAGTAGGTGTCTTGCCATGGGAGGATGCTAGCACAAAGAAGGTCATTCTTCTACAAATCGAAGTTGGGTATTATCATAGGAGTGGAGGAAATATGAGGAAAGCAATCTTCCAGATTCTTTTGGGTATACTTCTGATTACATCTGGCGCCTGCATGGTGTTGCTTCCAGATAGTTTTCAGAAAGTCGTAATGATTATCCTCGGTATCTATTTGATACTTTCAGGTTTGAAAACGCTTATAGCTGCCATACGCTTCCGCACAGCATTCTCCCATAGTATGAATATCGTTACATGGATCAAGCTTGCGGTGAATATAATCGTTGGCGGTGTTGTCATATACTTTGCTCTGACACATCCTTCGATTCTGATGAATGTAGTTATCTATATAATAGCGGCCTCGTTCCTCTTCTCCGGCATCATCGATATACTCGATGCATTCATTATCATGCACCGCGGCTTCAATTACAGCTCATACAGATTCGATGGGCTGATGTCGGTAATAGTATCGATTCTCCTGTTTATGTTCCCCGGTTTCATCGGGTCTGTCGTGATGAATCTGCTCGCTGCAATCATTATCGTAATCGGTGCGGTTATGATTGTCTCCTCGATTTATTCAATAAGAATACAGAGACTTATCAAAACTACGTCGGGAAAGGAAATCATAGGGACTTATGAAGAGCTGGAGGAAGATTAGAAAACTCTTCTGATACCCTTTCAAATTACGGCATATTCAGTATAGAATAAAGCTGATTTGGATTTTAGCTTGTGTTACAATCGATAAAGAGGTCAAATATATGAAGAAGCTACGGATTATATTGCTTGCAGTTACCGCTGTACTTGCAGTTGTCGCATTCTTAACAATGGTGGTCGTACGGCCTGGGCAGGAGAATTCTATTCTAGAAGCTGCACGTCGACGGCAAAACGAGCCGATACTTTCCGTAACAGAGCCGCTGGAGACAAATACTACTCAGATTTCGGAAGAGGAACGAATTGCAGGACTTGTTGCAGTAATACTTGCATCCAATCCTGAATTTATCGGAAATGTCTCTGAAGAGGTCGAGGATGTCGTTCCTGTATATGTTACGAGCTGGATACAGAGTGATGAGTTCGCTCACGTTGTAGAAGTAGCGCTCGAAGAAAGCATTGATAGAGTCGTGAATCGGGTAATCGATAATCTTGTTACAGAAGAGAATCTTGATTACGTTGCAGCTCTCGTTGCCCATAAACTTGGAACAAGTGACGAAGATGTATATGTAGCTGCATTCTCCAGAATCGCAGCACGCGTACTTTCAATGATTACCCTTCCTGATGATGAAACAATCGATATTGAAAGTGCTATCATCCGCGTCTATGAAGCGAACCGCGAACTGTTTGCCTCTGAGGTCATGGACGTTGCTCTTGAGTATTATGATGCACTTACAACAGAAGAGAAGATTGCGCTCCTTTCAACAGATGACCAAGCTGTACAGATTTACGCTAATGAAAGAGACTTCA
>CAZURL010000076.1:0-9778 GCA_964623005.1 uncultured Spirochaetaceae bacterium
CATGAAAGCTTCTTCAAGATGTCTTTCGTATGTAACGCCCTCTTGTCTTCTTTTCAGGCGTTACCATCGCAATCTCTCTCGCTCTCTCTTCTGTAATCAGTTCGGGAGCTTTCTTCTCATCCTTGGTAAGAGGGCAGTTTTTATCACCCCATTTGAGATATGCGCCATAACGCCCATCAATAATGGCAAGGCTCTTATTCTCAAATTCAGGGAACTCCTTGATGATCTTTACTTTCTCTTTCGGACTTATTATCTCATCCACATTCACGTTGAAAGGATCCGAAATCCGGAAGTTCTTGCCATCATACTTTGCATAGATACCATATGGCCCAGCGTTGAGCGTGACTTCCTTTCCATTACCATCCTCGCCTATTGTCTTTGGCAGAGAAAAGAGCAGTTCGACATACTCAGGCGAAAGCGTCGAAGCTTTCTTTCCTTTTTGTATATTCACGATTTTCCCATCGCTTTCCCTCTTCAGATATTCACCATAACGTCCTTTCATTGCCTGTATGCCATCGGCAACATATAACGGCTCCTCAGCGGTTGGGAAAAGGATAGTAGAAGCATCTTCATCCTGAAACGTTCCAGGGAAATACTTATTCTGGTCAATCGAAGCCATCTTCTCCTTTCCATGTTCATCAACGAAATCAGAGGAAAGATAAGGGCCGAATCTACCTGTCTTTATTGAATAGTGGATGTCATTTCCATCGTGGCTGAATACATACGAAAGACCGTCAAGCTGCAAGCTCTTGACCTCGGATCTTCTTACGCCCTTATTAACTGTATCCAAATCTTTTTCTAGGCCCTCAAAGTCATCTTTGCCTTTCCAGAAACCAGATAGGAAATCTGCCTTAGAAATCGATCCATCCGCAATATGATCGAGTCTATCTTCCATATCCGAAGTAAAGCTATACTCGATATACACAGGGAAGGTACTCTCTAAAAAGGCATCAACGAAAAAGCCTGTGAATGTCGGAACAAGCTGCTGGCCTGAACGGATCACATACTGTCTATCTATAAGCGTTGAAATAATCGTTGCATATGTCGAAGGTCGGCCTATGCCCTCATTCTCAAGCTTCTGTACAAGCGTCGCTTCATTGTATCGAGAAGGCGGCTCTGTAGAATGGCTCTTAGCCTCCGCGCTCTCGACCTTCACAGAGATTCCTTTCTCAAGATCGGGGAGTATCCTGCCGCCATCATCATCTCCTTCATCAGAAGAGACTTCATAGAGCTTAAGAAAGCCGGGGAACTTTATCGTTGTGCCGGATGAAGTAAAGCCATAGACGCCAGATGAGAATATAACGCTCATCGTGCTCTTCTCAGCTTCTTTCATCTGTGTTGCAAGCGTTCTCTTCCATATGAGCGTATAAAGCTTGAGCTGATCACCTGTAAGTCCTGTCTCTTCTGGACGACGGAATGTATCGCCAGCCGGCCTTATTGCCTCATGAGCTTCCTGCGCACCTTCGCTTGTCGCCTTATAATTACGCGGTTTTCGGGAAAGATAGTCTGCACCGAATAATTCCTCTACCTGCTTTCTTGATGCGCTGATACACTCCGAAGAAAGCGTAGGAGAATCTGTACGCATATATGTTATAAAACCATTCTCGTACAGCGTCTGGGCAATGGACATAATTTCACGCACGCTCTTTCTGAGCTTTCTCGATGCATCCTGCTGAAGCGTAGAGGTGGTAAATGGCATTGCAGGATTCTGCTTTGAATCCTTATTTGTCACACTTTCTACAATCATTTCAGAAGATAAGATTTCTCCTGCAATTTTCTTTGCAGTCTCTTCATCGAGTTCTATGAATCCTCGCTTAAGCTTTCCAGTCTCCCTGTCATAGCTTTTAGAAAGTGCAACATTCCTGCCTTCGATCGTAGAAAGTGTTGCTCCGAACTTTATGCCACTATGCTCTAAGCTAGCCTCAACGGAGGCATATAGGGATGATTTGAAGCTACGTCTGATCTTCTCTTTCTCGACAATCAGTTTCAGACCTGGTGACTGAACGCGTCCTGCCGAGTACTTTCCTCCGAGTTTTCTTGAGAGTATAGGGGAAATGCCATAGCCTTGGAGACGATCAACCGCACGGCGCGCTTCCTGAGCATGCACGAGATTCATATCAATCTCTCTGCAAGAAGAGAAAGCATTCGTTATGGCCTGTCGGGTTATCTCATGGAAGACCATGCGATAAACAGGACACTTTGGCTTAAGCTCGTTATATAGGTGCCAGGATATGGACTCTCCTTCCCTATCCTCATCAGTTGCAAGTACAAGCTGTTCTGCATCCTTCAGCTCTTTCTTCAAATCAGAAAGGAGTTTTTTCTTATCGTTCTCGATTTCATACTCCAACTCATAGCCATGATCGACATCGACACCGAATACCCCGCTCTTCGGCTCTGGGGCAAGTTCGACAACATGTCCCTTGGAAGCGACAACTTTACATGTTGAAGGAAGATATCGCGAAATAGTGCGCGCCTTGGTAGGAGACTCTACGATAATCAGAGTCTTCTTTGTTGGATCTGCAATCAATGTATCCTCCTGAGAATAAACGCATCACCTTCATCCGGGTTCGGGTTCTTGAATAGTACAGCATCTGCAATTCCGCTACCAGTTGTCTGGAAATCCATCATAGCATTCCCATTTTCCATATAAAGGCTATAGGAAGTCTCTGTGGTCACAGTAATGCCGAATGCGGTTGTCTGTATCGTCACTGTGACGGTATCGAAATCGATATTTATGCTATCAACACGCCATCTTGAAGGTGTGATGCTTGATTTATTGAACCGCTCTGCATTCTCCCTGTAAGCAATACCGGCAGGCGATGTGTCATCATAGTCCATCCATGTGCCAGAAATCTGCGAACCAAATGGGAATAGCGGAAAGATTCTGAACTCCGTCCCGTCATCATTGACCATATACACTTCATTATATTGTCCATATGCAGGATCTATCTTCGTCGCGATACGCAGTTTGAATGACTTCAGTTTTCCATGGTTATCGCGATCAGTATCGTTGATCCACTCATAAACGCCATCCCAGCTAGAGGTTCTGACATCAACCCACTTTGAAGCAATATCCTCATTATTGGCCGTGCGCGCCGCTACGCAGATTCTGTAATCGGTATCGGAATATAAACGTCTCAGTTCGAATGAAAGCTCATCGGCGCCTAAGCGCGCAACTGCTGAACTGCCATTGTATATATCATAATAAACGGCTCCATCAACGGAATCCCAAAAAAGGACTACTGATGTGGGACGCCCTTCTGCCTCGATATTTATCTCCGCAGAAAACAAGGGGAGACACAGCATCGATGCAATAAATAATATCAAAGTCTTCTTCATAGTCGTTCCGGATAACTCAAGTAGCACAAAGATGAAAAGGTGTCTACTCTCTTTATTTGCTCTACCGCTCTTTATGTTCTATCATTTCACCATGAAAAAAATAATCATATCCGCTCTATCCGTGATAGCGCTTGCCTCATGTACAGTAACAGAAAATATCGCGATAACAGAGGCAAATATTACCAGTTCATCCTTTATCTATGTAGAGGATTTCTTCTTGGATGTCCTCTTGGATTTCTCTGAATTTCTTCCTGAAGATGACTCCTCGATTATGGATAACGCTATCGCATCGTTTGGAGGCGAGATTGAGAAAAAACCTTCGATTATCGAAGCAAGTACAGCCACATTAGGAGAGAACGAATATAACATAGAATTCTCATTTTCCGATCTTGAGGCATTCTTCAGCGATTTCGCACTCTCCGCTCAGAGCCTTATCACATTGAGCGATAGCCATTTTGCTTTCTACCTTGATATAAACAACTACGAAGAACTCAAGGAGATGGTGCCATTCCTTGGAGACTCGAATTTCGAGGTTTATGGGCCGGAGTACAATCAGGGAATGAGCGAGGAAGATTATCTTGAAATGATTTCCTTCCTTCTTGGCGAAGAAGGCCCAGAAGCAATAGAAAATGGCCTTGTTACGGTTAATATAGAGGTTCCAGGCACGATTACAGCAACAGAAAGCGCTGTAAAAGTGAATGATAGCATAGCCTCCTACTCCTTCCCGATAATCTCATTTCTGCTGTTGAATGAACCGTTAAGTTTCTCCATAGATTGGGAGTGATAAAAAGAGCGGTGCTTTTTCGGGCATCGCTCTTTTTTTTTCTTTGATCTAACCGCGTCCCCTGTTTTAGAGGGCAGCCGTCAGGAGGCGCTTTGAAAGGATGGCAATGTGGAATGTGGCCGCTTCCTTTCTCTTCCCTGCGGATGTGGGCCGCAGCGGTGGCAGATCGATGTGAAGACTCTTACTTCGAGTAGAACTCGACAACGAGCTGGTCGTTGACCTGAATAGGAATTTCAGCTCTCTCAGGAAGTCTTACGAGCTTTCCAGAGAACTCTTCTTCGTTCTTTTCGAAATAAGGAAGGTTAAATGCTGGATGCCCAAGGAAGCATGATCTGAAAAGTTCGTTGCTCCTTGATTTCTCCTTGAGGGAGATAACATCACCGACTTTAATCTGATAAGAAGGAATATCTACCTTTTTACCATTTACGAGGATGTGTCCATGCGACACAAGCTGACGAGCAAGACGGATCGAGTTGCCGAATCCAATGCGATAGACTGCATTGTCAAGTCTTCTCTCAAGGGAGATAACAAGAGCGTCACCTGTTGCAAGATTTGACTTAAGAGCCTGCTCGAAATATCTGTGAAGCTGCTTCTCAAGAATACCATAGTAGCCCTTGAGCTTCTGCTTCTCCGTAAGCTGCCTGCTGTAATCAGTCGGCTTCTTCCTCTTTGCGAACGCGGGGCTGTTTGCCCTGTTCATTGCCTTGGGATGTCCACATACATTCACACCAAGTCTTCTGCACTGCTTGAATCTAGGACCTGTGTACCTTGCCATAGATTTTACCCTCCAGTAAACATGTGTCAGTTTTGTCTGTGCTATGCACAGCCTCTACACTCTATAGCACGGACGCGATACTGTCAATTATTGCTACAACAAGAATATGCATAAATGTTTTATGTTTTTTCGCTACATTTTTCCATTTTTGTCCCCTAAAGCATTGGAATCCCGGGGGATCCTCATGTATTCTTAGAAAGTGAACCCAAAACTTAAAGAAAAGATAATAGAATCATTGGAATCGGTTCTACCAATCACACTTATCGTATTAGCACTGAGCATAATCCTTATTCCTGTTGATCTCGGCTCAATCGTGGTGTTCCTTGTTGGGGCGATTCTGCTTGTAATCGGAATGGGCTTCTTCCAGCTAGGGGCAGAGATGTCCATGACGCCTCTTGGTGAAGGCATCGGCGCAGAGATGTCGAAAGCGAAGAAGGTAACCATAGTTGCCTTGATTGGCTTTTTGATGGGTACGATCATCACTATCTCCGAGCCGGATCTACAGGTACTGGCAGAACAGGTTCCTGCTATACCTAATATTACGCTGATTCTCACTGTCGCAGTCGGTGTTGGTATATTCCTTGCAATAGCCATCATAAGAATCCTTTTCCAGATAAGCCTTTCAAAGATACTTACCGTCTTCTATTTGCTCTTGATAGGTGTTTCATTTTTGGTACCGCGGAACTTCCTTGCTGTTGCATTCGACTCAGGCGGCGTCACGACAGGCCCTATGACTGTACCGTTCATAATGGCACTCGGCGTTGGACTTGCTTCGCTGAGAAGCGATAAGAACGCTGCTAGCGATAGCTTCGGCCTCGTCGCACTTTCCTCTATTGGCCCGGTACTCGCTGTGCTTATCCTTGGATTCTTCTTTAATCCAGATGAAGCTGCATTCTCTGTCACAACGCTTACGCATGTTGAGACAACAAGAGATGTTGTAATAGAGTTCATAGACGGCTTTCCGCGCTATTTTGGCGAAGTCTCTATTTCGCTTCTTCCAGTATTTGCCGTCTTTGTAATCTTCCAGCTCATGACAAAGCGCTATAAGAAAACGCAGGTTGTAAGACTCGTAGTCGGCTTTGTATACACCTATCTTGGACTTGTGATCTTCCTCTGCGGTGTAAACGTAGGATTCGCACCAGTCGGCGCCTATATAGGAAGCGCAATTGCATCAACGTTTTACAGGTGGCTTCTCGTTCCTATCGGGATGCTTATCGGTTACTTCATCGTCAAGGCTGAACCAGCAATCCAAGTTCTCAATAGACAGGTTGACAGCGTAACAAATGGACAGATATCTGCAAAGTCGATGAACATCTGTCTTTCCGTAGGTGTTGCAGCAAGCGTTGCACTTGCAATGCTCCGTGTCCTAACAGGTATTCCTATCTACTATATCATTATACCGGGTTATGTAATTGCACTTGCACTCTCTTTCATCGTACCTAAGATCTTCATCGGTATTGCTTTCGACTCTGGTGGCGTTGCTTCTGGCCCTATGACGACAACATTCCTTCTCCCTCTTTCTATCGGAGCATGCCAGGCAGTGGAAGGAAACGTAATGGCTGATGCATTCGGTGTAGTTGCACTTGTAGCGCTCACGCCGCTGATTGCTGTCCAGATTATGGGACTGTCATATAAGATTAAGCTAAAGAGGGCGGAAGGAGGTGCAAAGAAAGCACTTGCAACCGGCGGAGATATCATAGAAATCGAGGAGGGCTGGTATGCCTGATACTAACCACTACTACAGGCTCATTTGCCTTATATCCAATGTAGAACTTGCAGAAAAGGCAACTCCGTTTCTCAGGTCACAAGGCGTAAGCGTTGAGTACAATATGCTTGTCCACGGCACCGCTTCCAGCGATATCATGAATATGCTTGGACTCGGTACGACAGAAAAAGTGCTTATTGCAGGAATGACAACACAGGCCAATGCAGCAGCGATTCTGCCTCAAATGAGGAAGAAACTATATCTAGGAATGCCGAATACAGGCATTGCATTCACTATTCCTATCACCGGAGGGCCTTCGAAGCTCTTTGAGAATATAGAGAATAGCACAACACAAAACGAGGATAATGAAATAATGGAAGACAGAGATTTCAGCATGATAATGGCAATCGTTAACCAAGGCTACAGTGATGCGGTTATGGATGCGGCAAAGCCTGCCGGCGCAACGGGTGGCACGGTATTCCACACCAGACGCGTTGAGGAAAACGGGGCGCATTTCTGGGGGATTTCGATTCAAGAGGAAAGAGAGACTGTCATGATCATAGCTAGAAACAGCAGAAAGAAAGAGATTATGAAAGCAATCAATGAAAAGTGTGGAATCGATACAGAGAGCAGAGGAATCGTATTCTCCGTACCGATTGCCGATGTCGAAGGTATAGGCTGAGAAGGGCTACCCTTCTCAGTTATTGAAGCGGAAGAATACGATATCGCCATCCTGGACAACGTATTCCTTCCCTTCAAGCCTTAATTTTCCAGCTTCCTTGACCTTTGCTTCCGATCCATATTCAATAAGATCATCAACGCTATAGACCTCGGCTTTAATGAAGCCTTTCTCAAAGTCAGAATGTATGATACCAGCACACTGTGGGGCCTTTGAACCGGCCTTGAATGTCCAAGCCCTATCCTCATCGGGGCCTGCTGTGAAGAATGTCCTCAAGCCAAGAGAGGAATAAGCTGCACGGATAAGTGGATTGAGACCGCTTTCGCTCAAGCCGGAAGCTTCAAGAAATTCCCGTCTCTCCTCTTCGCTCTCAAGAGAAGCAATCTCGCTTTCGATCTTGCCGCAGATAACAACGACAGGTGCATTTTCTTTTTCTGCAATATCTCTGACAACAGCGACATGCTCATTTTCCTTTTCGATTGCATCTTCATCTACATTGCAGACATATATAATCGGCTTGAGTGTCATGAGATGAAGATCATAAGCAAGCGCCATCTCATCTTCATCGAGATTGAGTGTTCTTGCAGGAATCCCTTCCTTGAGACATTCAATCAGCTTCTGATAGAGCGGCAGCAGCTTCTCCGTCTCCTTTTGCTGTTCCTTTGAAACACGGGAAAGTCTGAGCTGCTTATCACAGCGTTTCTCCACAGTTTCAAGATCGGCAAGCGCAAGCTCTATGTTGATTGTTTCGATATCCGAAGCAGGGTCTATCCTATTTGCAACGTGAACGATGTCGGGATTATCAAAACATCTGACAACATGCGCGATAACACCGACTTCTCTGATTGATGCAAGAAATCGATTCCCCAGTCCTTCTCCCTGGCTTGCCCCCTTTACAAGCCCTGCAATATCCACAAACTCAACCGTTGCAGGTATTACCTTATTCGTTGGAATGAGACGGACTATCTCATCAAGTCTCTTATCTGGAACGGAGACGATACCGATATTCGGATCGATCGTGCAGAAAGGATAGTTTGCAGCCTCTGCAGGTGCAGAGGTTACAGCCGAGAATATTGTTGATTTGCCTACGTTCGGAAGACCGACAATACCGCAATTAAGTGCCATTTATGCCTCCACTGTATCTTGATGATGATTGTCTATCATCGGGGAAGTGTCAACCTGCCAAAAAGATGATATCCTCATTCCTGATGGAAGGAAAAGTCATCCTTGTCACAATCAGGGAAAGCGGAGAGCGAGAAAGAGCCTCTTTTTTAAGGGAGGCCGAGATTCGTAGTTTAATATCTACACTTGGTCTTGAGATTGTATATACAGTACATCTGACAGTTAAAGAGATACGGAATGCAACGCTGATCGGGAAAGGACAGCTTGAACAAGTGAAGGAAGCAGCACTTGCATTTTCCGCGGAGGAAGCGGTCATCGATGCCTCAATAAGCGCAACACAGGAGAAGAACATAGAGGATGCGCTAGGGATTCCCGTATCTGACAGAGAAGCTGTCATCCTTTCAATATTCTTTCAGAATGCAAGATCCAGAGAAGCACGTCTTCAGATTGAGAAAGCGGAAGCTGAATACCTCAGGCCAAGGCTTTCAAACAGAGAAGCACGTCTTTCTCAGCAGAGAGGCGGCGTACGAGGCGCAAAGGGCGAAGGCGAGCGGAAAATCGAGCTTGAACGCCGGATGATAGACAACCGTATTCATCAACTTGAAAAGGAGATCAAGGCAAGCGAAGCGGTGAGAAAGATACAGCGTAGTTCTCGCGAGCGCTCTGGGATCTTTACATTCGCACTCGTTGGCTATACAAATGCAGGAAAATCGACAATTCTCAATGCACTCACCGGTTCCGAGGTGCTTGCTGAGGATAAGCTCTTTGCAACCCTAGACACAACAACGCGCAGCATGCGTCTTCCCTCCGGGCAGAAGGTGCTATTATCAGACACGGTCGGGTTTATATCACAGTTGCCGGCAGGCCTTGTCAAAGCATTTTCTTCAACGCTTGAAGAGGCACTCTCTGCGGAGGCTCTGATCATCGTTGCTGATGCATCCCACCCTGATGCACTTGGATGCCTTAGAGAAACAGAGGATACACTCAGGAGCCTGAATGCGCTTGAAAAGGTAAAGATACTCGTAATCAACAAAACCGATGATATCTATGATGATATCTCATATGCAGCGCTCAAAGCCTCCCCTTACCTCATTGTTGAAACAAGTATGAAAGAGAAACAAGGACTGGATGAACTCAAAAATGCAATGATGAAAGTTACAGATGAAGCATTCAAAGACATTACAATCTCTTCATCGTGTTCAACGTCTCTTATAAGCGACCTATATCGAGATGGAAGCGTGAAAAGCATCGAATATGGAGACGGTGATGTTACAATCGTTGCAAGACTAAGAAATGAACTGGTAAGAAAATATCTTGAGAAAGCAAGAAGCGGAGAATAAAAACTGCCCGAAATCCGGGCAGCATAAGAAGTAA
>CAZURL010000077.1:0-9731 GCA_964623005.1 uncultured Spirochaetaceae bacterium
AATCATCAGGCAACAAGCCCCCTGTTATTAACCGACGTAATTATCGAGCTTATGAAGCCGTCTCATATCGAACTCACGAAGCTGATTGATAAGCGTATCCGGATCATCGTATTTCTTCTCCTTGTGCTTATTAAAGAGCAGATAGAGCACAGGGGAGAGGAGAAGCGTTAGAAATGCACCTGTTATGATTCCTCCTGTGAATGTGACAGCAAGCGGCTGCATCATCTCAGCGCCTTCTCCCGGGAAGAATGCCATAGGTATCATTCCAAGGATTGTTGTCAGCGTTGTCATCAATATAGGACGGAGTCTTCCATACGCAGCTTGTAGGCAAGCCTGTTTTACAGGAATCTTTTCCTCGGTGAGCCTGTTGATACAGTCAACAAGAACAATTCCGTTATTAACAACAACACCGATAAGCGCAATGATGCCGACGATCGAGAACAGTGAGAATTGTTCGCCCATGAAAATATGTATCCATATTACACCAATCAATAGGAGCGGAATCGTTGCGAATATGATGAATGGATCGATAAGAGACTCAAACTGGGCCGCCATGACAGCATATACCAAGAAGAGAGCAAGTGCGACAATCATGATCATCGTTGGAAGGTATTCATAGAAGGTGTACATTTCACCTTCCTGCTCAATCTCAACACCATCTGGAAGGACAAGGTAGCGTTCAAGAGCCGCATCCACAAGCGCCTGTACTTCATTAGCAGCTTCGCCCTCTACGATATCAGCAGTAACGTGGTTGATTCGCTCTCTGTTCTCACGCTGTATCGTGCGCGGGGCGGTTCCTTCGATGAATGTAGCAACTGTATCGAGTCTGACACTCGACCCATCTATGGTTGGTATCATCAATGCTGCGACATCTTCAATCGATACAAGCTGAGCCTCATCAATCATCACGACAAGGTCATATGTTGTATCGGAATCGAATGTGGATATCTCTGTCGCTGTTACGCCTGTGAGCGCATACTGCACAGCTGTTGTAAGATTGCTGATTGTAATACCGAGATCCTGAGCAGTCCTATAATCTACTTCTATATCATACTTAGGCGCGCCATTCGATAGATCCGATGATATATTCTCAACCTGTGGAACGTATGTGTAGAGAATGTTCATTATCTCATCGGCGGCTTCCATTGCAACAGCGCTATCATCGCTATGGATTACGATATCGATACCGGTATTGCTCATAGAGCGTGAATTGGAGAATATCCAATCGGCGCTTGGATCATCGTCAAGGTAGTCCCTTAACATCGCTTGGATATCTGAGACAGTATATGTCTGCTCGTTGATATCCGGAAGCTCAATCTCGATTGTACCTGTATTGCTTGAACCTACCTGTGCGTAGATACTCTCATAGCTTCCTTCGGGAAGAGTGTCGAGGATTATCTTCTGCATCGCAAATACATAGGTTGCCGTGACTTCCTGCGTTGTTCCCGGATCAAGCGTAAGGGATAGCGTAACGCTGTCATCGGTCGTGCTTTGCGGAACAAGGGAGATGCCTAGCTCTGAGAACTTCTGAAGCGAGACGATGAGAAGAAGCACAAGAAACATCACCAGCAGGAATTTTCTGTCCAGAAAATAGGCGAGGACACGAACATAGCCATTTTTCATATGTTCTTCGCCTTTTGCCATCGCGTCGTCGATTTTCTTCAAAAGCTTTATCTTCAATGGCTTCTGCGTTCTTGTATTGATCTTCATAATCGAACCTGAGAGCGCAGGAACGAGCGTAACAGCAACAAAAAGCGAGCTGAAAAGAGAGATACAGACCGTTATGACGAGGTCTTGGAACATAATCCCTATCATACCGATTTCATATTTATAGATGATGATCGGCAAGAATACGCAGATTGTTGTCAGTGTTGATGCAACGATAGCTGTGAACATATTCTTGCTGCCAAGGATTGCCGCGGCAGCGCTTCGCTCTCCTCTCATACGGAAGGTATAGGTGTTCTCAAGGATGATAATCGAAGCATCGACCGTCATTCCGATTCCGAGTATGAGTCCCGACATGCTCATTGAGTTTATAGACATGCCGAATATAGACATGAGCATCAACGTTATGAGTATACAGATCGGCATTGAAAGGGAGATGATAATCGTTGTCTTGATGCCGCGAAGAAAGATGAAGATTATCAGTGCGGCAAGGATAACGCCCTGAACTGCGGAGTTGTATACTTCATCCATCGTATCACTTATCATCTCCGTTGAATCTCTCTGGATTGAAAGCGTAAGTCCCGGAGGAAGTTCTTCAATGATCGAGGGAAGCGCCGCTCTTACATTCTTCGCAACTCTTGTCTCGTTCATATCCGATTCGTTGGATATCGAGATGGTGACGACTTCATTTCCATCGATATAATCAAGTCTGCCGCCTCTTGAGGGCTGGCGTGAAATCTCCGCTATATCCTGAACAAGAATCGGTATTCCATTGGAGGCAAAGGCTACAATCGTTTCCATTATGTCATCAACGGATTGGAATCTAGCATCTGTCATGATCGTGAAATCCAGACCTTGCTGTGTAATCTCTCCGCCGGTACTCTGTATATTTCTCGCCTCAAGCCCTGCTGCAATCTCCGTTAGCGTCAGGCCATATGCTTCAAGCCTATTGGGATCGACTTCAACAACATATTCTATCGGAGCGCCGCCGTAGACCGTGACCTGAGCAACACCTTCGATTCTCTCAATAAGCGGCGATACCGTATTCTCTGCAATATACTGAAGCTCATCACGCGTTCTATCCCCTGTTATGACAAGCCTCATAATGCTGCCTGAGCCGACAGAGTCGTAACGTATGACAGTTGGAGTGTCAGCCCAATCAGGCAGACGTCTCGTGATTCTTGAAACTATTGAATTTACATCCTCTGATGCATCATCAAGATCGGTTCCATAGTTGAATTCAAGCGTTATATTAGCTCTACCTTCTCTTGAGACTGATGTCATTGTATCGAGGTTTTCGACAGACATCAGCGCATCTTCCATAACCTTTGTTACCTGAAGCTCTATTTCTTCCGGCCCTGCATCATCGCATGTGATGATAACAGAGATAATCGGTAGTTCTATATCGGGATAGAGCGCCATATCGAGGCGGGGTAGAAATACGAGCGCGATGACAGAGATAAGGATGTACACCATCGTCATCAGCACGGGTCGTCTTACAGATAGTTCAGCTAGATCCATGATGCCTCCTCAGATGACGAAAACCTTCGAGCCGTTTGTAATATTCCCTGCCGTTATTACAAGATCGCCTTCCTCAAGCCCCGATGTTATGACTGTCTCATCACCGTTATCGCTGCCGACAGTAACAATTGTCCTTACAGCTTCCCCATCAACGACTTTGTAAACAACATTGTCTCCAAGATAGGTAGAGATGGCGGCAGTCGGAACCATCATTACATTTTCCAGATGTTCCGTTTCGAGGTTGAGTTTTACGTACATTCCATCCATAAGACCCTCTCTATTGCCTATGATCTCTATCTCGATATCTGCTGTCCGTGAAGTGCGATCAAGATGGGGAGCGATATAAGTGAGCACACCTTCATAGATGCGACCGGGATACGCAACGCTTTCGAATGTAGAAACCATTCCCTTATCAAGCGTGCCTAGGAATTTTTCCGGAACTGAGGCTGTAATCATCAAGTCATCGTTGTTTGTAAGCGTTGCAATCTCCGTAGAAGCGCTTACTATCTCGCCTGCTGAGACTATCACGTCCGATACGATTCCGTTTGATTTTGCAGTAACAGGACTTGGCTGGTAGCTCTGACCGGGCCTTGTCTGGTCGATGAATGCAATTACATCGCCTGCTTCTATGATATCACCCTTATTGATAAGAATAGCGGTGACAACGCCGCTTGAGGTTATCTCAGGATAGATTGAGATGTAGTTTCCTTCCCTTACAATCTCGCCATTTAGTCTCGAAATCTTCGAAAATGTTCCATATGTAGCAGGAGACGCCGAGACATTTACCGTTGTGGATGCATCTGCAACGCGCTCTGTTATCATTATGCCATCTACAGAAGAAAACATCTTTATGATTATTGAAACGGTAAGCGCTACGCAGATAAGAAGCAGTATTATTGTTGCAGCCTTGGCGCTTTTTCCGCCAACACCCTTTTCTGCTAACTTCTTGAAGTCCATTGTCCCTTCATTTTTCTCGTCATCCATATCCCAGCTCCCATTATTCCTAATTGTCTATGAATGGCTCTGCGTTCTTCACCTATATGATTCTTGTCAGGTCGGTGAAAAAAGAAGAGCGCTTTTCGCCTGTATGCGAAAAACTTTCATGTCGGTTTATCTTACCATGGAGGACTAGGAAATCGGGAAGTATGAAGTTTGTGTGTGGCCGAAAAAACTCTCAAACCACACAAATGTTAAAAAATGATGAAATTGATTGGTTTTCTATTTGTAGTTACAGTGTTCTTCCGTCCGAGAAGACCAGTCTGCTTGATTGGCGATCAAGGAAGATTGTGCATTCTGTGCGTCTTCTGATTGAAGAACAGGGTGATGATGGGGTGATATCATCGAAAATACATGATGCGACAGCTTTTGCTTTCCTCTGATCAGGACATGCGCAAATGATGACTCTTGAGGAGAGGATTTCGTTGATCGACATCGTAATTGCTTTTTCCGGTACCTCATCGATTGAATCGAACCAGCCTTCGCTTACCTGTTGCCTCTTAGAGCGTTTTTCCAGCTCTACAACGATGTATGGATCGGTAGCGTCTAAATCAGCAGGAGGGTCATTGAATGCAAGGTGTCCGTTTTCGCCGATGCAGATGAATGCAACATCGATAGGATACTCCTTCATCAGCTCATTCATCTTCTGTAACGTCTTTTCGTAATCTTTGCTCCTTGAGATGGGATGGAAGCTTCCTATCTGTGGAATATAGTTAAGGAAGTTCTCTTTCAGAAATGTCTCCGAAGAAGCTTTATGTCCATCTTCAAGGCCGATGAATTCATCGAGAAGGAATGCATTTACATGCGACCAATCGATATCGAGGCTGCGAAGCGCCTTGAGCGTCTCAATCTGGCTTGAGCCAGTTACGAACGCAACATTCGCTCGGCCTTTTTTCAATATTGTTGACTTTATGTGATGGCGGCCAAGGATTGCCGCCTGTGTTCCAAGTTCGAGTTTATCTTCACAGATTGTTATTCGCATCGTTTTTCTCCTCCGACGATTATTCCCAAAAGCGCCGAATGAGTAAAGATACCGGCTTTTTTGCTTTACAACCCCAAATCAGCGGTACTAATATATATTAGTATATCACAATGAAAGGAGACTAATCCTTATGAAAATGACTATTAGGTGGTTCGGAGAGGCCTATGACTCCGTAAAGCTTTGGCAGATCAGGCAGATTCCGGGCGTTAAAGGAGTCATCACGACTCTTTATGATATCCCAGCAGGAGAGGTATGGCCGCTTGAGAGAATCCAAGCGCTTAAGAAGGAAGTTGAGGATGCCGGACTGGAGATTTCTGGTATTGAAAGCGTAAATATCCATGATGATATAAAGATTGGAAAACCCTCAAGGGATAAGTATATCGAGAACTATATCACGACGCTTGAGAACCTTGCTAAGTGCGATATCAAGCTGGTGTGCTATAACTTCATGCCTGTCTTTGACTGGACGAGAACAGATCTTGCAAAGATGAGAAGCGATGGTTCGACAGTCCTTGCTTATGACCAGAAGGTTGTTGATTCAATCGATCCTCAGAAGTTCTTCGATCAGACAAACGATAGTTCGAATGGATTTGTCATGCCAGGCTGGGAGCCGGAGAGACTGAGCCATGTTAAGGAGCTTTTTGAAGCCTATGCCGATGTAACGGAAGAGAAGCTTTTTGATAACCTTGTCTACTTCCTGAAAGCCATTCAGGGTGTATGCGAGAAGTATGGCATCAAGATGGCAATCCATCCAGATGATCCGGCATGGCCGGTATTCAATCTTCCTAGGATCATTACATCCAAGGAGAAGATCCTGAAGGTCATGAAGGCTGTCGATTCGCCTTTCAATGGCCTTACGTTCTGCGCTGGTTCATTCGGGACAAACCCCGATAACGATCTTCCCGGAATTATACGCGCGCTTCCGGGCCGTGTTCATTTCGCACATGTCAGGAACCTTCATCATTATGCTCCGGGATTGTTTGAAGAGGCGGCGCATCTTTCCTCCGATGGTTCGTTCGATATGTATGAAATCGTACGTGCGCTCTATGAGACAGGATTCGATGGCCCGATACGTCCAGATCATGGAAGGGCAATCTGGGGTGAGGTTGCAATGCCTGGCTATGGATTGTATGACAGAGCGCTTGGCGCAACATATATCCAAGGCCTTTGGGAAGCAATAGAAAAGAGTGAAGAGAGGCTTAAATGAGACGAACAAGCAGCGAGACAATCTACGATACGCTCAAGGATGAGATTATCTTCCTCAAAAGGAAACCGGGAGAAGAGATCGATCAGGATGAGATATCAAAGAGGTTCGATGTTTCGCGTTCCCCTGTCAGAGATGCTCTTATGAGACTTAGATCCGATGCGCTTGTTGTTATGAGGCCCCAGCGTGGCTGCTGGGTCTCACGGATAGACCTAGGCCGCGTCGATGATGAGTGCTTTTTCCGACTTGCACTGGAGAAAGCTGTAATCGAACGTTATAGTGTCTTCATGAAGCCATCGGATATTACTCGCCTTGAATACTTCATTGCGCTTCAAAAGGAAGCGATGGAGGCAGACGATGTTGTCGGTTTCTATAATGCCGATGATGACATGCATGCGATCTTTTTCGAGGCGACAGGGCTTATAAGAATCTGGCAGCTCATTCTTCGCGAAACAGGAAACCATAGAAGGGTGCGAATACTTTCCATGGGATCTAGGGATGTGCTTGCAAAGAATATTGCTCAGCATGAGGAACTTATTGATGCTCTAAGAAAGAAGGACTTCGCGCTTGCTGTAACACTGGAATCAGAGCATCTATCGAAACTCAAGTATGAGACTGATTCAATCATCGAGTCCCATGCTGAATACTTTATAAATAGGACGGCAGAGGAATGATACTTACTGATAAGGGGCTTCAAAGCCCTGAGTGGAATGAAAAAGGATACAAACTCTTCTCATACGATAGGGAGGAACTTAGGAAAAAGACGCATGATGCCCCGATCTGGGTGCACTTCGGCGCTGGCAATATTTTCAGAGGTTTTCCAGCACGTCTCCAACAGACAATTGTCGAGAAGGGCCTCTCTGATAAAGGTATCATTGTAGGGGAGGGCTTTGATGAGGAAATCATCAGCAGAATCTACAATAAGTATGATAACCTCACGCTTCTTGTCACGCTCAAGGCAGATGGCTCGATCGATAAAGAAGTGGTAGGAACGGTGACGGAAGCATATTCCTGCGCCTATGGAAAGGACTGGAATCGCTTTGTCGAAGTGTTCGAGAATCCATCGCTCCAGATGGTATCCTTTACAATTACGGAGAAGGGTTATGCACTCAAGGATCCTTCCGGTGAGTACTTCCCCGGCTATGTAGAGGACTTTGCAAAGGGGCCGGGAAACGGAAAGATGTTCCTTTCACGCCTTGCCGAGCTCATGCTTTATCGCTATAGGAAAGGCGCTTTTCCTCTTGCGCTTGTCTCAATGGATAACTGCTCACATAACGGCGAGAAAGTTCAGGCAGCTATGACTGCAATTGCTCATGCTTGGGTGGAGAACGGTCTTGTCGAGAAAGGCTTTGAGGAATATATGACGTCCTCATCTGTTGCTTATCCTTGGTCGATGATCGATAAGATCACACCTCGGCCAGATGCTTCTGTAGCAGAGATGCTTAAGAAGGATGGCTATGAAGAGACAGATGTTGTTGTCACATCGAAGCATACGTATATCGCATCATTCGTGAATGCAGAAGAGTGCGAGTACCTTGTTATCGAGGATACTTTCCCTAACGGCCGACCTAAGCTAGAAGAGGCTGGCGTCTATTTTACAGACCGCGAGACCGTAAACAAGGTTGAGAAGATGAAGGTCTGTACCTGCCTCAATCCGCTTCACACCGCGCTTGCCGTATTTGGCTGTCTTCTTGGCTATACGCTTATCTCAAGCGAGATGAAGGATAAAGATCTTCCTCGACTTGTCCGTGAGATCGGGTATAAAGAAGGGCTTCCTGTCGTAGTTGATCCGGGAATCATCGATCCGAAGAAGTTTATCGATGAGGTTGTGGATATCCGCATACCTAATCCGTTTATGCCAGACACTCCACAGCGCATTGCGACCGATACTTCACAGAAGCTTTCCATCCGTTTCGGTGAGACAATCAAGCAGTATATGGCCTCTTCAAAACTCTCTGTCGGCGATCTCAAGTGCATTCCGCTTGTATTTGCTGGATGGCTGAGGTATGTAATGGGCATTGATGATGATGGCAATGCTTTCGAGCCTTCTTCCGATCCGCTTCTTTCGTATGCACAGGATGCAGTAAAGGGCATTACGCTAGGGTATGAGGGATCGCTTGATCAGCTTAAACCCATTCTTTCCAATCAGAAGATCTTTGGCGTAGATCTCTATGAGGCAGGACTTGCAGATCTCGTTCTCGACTATTTCAGGTCGATGATAGCGGAAAAGGGAGCTGTCAGGACAACGTTGGAAAAAGTGCTCGGATGATATGCGTGTCAAATTAAGACTTTTCACGGGAGTAGCAGATGTTGTCTACCTCGTGGTTGGAACTGCGATAGCCGCTACTGCAGCGGCTGTCTTCTATACGCCTGCTCGCATCACTGGCGGCGGTGCGACAGGTATTGGTACGATTTTCTACTATCTTTTTGGTTTCGATCAGGGAACTGTGATGCTCTGCATCAACATTCCTCTTGTGCTTTTTGGCATGAAGGTCTTTGGCTGGCGTTATGGCATAAGAACGCTTATCGGTTCTGTCATGCTCTCCTTCTGGACGTCCCTCATCGGTCAAAACACAGGTTATGCAGGTTTTCTTGATTATAGCGAAGAAGTGAATGTTCTCCTTTCTGCTCTTTTTGGAGGCGTTCTGATGGGCACAGGTATAGGCCTTACTATGAAGAGCGGAAGCAATACAGGCGGAACAGATATCATCTCTCAGTCCGTAGCAAAGTACTTCCCCATACGTGTCGGTACGGTAAGCTTTATGGTGAACGCAGTTGTCGTTTCATGCGGCGGCGCTTTTCTTGGCTTGCAGCAGATGCTCTTTGCCATCATTGCAATGTTTCTTTCGTCACAGATGACAAACTATGTGCTGATGGGATTCGGTACTAACCGTGCAAAGGCGGTATACATTCTTTCGAATGATTATATTGCTCAGATATCGCAAAGGGTAATGACGGAACTCCATAGAGGAGGAACAGTACTTCAAGGAACGGGCATCTATACAGATAAAGCTCATTCCCTCCTTATAGTAATCGTTCCAAATAACCAGCTGAATTATCTGATGAAGATTATCGATGCAGAAGATCCTTTAGCCTTTGTTTTCATAACAGAAGCATACGAAGTCCTTGGTCGCGGTTTTGCGTCTCTTAAAAAGGTAGCAGAATCTGACAAGAACGCCTGATTCAACAGGGCTGGGCTATTTAGTCTCAGCCTTGTTTAGTAAAAATTAAAGAAAACTCCTGTGTTAAGGCTCTGATGTAGGGCAAAGGGAATAACACAGGAGGTAAAAGGTTTAACTATTCCAAAATACGTTCAGTTCTTTTCTCCACCGATATGCTTCAAGAACTCGTCATAACCATCTT
>CAZURL010000078.1:0-9710 GCA_964623005.1 uncultured Spirochaetaceae bacterium
TCGATTGAAAATGCAAACTCTTAGTGGAGCTAAAGCGAACTTGAGCGCCATCAAGTCCGCTTTCTATCAGAAATCTAGGAAGAACACGAATTTACTGGTAAATGGCGTATCGCCAGAAGCGTAGTTCCTGCCGTTTATCAGATATGCCACTTGATAACCTATATCGATGAAATCGAAGAACGTAACGCAGAGCTGTGCGCCTGTGGAAGCAATGAACTGACTCTGCAATATATCTGTATTGTAGAAATGTCCTGCACCATAGCCCATATCGAAGAAGAGAATCAGCCTTACATAGAGTCCCTTCACACCGAGCGCAGGGCTTGTGAATCTGATATCAAAATTGTTAACAACCGTAAGCTCGCTGTTGTAAGAAAATGGCGCATAACCTCTGACCTTCCGTCCTAAAGAACCCTGTTTCTGTGCATATACAGGAACCTTATCGCCGGATGTCCAGTTAACGTTGAATCTATCGACGAGGATAATCGAGAACCAATGCTGGCTATCTGTCTTGTACTGGTAAAGCGTCTTAGCGCCTACAGCATTGAATACTACAGAATAGAAGTCCGCCTCTCCGTCCAGTGCTCTGTTGAGAGCAAGAGGAGCCCAGTCGATATCAAGATTAAGGAGAACACCATCATTTCTCTCGATATCATCCTTCATGAGATCAAGCTCAAAACCAAGATTGAAATTCGTTCCAAGAAACTGATGATTACCTTTTAAATCTGGATAGATATCAGAGTTATAGTTTTCTCCAAGATAGCCTGCAAGAGAAAGCACCTCCGTACTACCCCAATTGCTTCTGATTTTTCCTGCCGCCATAGAATCAAGCGCGGCTTCAAACTTCCCTTCATAGGCAAGCGTGATCGAAAGAAGATCTTCATCAGGTTCAACAGGGGAATCAAAGAAACCCTGCACGAATTTAAGCGCCCAATCAACCTGAACTACATCGTAAATAATCGGGCCACCCTCAACAGGCATTTGACTCGATTCACCTGACTCCGGATCCTGAAAGAGCTTTCTCTGGATATAACCAGCACCAGCCATAAGCTGAATATCTGTCGTACGTCCCTCTATGAGTTCAAAACCTCTATACCCAACACCGCCGTAGAGATATGTAGGAAGAAATCCCCATAATATCTCCGGATGCTGCTCCATATCCTTTAACCAAAAATGCCAGTCGGATGAATAAACGGATGAGAGTGCCAAAAATAGCACGATAAGCACAATGATCAGTCTCTTAATCATCTGAATCTCCATGTCATATCATCTTAAAAAAAGACACTTTAATGCAACTATGTTGGGTTTTTATATCCAATCAAAATTTTCTTTTCCTGCTCCGATTTCAAAATGATATTTAGCAATTCCAAGATCTATATTCGAATAAAAGCCTCGTTTCGTGGTTGCAGCCACTCCATTTTTCTCAAGCGAGAACAGGAATTTCTGCTGATTCATAGCAGTAGGGGCTTTCAGAACAGCCTCCATGCCCTGCATGAACCAAGATGGGACATCCCCGTCAGAGTGCATTACATCCAACAGCGGCCTTGATTTATGCGCTTTTCCCTTTTCAGCGCCATAACCGAAAGCAATGACGATGTAAAGCTTCTCACCCTTTTTAACATCATAAGCCCCAGCTACCTTCTTATACGTCAAAGCAACCCAGCAGGTATTCAAGCCAAGCCGTTCAAATTCAAGCACGGCTTTCTCCCCGTAATAACCGACTTTCTCGGACATATCAGGGGATCTGTCTCCAACAACCGCTATATAATTCTTAACACCTGAAAACTTTCCATAATGTGCAAGCACGGAACTGAATGCTTTAGGCTCGTCCATTACAAGCTGCATCCGCAGTCCGCTCTCCTTATTGCACTCGTCGATACATG
Source organism: uncultured Spirochaetaceae bacterium (assembly GCA_964623005.1). Classification (GTDB taxonomy): domain Bacteria; phylum Spirochaetota; class Spirochaetia; order Sphaerochaetales; family Sphaerochaetaceae; genus Ornithospirochaeta. The sequence goes on from CAZURL010000078.1 coordinate 1,881, forward strand.
CGCTGATCGAGAGAAAAAGATCATCTTCTATCTTTTTATCAAGATAGCTTCGAACTGAATGCCTTTTCTCTATTGCTTCAAGAATATCCATCGGGAAGATGATAGTGCACAAAAGAGGGCCAGTGCAAATACCGGCCCTGCATGACAAAAGCTTACTTCGAGATAAGCATCGTCTTTGGATCGAGCGTCACCTTCATCGGTTTCGGCACGTTCTGGTGATGCGCTCTTACCGTTGTCAGAATGACCTTATCGATCTTCTCATCATATTTAAGAGCAAGAAGAACATCGATCATGTCGTAATACTTCAGAAGTGTATTAGGAACACCATTCTCGTCATAGACAACATCCGGGCGTACCGGTGATACGCTGAACCAGACTTCAAGATCCATCTTCTTCGCAAATTCCTTGATCTTTACGATATCGTCCTCATCGGCGACTGTAAGCTTATAGCCATCGAAAAGAATCGCATCAGCCTTGAACGACCCCTGATTGATCAGGGATTCAAGCGATGAAAGCACTTTCTCGACTGGAACCTGCTCTTGGGAGAAGTTCATCACTACCCTATTTGAAAGGATTGAATTGTATACCATTGCCGCGTCATCGAGGGACTGAAGCTCCGCAATTTCACGGAACACTTCCTTGTACCAATTGATGACATGCTCAACATTACCGGAGAAAGATACATGTATAACATTCTCGCCCTTGAAGAGCTTATCTGTTGCGAGATGAACGAGACACGCTGTCTTTCCAAGTCCATGTCTAGACACGATCACTCCGAGATTGCCCTTGCCAAGCCCGCCATTGATTGATTCCTCGAAAACGCGGATCGGGCTTACGCTATTCAATTCCTGGATATCCATTAGCACCTCCTAGATCTTTTATTCATTCTAACATGCGGCTTGCTGAAATACACGACAATTTTGCATCATTGTCCAATGATTTCAGCTTAATTCGAACATTCCCATATACAGACTATAATACCGTCCTTTCATTGCCATCAGATCATCATGGTCTCCACGCTCAACAATATGCCCATCTTCAATAACAAGGATTGCATCAGCATTCCTAACTGTAGAGAGCCTATGTGCGATGACAAAGACAGTACGGCCTTCCATCAGACTATCCATACCCTTCTCTATCAAATCCTCGGTTCGCGTATCGATTGAACTCGTCGCTTCATCAAGAACGAGAACCGGCGGATCTGCAACAGCTGCACGTGCAATCGCGATAAGCTGACGCTGTCCCTCAGAAAGATTTGCGCCATCGTTTCTTATCATCGTGTCGTATCCATCGGGAAGACGGCGGATAAAAGAATCAGCATTGGCAATCTTCGCAGCCTTCACCACATCATCGTCTGTCGCATCCAATCGTCCGAACCGGATATTCTCCCTGATAGTAGCGGTAAAGAGATGCGTATCCTGAAGCACATAGGCAAAGGAGTGCCGAAGATCTCTCTTCTTTATCTCCCTTATATCTATTCCATCGAAAAGAATACGGCCTGACTGTATCTCATAGAATCTATTGATGAGGCCTGTAATCGTTGTCTTCCCAGCGCCTGTAGAGCCAACAAGAGCTATCATCTGCCCAGGTTTTGCATATAAGGATATACCATCAAGGATCTTCCTCTCCTCCGTATAGCCAAAGACGACATCCTCGAATCTCACATCGCCGCAAAGCGGTATGCGCTCATCGTCCTTTACCCAGCACCATCCATCCTTCTCTTTTTCAAGTGTTACGCTACCGTTATCGATCTCGCTCTTTTCATCGAGGACATTGAATATCCGCTCAGCCCCAGCAAGAGCTGAGAAGAGAAAGTTCATCTGGTTCGTGAAGTTATTAATAGGCGCCGCGCACTGCCTTACAAAGACAAGATAGCTAGCAAGAGAGCCAAGATCCATCCAGCCTTTCATCACCATTACACCACCTACAAAGGCAACGATTGCATAATTTACATATGAGATAGTGACAACGGCCGGAACCATAGAAGCAGCATAACGCTGAGCGCCGTAGCCTGCATCCATGAGCCGCTTGTTTCTCTCTGAGAACTTCCTGACATTCTCCTCCTCATGGGAGAATATCTTGACAACCTTCTGCCCCGTCACCATCTCCTGCACATAGCCATCGAGTTCTCCAAGCGTCTTCTGCATCTTGTTGTAATACGCCTTGCTCCGCTTTCCGCTGTACCTTATGTAGAGAATCATAAAGAGGTAAGAGATCGCAACAATCAGAGAGAGCCGCCAATTTAGGATGATAATAAGCGTCATTGTTCCGACAATCTGGACAAAGCTCTTCGCAACTGCGGCAAAGCTATTGTTCATCGCATCAAGAACAGTGTCTACATCATTTGTGAATAGGCTCATGACATCGCCATGCTTCCATTTGTCAAAGAAGCTCAGAGGCAAGGTTTCCAGATGGGAAAATAAATCACCTCGTAAATCCTTTGCAAAGCGCTGTGCAACCACTGCGATTATCTGGGAATAGAGCAGAGAGAAGATCACGCCGATAATGTAAAAAGAAGCGACGATTATGACCTTCCCCACAAGCTCTGGCATACCGCCGCCGGCAAGTATTCCGTTTACGATCGGACGAATCATGTATGTGCCGAAGAGATCTGCGGAAACAGCGCCTAAGACAAGAACGATGACAAGCAGCAACAGAAAGCTCTGATGTCTCAGGTAGCCAGCAAAGCGTGAAAGCGTATATCGAAGATTCTTCGGTTTCTTTGAAGTATATTGCCTACGCATTCCGTCCTCCCTTCATCTGGCTCTCATAGATTTCGCGGTAAATAGAGGAACGGGAAAGAAGCTCATCATGCGTGCCTGAATCCTCTATCCTTCCATCAGAGAGAACGATGATCATATCGAGGTTCCTTACAGAAGAAATACGCTCTGCAATAATAATCTTCGTAACGCCGACAAGATGTGAGAGCGCATCGTGTATCGCCTTCTCCGTTGCAGAATCTACCGCACTTGTCGAATCATCAAGTATGAGAATACGTGGCTTGGATATAAGCGCACGCGCAATCGAAAGACGTTGTCTCTGACCGCCAGAGACATTCACGCCACCCTGTCCAAGATCGTAATCAAGATTGCCGGGAAACTCTCTTACAAACGAAGATGCGGCGGCTTTATCAAGGGCTGCCCAGATTTCCTCATCACTTGCATCCTTTTTTCCCCATTTCATATTATCCCGGATGCTTCCGGAAAAGAGCACGGACTTTTGAAGCACAACAGCAACATTATCGTGGAGCGTCTTTAAATCGTAGTCCCTTACATCGACGCCTCCAACATACACAGCACCTGCTGAGACATCATAAAGGCGTGGAATCAAACTGATCAGCGTTGATTTGCCAGACCCTGTACCGCCGACAATGCCTACGCTCATACCGCTCTCAATCTTAAGCGAGATAGATGAAAGGGTTGCCTCGCCTCGTCCTCCTTTATAGCGGAATGTGACATCGGAGAACTCAATGCTTCCATCCTTTACAGCCATTACAGGATTCTCAGGATTCCTGATCGACGGCTCATCATCAAGCACTTCTACAATACGTACCGCGCTTGCAACGGTACGGGAGAGCAATAGAAATACATTGGATATCATCATCATTGAGTTAAGAATCTGCATGACATAACTCAAGAAACCGGTAAGCTCTCCTACCGCAAGATCGCCTGAGAGTATCCTTGCGCCTCCAAGGAGAAGAATCATAACGATCGAAGAATAGAGCATGAGATGAAAAAATGGCATATTAAGAGAGGCAACTCTATTTGTCCTCTCTCCTACCTGACGGTAGTGTTCACTTTCATCCCGGAATCGTTTTTCTTCCCAGTCTCCACGCACAAAGGCTTTCACAACCCTTATTGCTCTGACATTCTCCTCAATTACAGAGTTCATCCTATCTATCGCCGCTTGAAGCCTTGAGTACATCGGCGCAACGGCACGAAGAATGAGAAAAAGCACAATGAAGAGAATCGGAGTTATTACGATAAAGATGAATGCAAGCTCTGCATCGAGCGTAAAGGATAGCCCTATTCCCAGAAACAGAAGCACAGGGCTTCGCACAAGCGGCCTCAATCCTCCGTTTATCGCATTCTGCATTACCGTGATATCGCTTGTAAGGCGCGTAACGAGGGAGGATGTGGCAAATCGATCTATATCCGTGAATGCGAAGGTCTGGATTTTCCTGTATTCACATTCCCTTATCCTCTCACCCCAGCCATATGCAGCGCGCGCGGCAAAACGCGCATATAACAGTCCTGTAAAAAGCGCAAGAAGCGCAGAGCCGCCCATCAGCAGGCCGATTCTCACCATATAGGGGAAATCGCCTCTAGCGACGCCGTTATCGATAAGAGAAGCCATAAGCGTGGGAATCACAAGCTCGAACGATGTTTCGATAAACACCAGAAAGCATGCGATATAAAGATCTCGCTTATATTTTCCCATATATTTGAAAAGGCGCTTTATTCCATTCATTCCGCACCTTCTTTGAAATTGTTCTCGATACGGGAAAGGATGGCAGAGAAATAACTCTTCTCTTCATCTGAGATGGATGAGAGCATCTTATCCTCTGCCGCCTCAAGATATTCACACCATTTGTTTATTACCTCAGAGCCTTTTTCCGTTATCGCTATGGAATTGGCTCGTCTATCGCTGGGGCATTGTCTCTGGGTAATAAAGCCATTTTTCAGCAAATTTTCCACCATACGGGAAACATTTCCCGGATCGATCTGATAATACTCGGCAACATCCCTCTGATAGCTCTCACCAAATCGCTGGAGGTACATAAGCACCCTTGGCTGTCCCGGGCCAAGCCCTAATTCATATGTATGTGGCCTGATATTCCCCCTCAGAAAGCAGAAGACCCTATCGAATTTCATAACGATATCGTTCATAGTTGCTCCTGCAATTATTGATACATCAACTATTATACATAATCAACAAAAAACGATGATGCTCACAGAACCGATGCATCATCGCTGATATGAGGATTCTTTTCAGGATTTATCAGGCGTGGCCTTTTGCAATCGCAATGCCGTTGCTCTTTGGAACGATATCGGAGAGCGCATAGACAGCGGCATAGAGCACCATAAGCGAGTAGCGCACGTCACTCACGATATTATGTTCACTTTCATAGTATTCATTGTGGAGGTTGAATACCCAAGCTGTAGAGAAACCGGAAACATTCTCCGGAGCAACGCTCATATCTTCCAGATTATCCAGAAGGTACTTATGTAGCTTATCTTCGTACTCCATATGCTCGGAGAGCGTACCTGGGAAACACGGATTATGAGGAAATGTGAAAGCATCTACAAGATAGTGGCACAATCTTCCAAGACGGAAGAACGTTACGATATCAGAAGAAGAGAACATGGTCTTTCCCACCAATTCTCTGATACATGGCGCAATATTAGGCCAGCGATGTCCGCTCACTCCCGTTCCCTTGAAAAATCCCCTGAGATGCGTATACGGAAGACAATCAGGCTCTGAACATCCTGCAATGAACGCTTTTCTCTGTATGAATGACATTCCTAAATCAGTTGCCATGTGTCGCGCTATAAGAATATGGCTGATAAGTCGCATCTAAAATTCTACTCCACCCCAAGCATGATGAAGCATCATTATAAAATTTGGATAAACATTAGGTGAAGAGGATGCTAACAAATCCCACAGAATCGATAACCTGCACCCCAGACAGTCTGTATCAATTCAGGTTTTGACGGATCTTTCTCGATCTTCTCTCTCAGCCTATTTATATGAACAGTGACTGTAGAGCTATCACCAGAGGCATCCATTCCCCAGATTCTGTCATACAGATCTTCTCTGCTGAAAACAGAATCCGGATGAAGCATCAGGAAAAGAAGGATCTCATACTCCTTTCTCTTTAGAATGACTTCCTTTCCAGAGACAAAGACCCGCATCGACTCCGTATTTACCTCAACCGGCCCTATCGTAATGCGGCCCGTGACCTCTTCACGGCCACTTAGCCTTGCGTACTGTGCAAGATTTGCTTTCACACGCGCAACGAGGACATTCGGCGAAAACGGTTTTTCGATATAATCATCAGCCCCGAGGCCAAGGCCCTTTATCTTGTCTATATCCTCTCTTCTTGCAGAGACCATCAGAATCGGGATATCGATCTTCTCCCTAAGCTGCCTGCAAACGGAAAAACCATCGAGACGCGGGAGCATCAGATCAAGGATTATAAGGTCAAACATGCCCGAAAGTCCCAGCTCAAGGCCAATTCGCCCATCCTCTGCTATAGTTACGGAGTAGCCACTGACTTCAAGATAGTCCTTCTCTATCGATGCAATCGAGTTGTCATCTTCTATTATCAGTATCTTCTGCATTCTTCCCTCCTTCTGGGAATGCTGCGGTTATCTTAAGGCCGCCCTGCACTTTGTTTTCAGCCGTTATAGAGCCACCCATCCGAGTCATCACACGCTTGACTATCGCAAGTCCTAGTCCGCTGCCTTCTGCCGGATTGCGGCGCGCTCTATCACCTCGATAGAAAACATCGAAGAGCCTATCGATATCCTCCTCAGGAACACCTGGCCCATCATCTTCCATAATAAGCAAAATGTTCTCTTTCGTCTTCTTTATAGATATAACTAAGTGCGCTTCCGCCTTATCTTTATATTTTACGCTATTTTCAGTTATGTTCATTAATAACCGCGATATCATCACCTTGTCATATGAGACTTTTGCATGATCGAGAGTCCCTGTCTGAATTAAAAGTCCTCTGTCTTGGAATGACGGCCCATTGACGCGAACAAACTCCATGACCTCTTCATCAAGGTAACTATCGATAAAATCGACAGGGAAATTATCCATATCAAGCTCAGTGAATAGAAATACGCTTGAGACCATCCGCTCGATATCTTCTGCCTTCGCCTTTATTGTTCTCAAATAACGGGATTCCTTTTCCGGTGTATCTGCAATGCCATCGATAAGCCCCTCGACATATGCCTGTATGGATGTCAGCGGCGATCTTATATCATGGGAAAGTCCGGCAAAGAGTTCTTTTCTGCTCTTTTCCTCCCTCTGCGTATTTGTTATCGCTTCATGGAGCTTTTCTGCCATGTTGTTAAACTCATTGCAGATCGGAAGGAACTCATCATTCTCACTGTATTTTATCCTATAGGAAAGATTGCCGCTTCCAATCTCCTCAACGCCCTTTGAGAGGATATCCAAAGGCGCTTCTATGCGTTTGAAGACAAAGCGCGTGAGGAACCTGTTTGTAAGGAATATAGAAAGAACTGCTGTGATGACAATCAGACAAAGGACTATGATAGCCGCAATCCTGAGTGCGCGATCGGAGGGGAAATTCGAACCGGCAAATACGAATATACGATAAATATCATTATCATTTACAACCTCGTTAACAAGAAGCGTACGTCCATCCTTTGTGGCCGAGCCATTGTAATCGAGAATACTGGCGACGTCGATAAGAATCTTCTCATTATCATTGACAGTGCCATGGGAGAAAATCAGATCGCCATTGCGCATTATGAAGAGATGCATCGAGTTCATATCCAGCGTAAGACGAAGCGCTGCGGCATACTCTGAGTGCGATATCGAAGAGACAAGCCCTTCTAGTCCATCATCACCTAAGAATGCTTCAAATGCATCGAATGCAGATTCATCGCTGGTAATGACAATATGGAAGATAATCGCAATAGAAAGCAAAGCAATAAAGAAAACTATCGCAATAGGCAGAAGGAGCATGAGGATGTTGGATACAGCAAGCCTTCGCCTTATAGTCATCGTTTTCAGCTTTGACGGAATATGCATAAGAAAAATATACCATATAGGTCGTTTGATTCATACTCAAAC
>CAZURL010000079.1:0-9666 GCA_964623005.1 uncultured Spirochaetaceae bacterium
ATCCAGGATATTACATGGGCAACACTGACATTGAGATTCCTGAATGGGCATTCTACATGACAGGAAAGGAGTTCCAGTAATATACTTCTGAATTTAACCAAAAGGGGAGGGATCCCTCCCCTTTTCTTATGTGAAAATAAGAGGTAATGATGAGTGAGATTACAAAACCCTTGCTGGAGATGAAAAACGTCAGCAAGGAGTATAATGGCAACCCCGTACTGAAAGACGTTAGCTTTACGCTGAAACAAGGAGAGGTTCTAGGCCTCGTCGGAGAGAACGGCGCTGGAAAAAGTACGCTGATGAATATACTCTTCGGAATGGACGTCATACAGCAGACGGGCGGTTATGGGGGCAATGTCCTCATAGATGGAAAAGAAGTTAAGTTTACATCCCCTCTGGATGCGTTGAAAACCGGGATAGGCATGGTTCATCAGGAGTTTTCTCTCCTCCCCGGCTTCACAGCAGCTGAAAATATCCTTCTTAATAGAGAACCTCAAAATAAAAGCATTCTCTCCTTGGTATTCGGGCCAAGGGCAAACACAATAGACAGAAAAGAACTCCAGAAGCAGGCAATACAGGCTATTGAAAAACTAGGTGTTTCGCTCGACGAAAATATGCATGTTTCAGAAATGCCTGTTGGACATAAGCAGTTCACAGAGATATCAAGAGAGATTTCAAAGAGTTCCATAAGACTTCTTGTCCTTGACGAACCCACAGCTGTTCTCTCGGAAAAAGAAGCTGAGATGCTTCTCAAAGCAATAAAGAATCTCTCAGCGCATGGAATTTCTGTGATCTTCATCACTCACCGTCTTCAGGAAATAATCGACGTCTGCGACAAAGTCATCGTCATGAGGGATGGACGAATCATCAATGAACTTGAAGCGCAGAAGACTTCGATTGCTGAAATGGCTAGGCTGATGGTCGGACGTGACGTAGAAACAAAGAGCAATAGAGGAGAAGACAGTCCTCTTTCTGATAAAATCGTACTATCTGTAAAGAATCTCTGGGTCGATATGCCAGGCGAGACGGTAAAGAACGTCAACCTCGAGGTTCATCAGGGAGAGTTCTTGGGAATCGGAGGCCTTGCAGGCCAGGGCAAGATCGGTATTCCAAATGGAATCATGGGGCTCTATCCAGCAGGCGGTACTATCGAACTCAACGGAACGCCTATAGAACTCAACAATCCACGCGCATGCCTTGACGCATCGCTTGCATTCGTTTCCGAAGACAGGCGCGGCGTGGGACTTCTGCTTGATGAATCCCTTGAATGGAATATTGCATTCCCTGCAATGCAGATCCACAACAAATTCCTCAAGAAGTATTTCGGAGGACTGATCAAGTGGAGAGACCAGAAAGCTATCAAGGACGTTACAGAGGAGTATATCGAACAGCTCCAGATCAAATGCACATCCTCAAAGCAGAAAGCAAAAGAGCTTTCCGGTGGAAATCAGCAGAAAATATGTCTTGCGAAAGCATTCGCGCTCGAACCGAAAATTCTTTTCGTATCGGAGCCAACTCGAGGTATCGATATCGGAGCAAAGGCACTCGTTCTTGATGCGCTGAGGAAATACAACAAGGAATATGGCGTCACTATCGTTATGGTATCGTCGGAACTTGAAGAGCTGCGTCAGTGCTGCAATCGAATCGCAATCGTAACCGATGGAGAGGTATCTGGCATACTGCCAGCTTCTACGCCAAGCGAGGATTTTGGAATTCTCATGGTTGGAAAGACACAGAAGGAGGCAATGTAATGGATAAGATAAAGGAATTTGTTGCGTCCTTCGGACTGCCTAGGCTTATTATCGCAGGATTCTTGGTACTTCTTTTTGTGATTGCACCGTTTGTTGGCATCAGAGTCGGAGCATCCTTTTCTGACATCCTTGCAAGATTCGGAATGAACTCGCTGATGGTACTTGCCATGGTTCCGATGATCCATTCTGGATGCGGACTCAACTTCGGTCTGCCACTGGGAATCATTTCAGGACTTTTAGGAGCAACACTTGCTATCGAGACAGGCATACAGGGGCCAATATCGTTTTTCCTTGCTATGCTCTACTCCACACCTTTTGCAATAATCTTCGGCTGGGGATATGGAAAGCTTCTGAACAAAGTTAAGGGCAGCGAGATGATGATTGCAACCTATGTAGGATTTTCTTCTGTTGCATTCATGTCCATTATGTGGCTCATCCTCCCCTATCATTCACCTACCATGGTCTGGGGATATTCCGGAAGCGGCCTGAGAACGACAATAAGCACGGATGGCTTCTATGCTGGAATCCTTCATGACGCCCTTGCATTGAAGATTGGAACTGTCACGATCTCATTCGGCGAGATTCTATTCTTCGCTATCTTCGCCTTTGCTATCTGGGCATTCTTCCATACGAAGACGGGTACGGCTATGACCGCAGTCGGTTCTAACCCGATATTCGCAAGAGCATCAGGTATCTCCATAGATAAGCAGCGCACACTCTCTGTTATTCTGTCGACATGGCTTGGTGCAATCGGCATCCTCTGCTACCAGCAGGGCTATGGATTCATCCAGCTCTATCAAGGCCCTATGTACATGGCTATGCCGGCTGTATCTGCAATCCTTATCGGAGGTGCAACGGTAAATAAGGCATCGATTCCGAATGTTATTATCGGAACGATACTTTATCAGGGAATCGTGACGATGACGCCATCGGTTATGAACAACCTGATTCACACTGATATGTCAGAAGTACTCAGAATCATCGTTTCCAACGGTATGATCCTCTATGCTCTGACAAGGAAATCGGGGGCATCAAGATGAAAAAAGCGTTCGATTTAAAGAAATTTCTATCAAACAACATTGTACCTATCATCTTCATAGTGCTCTGTGTAATCTGCATACCCCTTGCAGGATATTCAGGCTCTTATCTTCTGAGCCAGATAATAACAAGGCTGATGCGAAACAGCTTCCTTGTGCTGTCGCTATTGATTCCTATCATGGCTGGCATGGGACTGAACTTCGGTATGACGCTCGGCGCTATGGCCGGACAGATCGGCATTATCTTCATTAGCGATTGGAATGTAGTAGGTATTCCGGGGCTTTTGCTTGCAGCTATCATCGCAACGCCGATTGCAATGCTCCTTGGATGGTTCTGCGGAAAGATGCTCAATATGGCAAAAGGCAGAGAGATGATCACCAGCTACATGATCAGCTACTTCATGAACGGTGTTTATCAGCTCGTAGTGCTCTACGGAATGGGTTCGGTTATCCCACTCTCCTCCGATCAGGTAATCCTTCCACGCGGCTATGGCGTAAGAAATACGATCGACCTTATCAATGTGCGTCAGTCGATTGATAATTTCTGGGCAATCTCATTCGGGGAAATCAAGATTCCGTTCCTGACAATCATCCTTATCGCCCTTCTCTGCCTCGTGATCGTCTGGTTCAGAAAGACAAAGATCGGACAGGATATGAGAGCTGTCGGACAGGATATGGAGGTTGCAAGGGAAGCAGGTATAAAGGTAGAGAGGACAAGAATACTAGCTATCGTCATCTCAACGATCTTTGCCGCTTACGGTATGATTATCTACCTTTCGAACATGGGAACGCTCAACACATACAACTCCCATTCGCAGATTGGTATGTTCAGTATTGCGGCACTGCTTGTCGGAGGAGCCTCGGTATCGAAAGCTTCGATCAAGAACGTATTTTTGGGAATCATTCTGTTCCACCTTATGTTCATCCTAGCGCCTCAGGCTGGAATGAAACTGATGGGACAGGCTCAGATCGGAGAATTCTTCCGCGTATTCGTATCGTACGGCGTTATCACACTATCTCTCGTACTCTATGAAATCAGAACGAGAAGGGAGAAAGCTGAAACAGCTAAGCAGCTTGCAACATTGCAAAGCGAAGGAGCTAAGGCATGAAAAACATAAACGTGAAGGAATTCTTCAATCTATCATTCTTCGTGCGCCTTGGCGTAATCGTTGTAATCATTCTCATTGCCCTGTTCCTGTATTCATATGGAAAGCAACATACGATCTATATCGATAACAGAACTATCGAGATTGATGGCACGAGCTATCGTGCACTTGATTGGGCAGAGGTCTCTGTTGATGGCGGTTCTAGCGCTGAGTACTCTCCGCGCACAAGAAGACAGGAGACGGTGATGAGACAGAAGCACACAATCCACGTCGTGTACGAAGATAAAAACTTCAATGAAATCACCTTCGACGCTGAGTTCTCCATTCCTATCAACGAGTCTCAGATTGTTCTCAGTCTTCCAGCGCTTATCGCGGGACTTGATGAAAGCCAGTACCTTTCAGAGTTCGTGCCAATGGCGCAGCAGCTGGGCTTGAACTTCTCAGGCAGCGCTCAGGCGGCAGAACCGCAGGAAGAGATCATGGATATCTCGGAAGCAGATTTCGGCGATATGGACATGGATTTCTGATAACACGAGGCTGTTGCACGATGGTAGGCAACAGCCTCTTTTTCTTTCTCCTTACATCTTAAAACAGCAAGACTTTTTGAAAGGCATCGACAACGCCATTGAATTTCATTATATTTACTTTGCTAGAGCACTTTGGTTCTAAAAAATAATAAAGGAAGTACTGTTTATGGATGAGAATAATGTAAAGCTTCTGGATAATTCCCAAGCTTCACTGACCCTTACGATTGATGCTGAAACCCTAGAGAAAGCTTATCAGAAGAAGCTTGCTGATTATGCAAAGACAATCCAGATTGATGGATTCCGCAAGGGAAAGGTTCCTTCTTCTGTCGTTGAAAGGAAGTTCGGAGAGATGATCAGAGAGGAAAGCTCATTCAATGCAATGGAAGAATACCTCACAAGCGAACTTGATAAGCTCGACTTCAATGACAAGCCTCTCGCTTTCTCCACGCCGGTTCTCCAGGATGAGGAAAAGCTTGTTCCATTCAAGAAGGGAGAGGATGTAACATACACGGTTGTCTATGATATCTATCCCCGTTTCGATGTTAAGTCATATAAAGGCCTCGAGGTCGAAGTACCTTCTGTAAAGATTAGCGATGAAGATATCAACAATGAGATCGAAGAGCTTCGCAAGCAGAACTCCATCGTAAAAGCAAAGGATGGAAAGGCTGAGAATGATGATATCGCTACAGTCGATTTTGCCGAGCTTGATGAGAATGGCAATGATATCGAATCAACAAAGCGCGAAGGCTTTACCTTCACAATCGGCACTGGCTACAACTTCTATAAGTTCGATAACGATGTTGTCGGCATGGAAAAAGACGAAGAGAAAATCGTCGAAAAAAGCTATACCGAAGAAGATCATGTTCCCGGCTATGAGGGAAAGACAATCAAGCTTCGCATAAAGCTTTCTAATCTCAAAGTCCGAGAGCTTCCAGAAGTAGATGATGAGTTTGCACAGGATGTAAAGGACGAGTACAAGACTGTCGAAGATCTAAAGAATGGTATCAGAAAGGATTTCGAGGAAAAACTCGAAGAAAGGCTCAAAAACGATAAGATCAATGCTCTTCTTGATAAAATCAGCGCTGAAACGGAGATTACAATTCCCGCTTCGATGCTTAATGCAGAGCTTGAGTCAGCATGGAGGAATTTCTGCCACCAGTCCGGTCTTACGGAAAACCAGATCATGAGCTTCCTGAAAATGCAGGATTCGACAAAAGAACAGCTTCTTGATTCTTGGAAGGATGGCTGCATAAAGAATCTCAATAATCATCTGATTCTCGACAAGATCAAGGATTACGAGAACTTCCCTATCGATGATGAGGAGTTTAAGAAAGCTTGGGATGAAAGATACAGCAATGTGACAGATGATAACAAAGAGTACTATGAGAAAATCCTGAAAGATGATCTTCAGTTCTCTAAAGTCGTCCCATTCCTGTTGGAGAACAACACATTCAAGCCCGGCAAGGAACTCGGATACAACGAGTATCTTAACAATGCAGGGGCAGAAAACGAAGAGGAGTGATTTTGAACGAAAGAATGAATACGCTTGTTCCCTATGTCGTAGAGCAGTCGGGAACAGGCGAAAGACAGTATGATATATTCTCCCGTCTTTTAAAGGATAGGATTATCTTTGTTGATGGGGAGATCAATGACGCCACTGCCGATTTGGTAGTGGCTCAGCTTATATTCCTTGAAAGCGAATCGCCTACGAAAGATATCAGCTTATATATCAACAGCCCAGGCGGAAGCGTCACAGCCGGTCTTGCCATATACGATACAATGCAATACATCAGCTGCGATGTGTCTACCATATGCATGGGGCAAGCCTGTTCAATGGCTGCGATTCTCCTTGCGGCAGGCGCGCCGGGAAAACGCTCGATTCTTCCAAACGCACGCGTCATGATCCATCAGCCCTCAGGCGGCGCCGAAGGTCAGGCTAGCGATATCGTCATCACATCGAAAGAGCTTCAGAGAATAAATGAAGTCACTCGTCGCCTGATGGCAGTACATACAGGAAAGAGCGAGGATGAAATCGCTAAGGACATCCTCAGAGATTACTACATGGATGCAGACAAAGCCCTTGAATACGGTATCGTGGACAAGGTCATGAGGAGGTAGTATGGCACGAAACTCCAAATACTGTTCATTCTGCGGCCGTCCGCTTGATGGAAGCGTAAGGTTTGTCTCTGGCCCGGGCGTTGCAATCTGCGAATCCTGTGTTGACACCTGCAATGACATCCTTGGACAGTTCGATATCCCATCAGATAAAGACAGTGTTGTCGAAATCAAGGAAATCCCAGCGCCAAGCGAACTTAAAGAGTACCTTGACCAATATGTGATCGGGCAGGATACAGCAAAGAAAGTTCTCTCTGTTGCGGTGTATAACCACTATAAGAGAGTCAAATATGCAAAGAAGATCGCTGAATCAGGCGTTGAGATCGATAAGTCAAATATTCTGATGATCGGCCCTACCGGAACCGGAAAGACGCTTCTGGCTCGTACGCTTGCGAAAAAGCTCGATGTTCCATTTGCAATTGCCGACGCAACAACGCTCACAGAGGCCGGGTATGTAGGAGAGGATGTGGAGAATATCCTTCTCAAACTCATCGAGGCCGCTGATTACGATATTCCTCGCGCACAGCACGGAATCATCTTCATCGATGAAATCGATAAGATCTCAAAGAAAGGTGAGAATGTCTCTATTACCCGTGACGTCTCTGGCGAAGGCGTGCAACAGGCTCTGCTGAAAATCATAGAAGGCACTGTTGCCTCCGTTCCTCCACAGGGTGGAAGGAAACACCCGAATCAGGAAATGATCAAGATCGATACCTCCAACATCCTCTTCATCTGCGGAGGCGCTTTTGTTGGGCTGGATAAAATCATCGAGAAGCGTGTTGCAACCTCTTCGATGGGATTTGGCGCAACGATCGTCAACAAGGAAGAGAAGGATCTTGAATCGCTTTACAGAGAGCTTCATCCAGATGATCTTGTGAAGTTTGGCCTTATACCAGAGTTTATCGGAAGGCTTCCTGTCCATGTTACGCTGAACAATCTCAGCAAAAACGATTTAACGCGAATCCTCACAGAGCCTAAGAATTCGATAATCAGGCAGTACGAGACATCGTTTGCACTTGATGGAATAGATCTCAGCTTCACCGATGATGCAATTGATGCAATCGCAACACAGTCTTTCGAACAGAAGACTGGCGCTCGAGGGCTTCGCTCAATCGTTGAAAATCTTATGCTCGGTATCAGCTATGATATTCCATCGATAAAGAACGTCACAAAAGTGATTGTCGACAGGGACAATGTCATCAACCGCACTGAACCAAGGATGATAACCGATGACGGCAAGTATATTTCCGCCAGTTGATAAAAGACTTCTAGCTGCAATAAAAGACGCAGAACGTGCTATCGTAATTGCCCATCGTAACCCCGATGGCGATGCGATAGCCTCATCGCTTGCAATGAGGGAAATCCTCAAAGCACTGGGAAAGGAATGTACGCTGCTGAATGAAGGGACATTCATCCGTTCGGATATCAAACGGTTTGAAAGCGAGTTCCTGACAGAAGCGCCTCTATCCTTGATTGAAACGAATCCACTTGTAATCGTACTCGATTGTTCCACTCCTGACCGTCCAGGAGAACCATTCAAGGCACTCTCTGCCTTAAAGACAATCTGCATCGACCACCATTCATCCGGCGAGCCTTTTACAGAGGAAGGCATGAGCTACATCGTACCAGACTCCCCTTCCACAACACTGCTTGTCGATCAAGTGAGAAGAGAACTTGGGATAGAATTAACAAAAGAACTTGCCTACTACCTTTATTTTGGATTTGCAACTGATTCAGGTTTCTATCATTTTTTAAGTGAAAAGACAGCACCCGATTCGCTTCGCCGCGTTGCAGATATGACAGAAGCAGGCGTCTCTCCGTACGATGTCTATGACGAGCTTCATGATGGAAGAAAGCTTGACGAAATAAAGGACGTCGCTTCGATAATCCTGAATTGTCGCCAAGTGCTTGATGGGAAGGTAATCTTCTGCACCCAACCAAAGGAGATGGGCGAAGAAAGACTGAGCGATGCAGTCTATGGCTCTCTTCTTGAAGCAGATGGGGTAAGAGCAATCTTCTTCTTCAAAGAGAAGGAAGATTCCATTGAGATCGGAATGAGAAGTAAGCACCATGGTGGACTTGATGTTGGTAAACTTGCAGGCGAGCTTGGAGGAGGCGGCCATATGCATGCCTCAGGCGTTACACTCAATATGAATCTCAATGAAGCGGAGAAACTCATAGAGGAAAAAATCTGCAAATTGCTTTGACATAACCTTTTGCAGTGATTGGCATAGATACTGCAACAGAACCTTGCCGTAAAGGAGGGTTCTGTGAAGAAGTATTTCACAAATGAAGAAGATAGAGCATTTAGCCAAACAGTCCTAAGATACAATGCGCTTGAAGATGAAAGCGCTGAGAAGATAAGTCTTGAAAACGAGATAAAAGAACGAACCAAAATACTTCTTTATCTTATTCCTCAGCGGAATCTTTCCCTTCCCGAAGAGGATGCCGCTGCTTTCTTTATTGATATTGTAAAGGATATAGACAGGATCGTAAGCGCATTCCACATTTCAGGACTTACCTTCAATGGTTATCTGACACAGATTTGCCGATACCACTGCATGCAGTACATGAAAAAGAAGCGCAATAGTGAAAAGAGTGAAAGAGCGCTCTTCTATTCAGATATACCAGCATCGAACAACTATCTTGAAGAGAAGCTTCATGGATACATTGTCCCGACATTCTCAAAAGAAGCCGAAGAATATATAGAAGAGGAAAAGACGGAAAGCGTAAATCCTCTTGAGATGGAGATTGCAGAGATCATTGACTATATTGTCGAGAACGCAGGGCCTGACGGTCATGTCTCAGCAAGAGAGGAAAAACTTAGGAAAGCGCTGAAAAAGAAGATTGCGCGGCGAAGATTCATGGTATATCTTCTCTCGCTTCCGGAGGTTGAGAGCGCATCGTTTATAAGCGCAGTCTCCCGTGTTCTCTCCGTAGATAGCGCTGTCATCTCAAGATTCTATATGCTTCGCCATGAATCGCTTTTAGAGAATGCAGAGGAACGCATGAAAGCCGATGCGATTGCAGCACGTTACTGGAAAGCGCTTGCCCTGCTCCGCCACTCGATTGCAGTAGCAGAGACAGTCGAAGAGGTAGAAAAGCTCAAGGAGACATATGAAAGAACCAA
>CAZURL010000080.1:0-2118 GCA_964623005.1 uncultured Spirochaetaceae bacterium
CCATCTCCGGCTGATAGCCTGCCTCTACGAGAGTATCGAAACCTGCCTTGATAAGATGGGAAACGCCGCCGCAGAGAACAGCCTGCTCGCCAAAGAGGTCGGTCTCCGTCTCTTCCTTGAACGATGTTACAAAGATTCCAGCCTTACCAGCGCCAATAGCCGCAGCATATGCAAGTGCTACTTTTTCGCTGTCGCCAGATGGATCCTGATAAACTGCAATGAGCGAAGGAACGCCCTTTCCTTCCTGATACTGGCTTCTTACCGTGTGGCCAGGGCCTTTAGGAGCAATCATGATGACATTCACATCCTGAGGTGGGACAATCTGTCCGAAATGGATGTTGAAGCCGTGAGCGAATGCAAGGTACATGCCTTTTCTCAGATACGGTTCAATCGATGTGTGATAGAGCTTTGCCTGCTTCTCATCATTGACGAGAATCATTACAACATCAGAGCATTTGACAGCATCTTCCGTTGTCATGACCTTTAAGCCGGCTTCCTCTGCATTTGCCCAGCTCTTTGAGCCATTGTAGAGTCCTACGACTACATCAATACCTGACTCGTGCAGGTTCAATGCATGTGCATGGCCTTGGCTGCCATACCCGATAATAGCGACCTTCTTACCTTTCAGAAGCGAGAGATCCGCATCTTTTTCATAATACATCGTGCTCATTTACACATCTCCTATATCAACCTTCATCACCGAAGGTAGTTTCCGACAATGGTCTTGCGCCTCTTTCAAGCGCAGTTATACCTGTTCTTACAAGCTCGACTATTCCATATGGTCTTACAAGCTCAAGGAAGGAATCGAGCTTTTCGAGGCTGCCTGTAAGCTGCATCGTAATTGTAGAAGGGGTTACATCCACAACCTTTGCCTTAAAAAGATCCCCGATATCAACAATATGCGTTCTGGTATTCTCATCAGCACACAGCTTGATAAGCACAAGCTCTCGCTGAATGGAGTCTTCCATGGTCATCTCGTAGACTTTCCTTACATCGACAAGCTTTTCAACCTGACGGATAATCTGCTCGGTTATGGCCCTGTCGCCATGGACAACGATCGTTATACGGCTGACATCAGGGAACTCAGTCTCGCTTACCGAGAGCGAATCGATGTTATACCTACGCCTTGAGAAGAGCGCAACGACTCTCATCAACACTCCCGACCGGTTGTTCACGAGAATTGCGAGCGTATAGCTATTCTTTCTGCTATTGACCATTTTTTCAGCTCCTTTCAGGAAAAAAAACAGCCCGGGTAACTCTTTTACCACGGGCTCTTGTGCATCATCACTACTCTGAAACCGTGGTTCAGCATGTAAGGACGATGACAGATAGAAGGAGGGATGATACAGAAATAATCATTTTTCTCTCCTCCTTGAAAGTTTTCCTTGTCATTTTTTATACGCTTCCGCGTTAATCGTGTCAACAGAGTGAAAAAATATTCGTAAATAATGCAAGAAAACTGCATTAGATAAGATATTTTGAGAAAAATCGGTCAGCTAACGCATTTCTCTCAGCACCAGCGTACTGAAACGTCTCGATTCCAAGGGATGCGGCAGCTTCAACATTGCGAGCTAAATCATCGATGAATGTAATCTCGCTATAGTCAAAGCCTTCTGCCTCTGCAATAGAGCGGAAGAACGCGGTCTCCGGCTTTGAAAGATGCATGATATGAGAAGCATACAACGCATCGAAATGCGAAAGCGGCAGCCCTTCCATCTCAAGGGAAATCATCCAGTGCTCATGGCAGGTATTCGAGCCGATTACACATCGGTTTCCTCGCTCTCTCAGACGATCGACGACATCTAGCATGAACTCATTCACAGTCGGTTTGAAGGCCTCTGCAAAGGGTTCTCCCTCGACTTTCACCTTGTACTTCCGCTCGATATGATCATAGTAATCTGATGTGAGCATATAGCCATCCATTATGGCCATGTCATAAATCGAATAATCTTTTCTGATTTCCTTTTCATCGATTCCAATACCCTTTGCGATGGTAGAAAGGATTTCTATGTTATCAAGGATGACATTGCCCATGTCGAAAATAAATAGTCTCATAGCGCCTCAATTGTAACAGAAACATGCAGAAATAGTCGGAGAATCGTAAGCCTTTTTGTATTT
>CAZURL010000080.1:2218-9567 GCA_964623005.1 uncultured Spirochaetaceae bacterium
ATGAAAATATATCAGAAGAGGAAGAGAAAACAATGCCCTTTTCAAGAAGAAAGGCCTAGATATATTCAAAAATCCAGAGAAGGAAAGAACAAGGCAGCTCCTCCCTTCATTCAAAGAATAATCAGAGAACTCTACCAGAAAGCGTTCCAAGCGCCTTTCCATTCTCAATAGCCTGAACGCCATTTACAAATACATGGATGCATCCTTCTTCTTCGATTCTATCAAGATGAAAGAGCGCGATATCTGCCATATAGCCTTCTTGTATCAGGCCGCGTTCTCTGAATCCAACGCGAGAGCAGACTTCGCTCGTCATACGCCTGATCCCTTCCTCAAGCGACATGAGCTTCTTTCCGATTACATACTCAGAAAGGAAATGCGGCGCCGCATGGAAGGAGCGCGGATGCGGAGATGGCGAGGAATAGAGAGAATCAGAGCCATAGCACATAAGAGGATGCTTCATTATTTTAAGTAGCGTCTCTTCACTCTCCGTTTCATCTTCCATGACTGCAAGACCCGTTTCCTCAGATAGTACGTCAAATAGCGCATCAAGCGGATCAGAAACGCCCATCGCCTCTGCAAGTTCGCAAAGCGTCATACCGTTATATTGAGAGCCGCCATCAAGATGAATCACCCTGATATCCTCAGGGCCGACCATGGCATAGATGCTATCCCAGCCATTTGGATGCAGAATCTCCTTCTTAATATCCTCTCTTTCATTCTCAAGGCTTAGGGCAAGGCGTTGCTCAAGCCTTGAAAGCGCCAGAATAGAGGGCGGGAGCAGCGAGAATAGGCTTGTAGAACCAAAGGTATATGGATATTGATCGAATTTCACATCAACACCCTCTTCACGCGCTTTCTCAATCATCGATATAACAGTATCGATCTTGTCTTTATTGCGTTTTCCAATTGTCTTGAGGTGGGAGATCTCAAGGCGTACGCCCGTATCTTTTGCCAGTGACAAAACCTCTTCTACAGAACTTATGATATCATCCCCTTCACACCTATGATGGACAGAGAAGAGCTTATTCTTCATTGCAACGACCATCAAAAGCCGTTCAAGCTCTTTACGGGAAGCAAAGAGGCAAGGCGCGTAGTACAGCCCTGTCGAGAAGCCATATGCACCTTGATCGAGCGCAGATCCGAGCAGTTCGCACATTTCAGCAATCTCGCCATCTGATGCTTCACGAGAGCAATCCTCTCCCATCACCGCAAGCCTGAGCGCTGTATGGGATGCAAGAAATGCCTGATTATTCCCGATGCCTTTCTCAGTAAGCGTATCTTTGAAAGAAGTATAATCCGTCCATGTCCACTCAGGATAGGTTCCAAGCACATCCTCTACAGTCGAAGGAAGAAGTGGAGATGCTGGGAATGTTCCGATTCCGCAGTTGCCGCCTAAGTCAGTGGTAATACCTTGATGTAAACGATTTTCAAGCGTACTGTTCCTCAATGCTTCAAGATCGGTATGCGTGTGGATATCAACAAAACCGGGAGTAAGGATAAGGCCGCGGCCTTCTATGATTCTTCTTCCCCTCGGCATACTGCTTCCGACAAAGGCAATACGATCTGATGATATCCCAACGTTTCCTACAAAGCCATCGCGTCCGCTTCCATCAATAATCAGCGCATTTTCTATCAGCGTGTCATACATCCCTTGCTCCCTCATAAGCGTCGAAGATACGTTTCTCGATGAATGTTGCAAGATCCTCATAATTGCCGCGCTTAGCAGCAATCAAGAACGCTGCTCTCAGCTCATCCCCATCATCTTCGCGCAATAGCGGTGGCAGAATATTATTTGTAACAAGCACAAGGGAGAGCACAAGGAAAGCGAAGATCTCGGAATAATCTTCGTAAGGCTCGATTCTCATTATCTCCGCATATAGAATCACAGCAGCTGTAAGGGGATGGAAGTTCTGCCATGAAGCTTCCCATTGCTGGAATGCCGCAACAATCTGCATTCCTATCTCCGCCCTATCCTCTCCACGATAGGGAAAGCGGCAAAGCCCATCGCGATAAGCATCTGGATTTACATCGTTTATCCCTTGCAGGAACTTTCGATGAATCTCTTCGATCGTATTCTGGTTTATGCGGTACTTATTTGTGATGTAAGACATCATTATTGAGCGGAAATTGATGATTACAAGGTGGATATCCAAAGGAAGATGCGCAACAGCTTTTCCGGAAAAGATCGCTTTTATCTCCTTCTCGCTGACGCTCTCGCCGCAGACAGAGAGCAGTATTTTTATGTTCTTTGCGATTATGCCCTGATAACCTTTAGAAAGGAGCATTGAGGATGTAAGAGGCAGTTCAGCCTGTAGCCTTGCAATTTCATCGATATCAACAGCACCTGGCCTTATATTCCTCGTCTTGATTGCTCTCAGATGACGGCCGTCAGATGGCTTTGGCGCATCTTTCGGGATAATCCAAGACCATCCCAGTCGGATAGCTCCATCGACTTTTCCACCGTTGCAAAGAACTCTTATCCTTCTGTCTGATATGCCCCACTGTCTGGAAGCTTCTGTTACGCTCATGTATTCCATATCAAAAATTCTAATCCAACTTCGGATTTAAAACAATTACAAAAATTAGCGAAATAGAATTTTAGGGAAGTTTTCTTAATATTACTTCCTCGAAGGGGAAATTAGAAGATTAGGCTTTCATAATTCAGACAAAAAGACGCTTTTTTGACTTATATTCCGGTTTTTTTCTTGCTTTCCATACTTTGGTGAATCATAATTCTCTTTATGAATATCCTGATGGTAACAAGCGAAGCAGTTCCTTTCTCTAAATCAGGAGGATTGGCTGATGTCATCGGCTCACTATCTCCGGCTCTGAGGAAAAAGGGTGCGGAGGTCAGGGTTTACATGCCGATGTACTCGTTTATAGATGCAAAAGGCTTTAAGGAAAGTGCTCGATTCTCTATCAGCTCGCTCGGCTTGGAAACTGAGGTTTCAACCGTGTCGAAGCGTGTTGGCGGCGTTGAGTATGTCGGCTTACAGCATCCATACTTCACGAATCGCAGTGGTATATACGGCGATACCTCATTCGAGCCATATCCAGATAACGCAGAACGCTTCATGCTCTTTGCAAAGAGCGTTGGATTATATCTGAAAGCAACTGGATGGAATGCCGATATCGTCCATTGCCATGACTGGACTGCTGGACTCGTACCGTTCTATCTGAAAGAGGAAAAGGTAGAGGCGCATACGATCTTCACGATTCATAATCTTGCTTATCAGGGGGATTTTTCTCGTTATGATGCTGTCCTTTCCGGAGATGCGATTTCAAGAAGCGCATTGACAGGCAATGGGGACAAAATGAGACTCAACATGATGAAGGCTGGACTTAGCGATGCCGATATCATAACGACAGTCTCCCCCACTTATGCAAAGGAAATAACCACGCCGGAATTTGGGTGTGGCATGGATGAAATTCTCCGAGAGCGGGAAAAGCATCTATATGGGATAATCAACGGTCTCGATACAAACGAGTGGAATCCATCGAAAGATGCATTCTTCGAGGAACACTATACATATAAGAACCTAGAGGGAAAGAAAGCGCTCAAGGCAAGGATACAGAAAGAGCATGGATTGGAGGTCAATCCCGATATTCCGCTCTTTGCCATGATTTCCCGTATAGCTGACCAGAAAGGCTTTTCAGAGCTTCTTGGCGGAAATGCACCGGCGCTTTCTGAGATTCTGAAAAAGCAGTTGCAGCTGATAATCATCGGGACAGGCGACAAGCACTATGAAGAAAGGCTTCGCGAGATGGCGTCTCAGCACAATAATCTTTCCGTCTGCATAGCATTCAGCAATAAGAAAGCACATGAGACAGAGGGTGCTGCGGATTTCTTCCTAATGCCATCCCGATACGAACCATGCGGCTTGAATCAGATGTATTCGCTCCGCTATGGCACGCTTCCCATTGCAAAGCGCACAGGAGGCCTTGCCGATACCATCATAGATATAACGGAAGACAGCGAACATGGAGATGGTTTTTTGATGGACGATCTTTCGCAGGATTCGATTCTGGGTGGGATCAATAGGGCTATCAAGCTCTATGAAGACAAGGCAAAAATGGAAAAAGCCATCACATATGCGATGAAAACCGATTTTTCTTGGGAAAGTTCGGCTTCGCAATATATTGAATTATACAGTATGCTCATAAGAGAAAGGATATAGGAGGAACAGGATGAGCAAAAAGAAGAAAGCAATTGCAATCGTTCTTGGAGGAGGAAGAGGCACGCGGCTCTACCCACTGACGATGGATAGGGCAAAACCTGCTGTACCATTTGCAGGGAAATACCGCCTTGTAGATATTCCTATTTCAAACTGCATTAACAGCGGAGTCAGGCAGATTTACGTGCTGACTCAGTTCAATAGTGCATCGCTTCACAATCATATTTCGAACACATATCAATTTGATCAGTTCTCAGGTGGATTCGTAGAGATCCTTGCGGCTGAGCAGACATATGCAAGCGAGACATGGTATCAGGGAACAGCTGATGCTGTAAGAAAGAACCTGAAGCATTTCCATGACCAGAATGCAGATTACTATATCATCCTTTCAGGCGATCAGCTTTATCGCATGGATTTCAGAGCTATGCTTGATAGACATATCGAGACAGGTGCAGAGCTGACAATTGCGGCTAAGCCTATCTCGAGAAAACAGGCAACCGGACTTGGAATCATCGGCGCAGATGATGAAGGCACAATCAAGAAGTTCTATGAGAAACCGGCTCCGGATATGGATATCACGGACTACAAAGTATCAGAGAAGTGCATAAAGGATCAGCTGGGAATCGATAGAAATGAGAGCAATGAATATCTGGCATCGATGGGTATGTATATCTTCAATGCCAATACGATGGAAGAGGCTCTCAACAACGATAAGACGGACTTTGGCAAGGAAATCATTCCTGAAATCATAAAGACACGCAAAGTCACGACTTATCTCTTCAATGATTTCTGGGAAGATATCGGAACAATCAAGGCATTCTATGAGACGAATCTCAATCTTGCTTCCGAAAAGCCTGCATTCAACTTCTATGATGAAGAGATGCCGATCTATACGCATCGCCGTCACCTTCCAGCAACAAAGGCCAACTTCTGCAATATCTCCTGTTCCCTTACATCCGAAGGTTCGATTATCACGAATGCATATATTGTCAACTCAATCATCGGTGTAAGAACCTTCATCGAAGCAGGTGCTTCGCTTGATGGAGTATATTGCATGGGTGCAACGCACTATGAGACAGAAGCCGAGAAAGCAGAGAATGCAAAGAATGGCATTCCTAATATCGGTATCGGAAAGGCAACGATCATCAAGAAGGCAATTATCGACCAGAACGCTAGAATCGGTGCTAATTGCAGAATCGGAATTGACAATATTCCTCGCCCAGAAGGTGATTATGATATGTATTCAGTACATGATGGCATCATTGTTATAAACAAAAATGCTGTCATCCCAGACGGCACCGTCATGTAATTAAGGAGGGCTCGGAAACGGGCCCTTTTCCATACATTGACAATAGTACGAAATCGTACTAACATCTCCCTGCTTATGACAATAAGAGAAGCTATAAGCAGCATCACGGCAGATACATCGAAAATCGACGGCGCATTCTATTACGTGGGACGGAAATCAGGCGTAAATGAGAATGAGCTTTCTGTGCTTTATATGCTCAACGATGGAAGGGAGCATACACAGCATCAGCTTTCTCTTGAGCTGATGACGCCGAAGACCACGATAAACTCCGTTATCAAATCACTTAGACAGAAAGGCATTGTCGATTATGACGATAATGGAAACAAGGAGAAAGCACTCTATCTGACAGAAAAGGGAAAAGCGTATGCAGATTCCCTTCTTTCCCCTATCTATGAAGCGGAAGACAGAGCAATGGAGAAGACGCTGGAAAGATACTCTGTTGAGTTTGTCGAAGCCTTCGCCTTTCTTTCGGAAACGCTTTGCGAAGAATTTAAGAAATTATAACTTGGAGGATTATATGACCACCTCGGATAAGCTCTTTGGGCAGACAAAGCCCTTTAGACTTTTCCTTCTTGCGGCCATTCCCGGCGCAATAAGCATGCTTGCTTCATCGCTCTATCAGACCTTCGATGGTATGTTCGTAGGCCAAGGCCTTGGAAGTACGGCATTTGCGGCGATCAATCTGGCAATGCCCTTTGTTATTATCAACTTTTCGATTGCGGATCTGATCGGCGTCGGCTCTTCCGTTCCTATCTCCATAAGTCTTGGAGAGGGAAAGCAGAAGGAAGCAAATGGCATCTTCTCCCTTGCTGTGCTGATGATCATAGGATCCTCTGCCATCCTTGGCACCGCGATGTACATTATGGCGCCTTTCCTGATGAGTGCGATGGGGGCAGAAGGTGAATTCAAGGAGCTTGCCACACTATACCTGAGAGTCTATGCGCTCTTCTCCCCTGTAACGACAATCGTCTTTGCGATGGATAACTTTATGAGGATATCGGGAAAGATAAAGACCAGCATGAGCCTCAATATCTTCATGTCTGTCTTTTCCGGCGTGATTGAAGGTGTGTTCATCCTCGTATTCCATTGGGGTGTCTGGTCAGCAGCGCTTGCAACCTGCCTTGGCATGTTCTTGTCTGCATTGATAGCAACAATTCCGTTTATCAGAGGAAAGAGAACACTTCGTTTTGTAAAGCCGACATTCTCCAAGGCCCTGATTCTCCGCATCATCTCCTGCGGTGTCCCGAACTTCCTCAATAATATTGCAGGACGCATAACCTCGATTGTCCTAAATATGATACTCGTAAGGCTCGGCGGACAGAATGCTGTCTCGATCTATGGCGTACTGATGTATACGGAGGGTCTTGTCCAACCGCTTTTATATGGAACCTGCGACTCGCTTCAACCTGCTATCGGATACAACTGGGGAGCTGGCAAGAGAACGCGTGTCAGAGCGATCGAGAAGTACTGCATCGCCGCAGCCGCTATTATTTCGCTTACGGCAGCTACGCTGGTTCATACATTCCCGAATGTCATCGCTGGAATCTATGTGGACAAAGCCGATACAGCGCTGATAAACGCAACGATAAGCGCACTCTCCGTATTCTCCCTTGCCTTTCTTTTCCGATGGATATCATTTGCAACGCAGAGTTTCATGCTTGCGATCGAGAAGCCTAAATATGCGGCATTGATCAGCGTTTGCAACGCATTCGTTTTCCCGATGCTCCTTCTTATGCTCCTGATCAGACTTGGACTGAATGGCATATGGATGAACTTCGTAGGGACTAACGCACTCTCTGCAATACTCGCAATCTGCATCCTGCTGAGAGAAAAGCGAAATCTGATGAAAGCAGATGACTGAGAAG
>CAZURL010000081.1:0-9085 GCA_964623005.1 uncultured Spirochaetaceae bacterium
TTGCATTCTTCGCGGAGAACTTCATCTCCGAATGTGTAAATATCGAGCATAAGGTAACGTTAGCCAAAGATTATGGTATCGTCAACAATCCCCACTTATCGTTTTGACCAAACCTTAGTATATTATTTTTTGGCATAGTAGGAGGAATACAACTATGGCAAATAGAATCATGCTCAATGAAACGAGCTATCACGGTAGTGGTGCTATCAAGGAAATAGCAACTGAGATAAAGGCAAGGGATTATAAGAAAGCATTTGTCTGCTCTGATCCTGATCTTATCAAATTCAAGGTAACGGCCAAGGTCACAGACATTCTTGAGGAAAATGGTATTCCATATACCCTCTATTCGGATATCAAGGCGAATCCGACAATCGAAAACGTACAGCATGGCGTTCAGGCATACACAGAGTCTGGTGCGGATTGCATCGTTGCAATCGGCGGTGGAAGCTCTATGGATACTGCAAAGGCAATCGGAATCATCGCAACAAATCCAGAGTTCGCTGATGTTAGAAGCCTCGAGGGTGTTGCACCTACTAAAAAGCCTTGTGCTCCGATCATTGCAGTACCTACAACGGCAGGGACGGCCGCAGAGGTTACGATCAACTACGTCATCACGGATGTAGAGAAGAAGAGAAAATTCGTCTGTGTCGATCCACATGATATGCCAATTATCGCAGTCGTAGATCCTGACATGATGTCAACAATGCCAAAGGGACTGACAGCGGCAACGGGAATGGATGCACTTACGCATGCTATTGAAGGCTATACGACAAAGGCTGCCTGGGAAATGACAGACATGTTCCATCTCAAAGCCATTGAGATTATTTCGAAGAGTCTCAGAGATGCGGTTGCCGGAAAGGAAGAAGGTAGACAGGGTATGGCTCTTGGCCAGTACATTGCAGGAATGGGATTCTCCAATGTAGGACTGGGAATCGCTCACTCAATGGCACATACGCTCGGCGCTGTCTATGACACTCCACATGGCGTTGCTTGCGCTATGATGCTTCCAATCGTAATGGAATACAACGCAGATACAACTGGCGAAAAGTACAGAGAGATTGCAAAGGCAATGGGCGTAAAGGATGTTGATTCAATGTCTCAGGAAGAGTACAGAAAGGCAGCAATCGATGCAGTCAAGAAGCTTTCAGAGGATGTAGGCATTCCTTCCAAGCTCAGTGCAATCAAGGAAGAGGATCTTGATTTCCTTGCAGAGAGCGCAGCGGCAGACGCATGTGCCCCGGGCAATCCAAAAGAGGCATCCATCGATGACTTCAAAGCGCTTTTCAGAAAGATCATGTAAGCGCTTTGGTAACGTTGCATTAGCAATTTAATATGATGAAAGTGCCGCCAGAAACAAGCTGGCGGCTGTTTTCTTGAAACCCTAATCATACTCGTCAATTTTCTGATGGTTCTGAAATTCCACAGATAGACCGAATGTATGATCAGCAGAGTGCGATTACCTCAACCTCTACAAGCACGTCCTTCGGAAGCTTTGCAACAGCTACAGCTGAGCGAGCTGGAAGAACAGGCGAATCCGAGAAAGCCTGAGCATAGACTTCATTTACAATGCCGAAATCATCCATGCTCTTAAGAAATACAGTAGCCTTTACTACCTTTGTGATATCAGAACCAGCGGCTGCAAGCACAGCTTTGATGTTCTTGAATACCTGCTTTGCCTGATCAGCGGCATTTCCCTCCACGATATTCCCACTTGCAGGATCAATAGGAATCTGACCAGATGCGAATATCATTCCATTTGCCTTTATAGCCTGGCTATACGGCCCGATAGCAGCAGGAGCTGCTGTTGTTTCAATCTTCTCTATCATATTTCCTCCATTGATGTTCTTGATCTCTTCATATATTTCCGTAGCACTATCTGCATGAAGATAACCCTCAAGCTCACAGGAATCGGTAAAGCCAAAGCCATAAGTAACACCAAGAAACTGCACTCCGGCTTCCTTTGCGCCTTTTAGATCGTTTATGGTATCACCAATCATAAGCACATCATTACCGCTAAGAGAAAAATCATCGAGTACAAGACGTATGATATCTCCCTTTGTTCTATTTTCCTGCATATCTGAGCCATGGACAGAATCAAATAAAGATAGCACACCAAGGTTTTCCAGACAGAACTTAACGAGCTGCTCTCCTTTGAATGTTGCGACGCCAACCTTGATTCCATCCGCTTTGAGATGCTTTATCAGCTCAACCATTCCGGGATAGAGATGCATCATACGATATCCCCTGCTGTCATATTCCTTCCGGTAGATAGTCACAGCAGACGCAATCAATTCCGGATCCTCCATGCCGAATGCTGTACGAAAGCAATCGTGAAGCGGCGGCCCTACAAAACGTCTCAAATCCTCGTCGCTATATTCTTTTGTTATACCAAGCTCCCTAACAGAATAGAGTGCGGTATGGAAAATGCCCTCAGAGGAATCTGCAAGCGTTCCATCGAAATCAAAGAGCACAGCACGTATCATCTGATTATCTCCAATGTTTTCTCATGGACAGAAGCTGAGGATACTACAATATCTAAACAAGCCGCATCATCGCTTAAAAGCGTAACCTTGCCGCCAGCTTCCTTCAAAATCACAATTCCTGCCGCTACATCATAATCATGAAGCGCTGTCTCGTAATACATCAGCGCACGGCCGCATGCAACATAGCATATAGAGAGCGCCGCAGAGCCAATTGAGCGAGTATCAGAAAAGACTTCATAAAATTTCCGCATCGTAACGATGTATCCATCAAGCTTATCATGGAAACGATGCGGTGGAACAAGTATTGCAAGCCCTTCTTTTGCAGGTCTCATTTCATCTGTATGGATGCGCTTATCATTAAGGTACGCCCCCTCTCCCCTCATTGCCGAAAACACCTCGTGCTGTCTTGGCACGGAGATAACGCCGATTGCAAGTCCTTTTTCATCCTCAAATGCAATCGACACGGTATAGCAAGGAAATGAAGACATGAAATCAACAGTGCCATCGATAGGATCGATTATCCATCGAGGCCCCTTCCCTCTCTCTCCGCCAAGCTCTTCCCCTAGTATAGAGTCCTCTGGAAATGATGCGTGGATAATCTCCCTTATGATTCGCTCGGATTCGCCATCAGCAGCTGTTACATAATCATTGCCGCCCTTCTCTTTCACCTCTGAACGCAATGCTTCATGGGAAAGAAGAAAAAGCGTTGCAGCCTCAGCCGCTTTCTTCGCAACGGTAAACCGTGCATTAAGCGATTCTCTGTCCATTACTTGCTCCTTGCAATAAGCTGCTCGCCGACAATACGGCAGATCTTCCAGTTAGAGGCATTGAATGAAGCTGGCGTAATCTTCCTTTCCTCAGCAGAAAGAAGCGTGTAATCATCGTTAATCTCTATGATAAGGGCATTCCAGCTCTCTTGTCCTTTTGAATACATGACTGCACCGGCATTATTAAGAAGCTCTTCCACCCTTATCTCATCCATAACGACCTTATGGGTAGAGATCAGAATGGAAAGCGAGTGGTCATATACAGAGAACATCTTATCCTTTCCATCCTGCATCTGCTTCTCCCAGCTACGTCTTATTACGCTTGAAAGATAATCGATCATGTTTTTATCTGAGTATAAGACGAATTTGACAAATGCACTCTCAGGATCAAGCGCCTCAGCAATTTCCTTGATGATATCAGGAAGCAAGGAGATTTCATTTACAACAGGAATTTCTTCGTTTTCTGCGTCAATCTCTTCTCTTTCTTCTTGCTCAGGTACAGCTTCCTCTGTAGTTGGGATCTCTTCAAGAGGTTCTGTGTTATCTTCAACTTCTGTAGCTGTCTCTTCATCCATTGACGATGAAGACTCATAACGCTCTTCATCAGAAGTAGGTTCTACAGCGTCTTCCATTGATAACGAAGAAACCTCGCTCTCTTCTACCGGTTCTGTAGCAACTTCGTCCTCTTTATAGGGGTTTTCATCAACAGAGTATGCTTCTACGGATTCCGAAGCTGCATAAATGTCATCTTCTTCAGAAACAGAAGATTCCACATCATCTTTTGCCGCCTCAGGCTTTTCAGAAGAAGTATCACTATCGTATGCGGCTTTGATAAATGAATCGAAGACGCTCTCTGCAATCCTTGCCGGCTTCTCTTCCGAAAGAGTAGATTTGCTTTCTTCTCTCTCATCTGATGCTTCACCCGTTTCTGCTGGAATCCCATCAGAATCTTCCTGATTTGACTCAGCCGCAGCATCTTCTGCTTCCTCCGAAATCGATGGTTTATCATCCGTTTCTTCTTGAGACAAATCTGAATCTGGGTATCCAGCATCTACGAAAGCGTCTTCTATTTCCTTGTTTTCTCCAACTGGCGTTGGATTCTCTTCGTTTGAGTCCTCTGTTTCACCAGAAAGCGATTCTTCTTGTAAAAGATCATCTACGCTCTTTACTTCAGGATAGAGATTTAAAGGCTTACTCTCTTCGCGATGGATCCGAGGTTTATCCGCAATCATGAAAATCGAACGGAGGTCTTCGTCCCTTCGCCGCATTTCCCTCGTATATTCATACGCAAAGGCCTCGGCCTCCTTTTCACTCTTCTCGTACTCTTCCTCTTCTGTTATTGCCTCTTGTTCAGTCTCTTCCTCTGACGCCTCTTCTTTTTCAGGATCATCATAGAGATCATCAAAGAGATCCTTCTGATCACTATCCTCAGGAGTTTCTTCGTAGAGATCTTCCTTCTCCACTTCATTATAAAGCTCTTCGTCCTCTATCTCTTCTTCATCGGACTCAGGTGGAAGGACATCGCCCTCTTCATAGCTGTAGTCATCATCATCGAATTCTCTTTCATAACGCTCTGTTTCTGCATCCATCGCCTCATCACGTTTGATGATCTCAGATGTAAGCTCATACTTTTCCTGAAGTTCCTCTATATTCTCATGATGATGAGGAGAATAGTTTTCAAAAGGAATCTCTGCTTCCTCTTTTTCCTCTTCTGCAGCATTGTCCTCATCGGTAGTGTCATATTCATATTCATCAGAGAGCTTACCATCAACAGGATCAATATCCTCGCTCTCATCAACCTCATCTTCATCAAAGTACTCAAGCAGCGCAACCTTCTCCGGCAGCTCAAGAGAACCGAATATAGCACGATGGAACTCTTCCCGTCCCGCTGGGGTATTTGCAGATTTGATCAAATAATAGACAGATGAAGAGAATATACCATCACCGATCTTCTCAAGTGGGAAGTTGTCATCGGGATCTATTATCAAAAGACGATGGCCTGGATTTGGCTTGACATTCCTATCCTCTTCATGCTGCTGCACCCTTGCCTGATAGAACGCAGGATTCTCGACAGCATTGACCTCTGTAACAGAGGAAAGGATTGAGATATCGACTTTATTGCCATCAAAAGAATAAACCGAAGGCGCATCGGTCTCCGAAAAGAGGAGACGGCATGCAGCATTTGCAGCTGCGCTATCTCTCAGATAAAGACCAGCATTCTCTGCGAGGATTCTCTGTCCGTAATAAAGAATATGCGACTGCACAGCAGAGAAGTACATATTGCCAAAACGTACGAAAGGAAAGACTGTTGCTGGCCAGAGACCTTTCTTAATATATGAATCTATATCTATAGAGCCAGGGGTGCGAGAAAGTGTCTCATAGGTTTCCTGCGGAAGATCTGCGGCAAATTCAGGGCGCATTAAATCAAAGTCATCACGCCGCCCCTGAAGATCCTTTACACGTCTCTCCCAGCCACGATCCTTTACGATGATATCCCTCAGAGCCTCATCCGACATGCCAGAATAGCGGTACTCTGTGCGCTTCTTTGCCATCTCAAGAAGCATTTCCGCTTTATACATCGAAACATCTTCTGTAAGTTTATCAATGCCCTCAATGCCATACAGTGCAATCTTCTTTAGCTCGTTTATAAGGGTTTTAGGGTCTGTTCCGAACTTCGCCCTTACCTCTTTCTCGTCATCAAGAACATAGCCATACCATAAAAGCGCAAACTGTTCTGCATCATCGGCATTCTCTTTTGGAGGGAAGAACTGCCTGAATATCGTATCACGGTATCCAATTGCATCAGCTTCTTTTATGAAGCCGCTGCGAAGTGCGAAGATCGTGTAGCTTTCGATATACCTTAAAAGACGCTTTGCCGCATCCTCGGAGAGAGAGAGGATCCTATTCCAATCCTTCTGTTTGATATCCCTCTGCTGAGAGTATGGATAGGATGCATCATATAGATTTGAAAGCAGTACTGATTGGAGCAGAACCGGAAGAAGATGCGCATATGAGGTGCGTATCTCATCTCCGCCTTTAAGCCTTGATATCCTACGCTCTTCCCATGTGGACATTTTGAGGATTTCCAGAGGATGGTAAGGCCCCATTGTCCTTGCAATATTCCTAAGATCGAGCCCCAGATAATTAAGGGCTTCCTGCATATTCTTCTCTGCTTTCTCCCTGGACATCGTAGAAAGGGCAGAAAGGTCTGCAAACAATGAGTCCACGCTACACTCCTTGGACAACAGTATACATAAAGTTGGTCAGAAACTCAGCAATCAGCTGTTGATTCCCATCACTTTGCTTCTATATTCCTTCAATCCATGCTCAAGGCATTTCGCCGCCATTACAAGTTCAGATTCCTTTAGCACATATGCAAATCTTGCCTGACTCTTACCTAGCCCTTTTGTGACATAAAAGTCCTCGGCAGGAGCAAACATAACAGTGTTCCCTTCATAGGAGAAATCACGGAGCATAAAGAGCGCGAATCTCTCCGCATCATCGACAGGTAGATCTGCAACAAAGTAGAATGCGCCTTTAGGAAGACTGCATCTTACACCAGGAATCCTCTGCATACTGGATATCAGGATATTCCTTCTGTTCTCATACTCTTCTCTTACTTTCTCGACATATTCATCAGGGGCAGTAAGGGCAGCTGCTGCTGCAACCTGCTCAACCACCGGTGGACAGAGACGAGCCTGAGAGAGTTTAAGCGCAGAATCA
This sequence comes from uncultured Spirochaetaceae bacterium, assembly GCA_964623005.1. Lineage (GTDB taxonomy): Bacteria > Spirochaetota > Spirochaetia > Sphaerochaetales > Sphaerochaetaceae > Ornithospirochaeta. Next base: position 6,974 of record CAZURL010000081.1, read on the forward strand.
ATCACTTCTTTATTGCGAGAGACGATCGCGCCGATCCTTGCGCCGCACATGCTGAATCGCTTCGAGAAGGAATCTATGCAGATAACCCTATCCTGATACTCAGGAAAGCTCAGTATAGATGTAAAGGATTTTCCATCGTAACAGAACTCCCTGTAAACCTCGTCAACTACAAGGAAGATATCATGTCTGCGGCAAAGCTCTAAAAGCCCTCTCAGCTCCTCTGGAGTATAGACATGGCCAGTTGGGTTATTAGGTGAGCAGAGCATGATGCCCATTGTCTTCTTGTTTATCTTATTCTCGAACTCCGCTATCGAGGGAAGTGCAAAGTTATCATCGGATGAGGATGTGACCGCGCGCAGCTTCACCATCGCCATATTTGCGAATGTCGAGACATTCGTGTAATAAGGCTCTGGTACGATGAACTCATCATCAGGATCACAAAGCGTTGTGAATACAAACTGTATAGCCTCGGAACCACCGGTTGTTATAAGGATATCTTCCTCCGAAAGAGAGAGACCATACTTCTTGTAATATGAGATAAGCGCACGGCGAAGAAATGGCTCGCCTTCTGAAATACCATAGGCGATTATCTCTTCGTTATAACCCTGTATCGCTTTTATAGCCTCCACAGGTGTTTTGATATCTGGCTGCCCGATATTAAGATGAATGACATGGATGCCCTTCTTAACAGCATCTCTTGCATATGGTACGAGTCTTCGGATCGGGGAACACTGGAAGCTCGAAATCCTGTTCGACATCTGCATATTCAGTCCCTCATTCAGACATCAGGACGCTCTCATCCTGAATCGGCGCACTAGGATTTGCCTGTGATGTATCAATAAGCTTCTGGATGAACTTACGATTATCAAGAAGCGGAGATATGGATCTTCCATGGTGCAGTCGTGAGATAACACGTGCAAACAGCTCAGTGACATCAGCCTGCACGAACCACTCTTTCTCCAATAAACCCTTTCCCTGATACACAGCATTCGTTCCGATGATCCGCCAGAAGACACCTTCCTTATAAGCAGAATCGAAATTCTCGATAGCATCGCCATTGAAGAATGGAAGAGAGACCATGCAGATGATTCGCTTTGCACCTCTATTCATCAACTCACGCATTGCAATAATCATCGTGCCGCCGGTTGCAATCATATCATCTGCCATAAGTACAGTCTTACCTTTCACATCGCCAAGGAGATTGATGCTCTTTATATTGGTATTCTTCGCATCGCGGGAGACTACAGAATAGTCTCTTTCCTTATAAAGCATCGCAAGAGGTCTATGGAGGCCTTGTGCATAGAACTTATTTCTCGAAACGGCACCCGTATCTGGGGAAACAACAACAAGATCAGGGTCAGAGAAGTCGATAAGCTTTCTCAGCGCGATCAATGTCTGATATGAACCATGGAGGTTCTCTAAATGGCAGGTAGTAAATGCATTCTCAATCTCGCGTGAGTGGATATCAAGAGTGATGATACGCTCAACACCGAGGTTTTCGCAGAAATGAGCGAACATCGAAGCTGTAAGAGCTTCCCTTCCCGCTTTTTTGTGCTGTCTTGCATATGGATATGTAGGAAGCACTAGCGTCACAGAGAGTGCACCTGCAAGCTTTACAGCATGTATTGTCGTGAAAAGGAACATCAGATGATCGTTTATCGACATCGGCTGCGGCTCATCAAGACCTGCAACCTTTATCGGAGCATTGTTCGAAACATCATGGATGATATAGACATTAAGACCGCGTACAGGATCGATTATCTCAGCCTTCTCCTCTCCATTGGCAAATCTCGTGTACTTCACATTGATTGTCATATCCGGGCAATGGAATGCAGTGGGGAGCTTTCCTGCTGGAATCTTACGACTATCGAGATCATCGATCAGAGTAACTGTCTTGAGAAGATCCTCTGCGGTGATGTTATGCCTTTTAGTAAGAGCTTCTGAGAGCTTTTCGTAGCGATCGATATACAGGCGCCTAAGGTGTTTGACTACCTTACCGGTGAAATATTCGCTTCCGGGGCCTGCTATGACTCCGAGCTTGTGGGGTTTGATGATGCTCATATGGTTACTGTAATGTAATGAAGGTTGTTTGGCAAGGATTCATTGAAGATG
>CAZURL010000082.1:0-3107 GCA_964623005.1 uncultured Spirochaetaceae bacterium
AGCTTTTATCTTAGACTACGGTTATGGAAGCATTCAGAATTGAAAATGCGACAGTAAGACGGGAGGGGAAAGAAATACTTTCATCTGTGTCCATAACGGCTGAGATGGGGGAACATCTTGCGATAATAGGCGCGAACGGAGCAGGTAAATCCACACTGCTCAGCGTTATTGCACGAAAGATCTATCCTCTTGCACGTGAAGAATATAAGTCGATAATACTCGGAGAAGAGCGATGGATGATACAGGATCTGAAAAAACGTGTGAGTATCGTCTCTCCGCAGGAAGATATCTTCTACACATCGACATATACGGCCCGGGAGATCGTAGCATCAGGTCTTCATGCGTCCCTCGGCTTTGATTTTCATCATCTAGTCGATCCGGAAGACTGGAAGAGAGCCGATGAAGAACTTGAGAAGACAGGCATGTATGAAAAGCGTGAAAGGCCGATGCATACGCTCTCTACGGGGGAGAAAAGACGCGTGCTTCTTGCCCGTTCAGCCATCACCTCCCCTGATATCCTGCTTTTGGATGAAGCTTCATCCGGCCTCGATTTCCCATCGCGTGCAGATCTTCGCGATACGATATCAAGTTACGCGACAGCTAACAGGACTGTAGTAATGGTTACACATGAGCTGTCTGAAATACTTCCTTCCATGTCCCGTGTCATCCTGATGAAAGATGGTAGGATTGTTAAGGATGGGAAAAAGGAAGAATGCCTTACAGGACAAGTACTTTCAGATCTCTTTGAAAGAAAAGTCAACGTAGCTGTATCAGATGGAATCTATACAGCATTCTGCTGAGTCGATTCATCTGTTATAATTAATCAAGGAGTTATCCATGAGAGCCAATATTATAATCCACTCGGTTTCCGGCAATCTCTATCTCATTGCCGAGACATTCACCGAAACACTCCAGACTCTTGGTATAGATGCAAAACTGTACAGGGTATCTGATCCGGATCTTCATATAGAAGCGAATGAGCGAACGGAAGTCAACGAATACTATGAAGAGATAATAGCTTTGCCTGAAGCTAATTGCAGAACGCTTGAGAAAGCAGATGCTATCATCCTCGGAACTCCATCGAAGTTCGGTATGCCTACAGCTGAGATGAAAGCTTTTCTCGATTCAACATGGCCGCTTTATAAATCAGGTGCTCTGGGGAATAAGCTCTTCTATGCATTTGCATCCTCTACCATCTCTATCGAAGATGGACAGAGGGCGGCTACGCTGCTCTATTCATGGGCAGGTATGATGGGACTGAGAGAGATTCCTTATGCGCCTTATATACACAAAGAAGGAGAGATAATGCCCAATAGGCCTACGGATGAAATTGATTTCATCGCAGAGCACCTTGGAACTGCGATGCTAGTCCTTGGATAATCGTTCAGCTAAGTAGCCACAATAGCGCTTCAAGCGAGCAAAGGCTCCGTTGCCCTTCTCTTTCGAGACTCGCTTGACCGCTTCTGCGGCACTGACGTTCTGTCCTTCTTTTCTCTTTATCTCATCCCAGCGCCGGACAAGCCACATGTACATATCGCCTTCGCTCTGGCCGGGGAAGGCAGAGAGAAGATGTTCGTTGCGGATTTCCTTGACAATCGGGGAATAAACATTTTCATACCAGCTCTTTGCAGCTTCCTCGAATGTTATCTCATGGTCAATGTTCTGATTGATATAGTACTTGTGAACAAGTATATGATTCACCATCTCAGGATATGAACCGGGGGTAGTGAAGACTATATCGCCCATCGGGAGATAGGAAGGTTTGTACTGGGCGATGAACATATTACGCTCATATTCAACAACCTTGCCTCGGATTTCCCTCATTGTTATTCCCGGACGAAGCGGAATCTCTGTATCAAGCTCGACGACCTCCGCATCGATAAATTCAATACCTTGCGCTTTCGCAACCGATACCCGGTGGTTGCCATCACGTACAAAATAATACCCCCCAAGGCTATAAACAGAGATCGGGGGAAGGACAACATCGTTCAGTATCGCACTGTCGATGCTCACCCAGCGTCCTTTAAGCTGTTCGCGCTTAGGATAGAAAGCAGAAGAGAAATCATGATAACGTCCTTCCGACCCGATGATCTTATCTACCGGGATCGTCCTCATTCCAAGATATGTCTCAGACGTCGGCTTGATAATTGAAGTGACCTCATACAATGAAAGAAGGTCATTATTCTTCCACTTAAGCGCAGAAAGAATGCCCTGAAACTTAGCTTTATTCTTTGCTTTATAGAAATCATCAGTTGCAGCAGTATCCTGCATCAGCCTTTCCTCTTTCCCAGTTCATCATCCTCTAGGATGTAGTTCTTATATATATTAATTACCTTTGTATCCATAAATTCAGAAACGCGCGGTGCGTTGATATCATCAAGATGCACATGACCATGAAGAAGGTATTTCGGCCGGTACTTCTCCATGAATGTAAGAAAACATTCAAAGCCTTTATGGCAAAGATCCTCTCCGTCTCCCATTCCCCTCGGTGGAGCGTGCGTTATGAGGATATCGACAGCTCGGCCATACTTTTTCTTATTGAAAAGCAATCTGGGAATAAGCTTATTGATCCGTCTCTGCATCTGCTTCTCTGTATATTGGCTGTCTCCATAATTATAAAGCATAGAGCCGCCAAGCCCCATGATTATAAGGTCATACTCCTTGTTATAGATGCCTCTTCCATCCATGAAGAAACCGCCATATGAAGGCAATGTATTGACTCTGCCTGTCTTTGCAAATCCTGTAATGACATCATCCGCAGTCCCAACGCCCTTCATCATCCTCGAGAAATCCTCTAGGTTGTGATTGCCATATACATAGTAGACATCCTTACGAAGCATCGTCTGGATGTAATCATAATAACGAAGAGGAAGATCACCTGCTGATATAACGAAATCTACATCCTTATACAGCGATGGAGCAATCGAGGAATAAATAAGCGTATCTGTTGCATCCGATATACAGAGTATCTTCATCCATGCACAGTATAAGACGAAGGATAAAGCATGAAAAGCCGATAAAGGCTCATGTCTTTTTTAATCCTTTCTACCTAAAGCTTCTCTCTTGTATAATCAACTGGATATTTAACGCTGTTGATCCTGATTTCA
>CAZURL010000082.1:3207-9076 GCA_964623005.1 uncultured Spirochaetaceae bacterium
GCGGTAAGAAGCGGCGGCGATTTGAGGAATATCGGAGGAGCAGACGAATACACAAAAGACCTAGTCTGCCCCGACGGATGCGTAATATTCCGCCTTACAGCAAAGAAGAGAGAGGGGTTTAATCCATTCACAGATAACTTATTCGAAAGCGGTGGGCAGTAATCGATGCCCACAGCGTATCATAATGAAGACTGTATCATTTCCACGTCTTTATTATCTCTCGAACAAGCGCGGTGAATGTTGTTTTGACTCTTTCTCCTGTCTCAAGAACTTCTTCATGATTAAGTTTCTGATCCAGAATGCCTGCAGCCATATTCGTCAGGCAGCTTATCCCAAGCGTTCTCATTTTCATATGAGAGGCAGCAATCGCTTCTGGGACTGTAGACATGCCCACCGCATCTGCGCCTGCGATACGTGCAAATCTGACCTCAGCAGCAGTTTCGAACGAAGGGCCGGTGAAGAGCATGTATACGCCTTTCCTGATAGGAATGCCTTTGGTTATCGCAGCTTTCTCCGCAAGCGTTATAAGACTCTTATCATATGCGGTTGTCATATCAAAAAAGCGTTCGCCAAGCTCGGCAGGATTGGCGCCCCGGAGAGGGTTATCTGCAATAAGCTTGATATGATCCGTGATAAGCATCAGATCGCCCGGTTTCCATGATTCATTCACACAGCCTGCGGCGTTTGTCAGAAAAAGGTTATTGATGCCAAGCATCTTCATGACTCTTATCGGATAGACAACCTCTTCCATCGAGTAGCCCTCATAGTAATGGAAGCGTCCCTGCATGCATAAAACCGTCTTGCCCTCTAAACAGCCTATTACCAATCGTCCCTTATGTCCCGGTACAGTAGATACCGGAAAGTGCGGGATATCATGATAATCAATGAAGACAGCATCCTTAACAGTCTCTGCAAGATCCCCTAGCCCAGAACCGAGCACAAGCCCGATTTCAGGCTTCCTTCCCTCTAATTTTCCTTCAATATAGGTCTTCGACTGCGAAAGTCTTTCCATTAAATCCATAGACACTCCTTAGAATGGTTCGCCGCTTGCAATAGGCGCTGCGCTCTTGCGGCTGGAGAATATCAGGGCGATAAGCGTTGCAATATATGGGAACATTCCAAGATATCCTGTAGGGATTGCCTGGAAGATCGGGAATACCTTTCCCATATTCGCAATCGTCATACATAGGCCGAAGAAGAACGTTGAACCAAGGATTCCAAGCGGTTTCCACTGTCCGAAGATAAGAGCCGCTATTGCCAAGAATCCAAGTCCGTTTATTCCGCTTCCTGCATTGTATTCACCTGCGTAGGTTATAAGTATGCAAGCACCGCCAAGGCCTGAGAGAAACCCCGATGCCATAACGCCTATGTAGCGCATCTTATGTACGTTGACGCCGGCTGATGCAACAGCAGAAGGATGCTCACCGCAGGCTCTCAGCCTTAGGCCGAACGACGTCTTATAGAGCAGGAACCATGATCCGCCCCAAATAAGAAGACAGAGCCATGTTGTCCAGTATGTGCTTGTGAAGAAGAGCGGCCCGATTACCGGAATACTGGAAAGCACAGGAATATTCTGCCGGATGATGCCGCGAACGATTGTTATGTTTCCGCTTCCGGTTATCGTCTGTGCAAGGAAGAGCGTTACAGCGGTGGAAAGCATATTGATCGCCGTTCCAGATATAACCTGATTGGACTTGAGGTTAATAGCGGCGAATGCATGCAGAAGCGAAAGGAGCGTCGATGCAATCATCGCAACGATTATTCCAATGACTATCGCAAGCGTAAAGCCAAAGCCCGGAATCGCCTGAAGCATGACTATCGTAGCGGCTGAAGCGAAAACACCGAAGAGCATCAAACCTTCGATACAAAGATTGGTAACGCCGGATCTTTCAGAATAAAGACCGCCGAGTGCGCCCATCAGGATTGGGATGGTATATGCAATCGCAGAGGGGATTATGCTTGTTAAAATGCTCCAGAAACCCATTACCTTCCCTCCTTATCTTCACTTTTCCTGATTTCCCGGCCTTCCTTTGCATAGGCCTTGAGCTGTTCCTTTGACAACTCTTCCAGCGGTGTTTTATCGCCATGCATAGCCATTGCAGCCGCTGCTCTCTCGCATTTTTGATCGAAATTCCTCTTGAAGAGCATATTCCAGAAGTTAGCAAGGATTACATTCGTCGCTGTGAAGTAGATAATCGTTGCAATAATCGTATCCGCAATCTCTGTGGGGATACCTGTAGCAGCAAGCGATCCTCTTCCCATCTTAAGGATTCCGAAGAAGATAGCCGAGAAGAAGATACCGATCGGAGAGCAGTTACCGAGAAGCGCAACCGCAATTCCGTCAAAGCCCTCGTTAGGCATCTTTCCCATCTCCATGATATTCGAGTATCCGCAGTAGTAAGTAAGACCTGCAAGGCTTGCCAGCGCCCCTGCTATCGCCATTGAGATCATTATCGAACGATTTACCTTTATGCCAGCATATTCAGCACAGAATCTATTCGATCCAACTGCTTTGAGATTAAAGCCGAGCGTTGTTTTTTCAAGGATGAACCAGACAACTATGCACATTATGATTGCAAGGAAGAAGCCATAATTGAGCGTAGAATGCTGTGTAAGACTTGTAAGCCAGTCAGCGCGGAGTGTGTGCGCATTTGCGATAGGCTTGGATTTTACGGAGATTGTCGGATCGATGATAAAGCGCGGTATGAAATCATAGACAAGCCAGTATGCCGTCCAGTTGAGCATGATTGTCGATACAACTTCATGCACATTGAATTTTGCTTTCAATAATCCAGATATAAATCCCCAGAGCGCACCTGCAAGCATACTCAGGATGATTATCACAATAAGATAGAGCGGACGCGGCATGCTCATAGGAAGGTAGAATGCAAGTATTGAACCTGTGATACCACCCACGAGCATCTGTCCGGATGCCCCGATATTGAACAGTCCTGTCTTGAACGCAAATGCAACAGAGAGTCCAATCAAGATAAGCTGGGTAGACATACCTAGCGTATTGCCGACTCTTCTGACATTTGAAAGCGCGCCGAAGAGTATACGCTCAAAACCTGTAAACGGATTCTTCCCGATACACAGGATGAAAACACATCCTGCAATAATCCCCAGAAAGACAGCTGACAGCGAAACAATAAGCGGAGATGCCTTTCTAGCCTCAAGCGGCTTATTCAAAACCTTTGCTTTACCCATCAGCTCTTACTCCTTATTCCTGCCATCATCAGTCCTACCTCGTGTTCGTTGGTCTCACTGGTATTAACGATGTCGATAAGCTCGCCTCCGGACATAACAGCAATCCTATCCGAAAGATTGAAAATCTCATCAAGTTCGAATGATACAAGAAGGACGGCCTTGCCCCTATCCCGTTCATCGACAAGCTGCTTGTGTATAAATTCAATTGCACCTACATCAAGACCGCGCGTAGGCTGGACAGCGATCAGAAGATCCGGATCTGCCGTGATTTCCCGTCCGATAATAGCTTTCTGCTGATTTCCTCCGGAGAGCTTTCCTGCAAGGGAATCGACGCCTTCGCCGGAGCGAACATCAAACTTCTCGACAATCTTCTCAGAGTACTTACGGATTTCATCATAATCCAAGAGCCAATGCGAAGAGAACGGCGCTTTTGAAAACTCCTTAATGACCATATTGGAAGTGATCGGCATAGAAAGTATGAGGCCGCGCTTCTGCCTATCTTCAGGAATATGTCCAAGCCCTAAATCATTACGTTCTGATATAGGAAGGTGCGAAATGTCCTTGCCTTTGAACATTATGGAGCCTGATTCGATCTTCCTCAGTCCTGCTATAGCTTCTACAAGCTCCGTCTGTCCATTGCCATCAACACCTGCGATACCGATGATCTCACCGGAACGGATAGAAAGCGAAAAGTCCTTAACGCCAATAACGCCTTTGCTGTTCATGACAGAAAGATTCTTCACCTCAAGTATAGGAGCACCAGGCGTAGCAGGCTTCTTTTCTACTTTGAATGAAACCGGACGGCCAACCATTGCAGCCGCCATATCATTGACAGAGGTAGATTTGACGTCGACAACATCGATCAAACGTCCACGTCTTATTATCGTGCAGCGTTTTGCAACTGCTTTTATTTCATCAAGTTTGTGCGTAATGAGGATGATGGACTTACCTTCTGCTGCGAGGTTGCGCATTATATCCATCAGCTCATCAATCTCCTGCGGCGTAAGAACAGCCGTAGGCTCGTCGAATATGAGGATATCTGCATCACGATAGAGCATCTTCAGAATCTCTACCCTCTGCTGCATACCAACGCTTATATCCTCGATGACCATATCCGGTTCAATCGAGAGTCCATAGCGCTCTGAGATATCCTTGATTCGCTTAGAGGCTTTCTTTATGTCGTAAACGAAGCCTCCTTCCTTTCCCATTATTATGTTCTCGGCGACTGTGAAGTTATGGACAAGCTGGAAATGCTGATGAACCATACCTATGCCGAGTGTGAATGCATCATTGGGGTTCTTGATCGAAACTTCCTTCCCTCTTACTTTGATAACCCCTTTATCCGGATGATAGAGGCCGAAGAGAATACTCATCAGCGTAGACTTACCTGCGCCGTTCTCGCCAAGGATAGCGTGTATCTCACCTTCCTCCACTTGCAGTGTGATATCATCATTTGCAACGATACCAGGGAATTCCTTTCGAATCCCGAGCATTTCAATTACATAATCCAATGGTTTTCCCCCTCTCGAGGATTTAATAAGACAAGGCCGCCACAGGAAGGGCGGCCGAATAAGTGATGTTAAGGAATAAGACCGTCAGCCGTATCCTGAACGACAATCGCACCTGCCTTGATAAGCTCAGCAACGTCGCTGACAATGCTCTCGATTTCAGGAGTGAGGTTAGGGTTCGTATCAGGGATTCCAGCTGCATCATCTGCAACACCGAGAACCAGATGCTGTCCTCCCTGGAATGTACCATTAGCGGCAGCAATAGCCTGATTATAAGCAACACCTGTTACGTCCTTCATTGCAGAAGTAAGTATGCAGGACTCGCCATTACCCATATCGCCAACGCTGTACTGGTCTACGTCAACACCAACAGCCCATACATCCTCACCTGCGAGACGGCGGTTCTTTGCTTCGTTGATAACACCAACGCCTGTACCGCCAGCTGCTGCGAAGATTGCATCAACACCCTTGTTGTACATGGCGACTGCAAGCTGCTGTCCACCTGCGATATCAGCAAAGGAACCTTGATAAACAAAGTTCGATGGATCCATATTCACTGTCGTTCCATAGTTATCGTTAGCATATGAAATACCCTGCTGGAAGCCCCAGTTGAACTTCTGGACGGAAGGAATCTCAAGGCCTCCTACGAAACCTACATCACCTTCCTCAAGCTTAAGTGCGGTTGCAACGCCAGCCATGAATCCTGCTTCCTCTTCTCTGAAGGTGATTGCTACAGTATTGCTGCCGATTCCAGAAGAGAGCGCATCATCGATGATGATGAGCATGAGATCTGGATACATCTCCTGTGCCTGAGAAACAGCTTCGGCAAAGAGGTATCCTGGGCAAGCGATGAATCTATAGCCGCTATCATAAAGATCAGATATAGCTGTGAGGTAATCAGTTGTTGTTGTGCCCGATGGCCTGAGATATGTACACTCAAGTCCGAGTTCATCAGCAGCCATCTTAACCCCTTCATACGTTCCCTGATTGAACGAGCGGTCATCGATGGTACCAGAGTCTGTGACCATTCCTAGTTTTAGGGTATCAGTTGCAGTTTCACCAGAGCCAGAGGCGAACACTGCAATGGAGAGAACTGCCATCATAAGTACAGCAATGGTTTTCTTCATGAGAAATCTCCTTGAAAAGTGTTATGA
>CAZURL010000083.1:0-9070 GCA_964623005.1 uncultured Spirochaetaceae bacterium
TATCTATTGTCCGTTTGACATAATCGCTTCGAGTCATGGATGCATTATATCATGATTGCTGAAAATCCCAACTTCTACTTTGATATTTCATAGAAAATCCTGACTAGAACCTTGGATTTTTATCAATTTAAAATGCTTTGGATGATCTAGGTGATTATGGCACTCTGTAGTATGCGCTTTGCTCTGGTACACGCGTGAAGGGGATGAGGTGGATTTTATTATCGCGCTAAGGTTGCTATTGAGGTAAAGATCTCAAAGGACTCAGGGCATTAATATATTGGTTAGCTATTGCGTTTGATTGTCTCAAGTATTGCTTTAAGCGGAAGGCCTACGACCGTTGTCCAATCGCCGTCAATGCTCTCGATGAGAGTATATCCAGTCTTCTGTAGCCTATAGGCGCCAGCTGCGCCTTGCCACTCTCCTGTGCTTATATATTTCTCTATATCGCTTTCGGAGAGATCCTTGAAGAGCACTGCCGCTGTGTCCGAAATAACGATAGGTGCCTTTCCCGGTAACTTGATTGCTGATGCTGAGATAACTGTCTGGGCCTTTCCCGATAATGTCCTGAGCATTCTCCTTGCATCATCTTCATTTACCGGTTTTCCTAGAAGGACATTGTTTATATGAACAAGAGTGTCTGCTGTGATGGCAATCTCTTCCGGATCATATTGAGAAGAGCCAAGATATGCTTCCATCTTCCTCTCTGCAATTCCCATCACGATTTTCTCAGGGCATTCCCCCTCCTTTGTCTCATCTGCATCTGGAACGAACACTCGTAGCTTCACTCCGGCATTTTCAAGAAGGGAACGCCTATTCGGAGAAGACGAGGCCAGCACAAGGGCCGGAACAACCTTTCCAAATTCAAGCATCAGCTCATCTGGTTCTATAATCCTATCCATCGATTTCCTCCGATATCTCAAGCCAGCGTTCCTCTTTTTCGCTGATGATCTTTTCTATCTCGTCCTTCTTTGAAAGAAGTGCAGTTATCTTCTTTCCATCGCTATAGTTCTCAGGCTTTGCTATGTCTTCATTGATTCTCTCTAAATCACTTGCTAAGCCCTGCAGCTCGCTAAGAAGTCTTTCTGCTTCTCTTTCAAGGGATTTCCTTCTGTTCCTGTTAGCCTTGGACTCAGTGTGGGATATAGCCTTTTCCGTTTTTTCTTCGCTTCTGCCTTTCTTCTCGACTTGGAACCGTGCTTCCTTTTCCCGTATCTTCCATTCAAAGTAATCATAATCCCCGTCGAAGAACTCCGGCCCCTCTTCTGTTAGATAGAGAATGCGCGTTGCAAGGGATTTGATGAAATGCCTGTCATGGCTTACGAATATGAGTGTGCCGCCATAGGCCTTGATTGCATTCTCCAGCATCTCCTTTGCATTTATGTCCAAATGATTTGTCGGCTCATCAAGGAGAAGGAGATTCGATGGATGGAGGAGTATCTTCAAAAGCGAAAGCCTCGATTTCTCGCCTCCGGATAGCACCGAAACTTTCTTGAAGACATCATCATCGGAGAAGAGGAATGCACCCAAAAGATTCCGGACGCTCGGTATGTCCTTTGTATCGGCCTCGCTCTCTGCTTCTTCAAGAACGGTAAGCTCATTATTGAGCATCGTCTCCGTATCCTGTGCAAAGTAGGCTTTCTTTACACCGGCCCCTTCCCTTATTGTTCCTGTGTAATCTTTATCGACAGAGGCAATCATACGAAGCAGCGTTGATTTTCCAGCGCCGTTGCGTCCCGTTATTGCAAGACGCTCTCCTTTCCTGACGAGGAAGGAGAAATCAGAATAGATTACGTTATCACCATAGGCTTTTGAGAGATGATCCACTATAAGCACATCATTTCCCGAATGAGGAGCAGGGGGAAAAGAGAATGACAGCTTCTTCAGATGCGGTGGAATCTCGATGATATCGAGCTTATCAAGTGCCTTTATCCTCGACTGAACCTGACGGCTCTTCGTTGCTTTGTATCGAAATCGCTCAATGAACTCCTCTGTCTTCTCTATCTCTTCTCTCTGCTTCTTTGCTCTCTTCTCAAGCTCTTTTAGCTCTTCCTCACGCCTTATTGTGTACTCTGTATAATTGCCGCTGTAACGCGTAAGGCGACCGCCAAATAGCTCATAGACTTCCGTGACCATATCATCAAGGAAACCCTGATCATGAGAGACCAGCATCAAGCCGCCATCAAAGGATTTTAAATACTCTTCAAGCCAGACCATCGCCTCGATATCAAGATAGTTAGTAGGTTCATCAAGCAGAAGGAAATCCGGATCTTCGACGAGGATCCTTGCAAGTGCAATCCTCATCTGATAGCCGCCGCTGAATGTCTTGGCGCTTCTCTCTAGATCTTCCTTTTTGAATCCAAGACCGAAGAGAATCGATTCAATTCGCTGCTTCCTGTCATAGTATCCGGACTCAAGAAGGATTTCATGGCATTCTGAAAGCCTTTCTGCCGCAGAGAGCGCTTCGCCGCCGCCCCCCTCCGTCTTTCTCTCAAGCGCCTTCATCTCCTCGATAAGCGGCTTAAAGCGACTGAATCCTTCCTCTGCCGCCTGATACACCGTACTCTCTGGAAGCACGATATCTGACTGCGGAAGGTATGAGATCCTTGCATCCTTTGTAAGTGCGATGTGGATTGAATCCGGCTTTATCTCTCCTGCGATTGCTTTTAGCAGCGTCGATTTTCCCGAGCCGTTTGCGCCGGAAAGCGCCGCTCTCGATTTTTCTGTCAGAGTAAAGCCTACATCCTTCAGTAATTCCCTCTCTCCGAAAGATAATGAAATGTCCTGTACCTGAAGTGTTCTCATATACTTACGCTTGCCGCATTCTCCTCTAAAGGCTATCATTGGAACATATCAGGAATACCTTCATTCTTCAAGGAGAGATCAGTGATCTGTCTTACGCTTTCAGCATCCACACTCGAGGATAACGTTGCTCTTGTGCGAGATAACCATGATTTTATTGATATCGTAGAGCTTCGTGTTGACCTCTTGGATGAAACAGAGCAGAAAAAGGCGGCGCTCTTTCCCCAGATGATCGATCTACCTGCAATCCTTACGCTCCGCCGCGTAGAGGATGGCGGCAAGTGCAATCTTTCAGAGAAGCAGAGAAGGAACCTTCTTCTCTCTGCGCTCGATGGCAATTTTGCATATGTAGATATCGAAGAGGATGTGAAGAAAGGGGACGTAGAGGCCAAAGCCAGAGAGCGAGGTATTGGCATAATCCGCTCTTTCCATGATTTTAACGGCATACCTGAGGATATCTATTCAAGAATCTATAAGCTTGCAGAGCGCGGTGATGTTGCCAAGGCTGCTGTCACGCCGCATTCTATATCCGATCTTCTGATGCTGTTTCGCATAAGCGATGAGCTAAAGGGAATAAAGAAGATCATAATCGGAATGGGGGACTGGGGTATTCCTTCCCGTATCCTCTATAAGAGGGTAGGCTCAATGCTTACATTCGTCTCAGCTCAATCTTCTGTTGCGCCAGGACAGATTACCGCTCGAGATATGAAGGAGCTTTATCATGCTGATAATGTCAGCGAGAAGACGGCGATCTATGGGATAATAGGAAACCCTGTCTACCACTCAACGAGTCCCAATATTCATAACCCCGGCTTCCGTGCGATAAACTACGATGCGATCTACCTTCCATTCCTTGTGGATAATGTACGCTCATTCTTCGCGCTTGCAGAGTATCTTAAGATGCGGGGCTTTTCCGTCACGATTCCTTACAAGACCTCTGTGCTGATGTTCCTTGGCCGTATATCGAGGGAGGTGAAGCAGATTGGCTCCTGCAATACCGTCGTGAGAGGGAGCGGCATGTGGAAGGGCTTCAATACCGACTACTATGGTTTTCTCTCTCCAATTCTTAAAGATATTGAAAGCGGACGGATAAAGACAGCGCTTGTAATCGGTGCAGGCGGCGCTTCCAAGGCTATCGTCTGGGCTTTGAGGAATAGGAATATAAAGGTGACGATACTCAACCGCACGCTCTCGCGCGCTGCTGATATCGCGGCGCTGAATCTCTGTGAGTTCGATACGCTTGAGAATGCGAAGAAGTATGAAGGTACTGTCGATCTTGTTGTCCAGACAACCTCTGTCGGGCTCTATCCGGACTTTGATCTCAACCCGATTGAAGGCTTTACCTTCACCGGCAGGGAAATCGTCTATGACATCATATATAAGCCAAAGATGACAAAGCTTCTCTCAGAAGCTCAGGCGGCAGGCTGTACGCTCCATTATGGCGAGGAAATGCTTTTAGAGCAGGGCAAGTTCCAGTTTGAGATGTTTACAGGCTATCATTATCCAAAGAGCCTTGATAACTGAAAGAGACTACGGAGAGCGGAAGATGCGTAAGCTTCCAGATCTTTGCAATCTCAATCTCCTCGTCACCAAGAAAGACGTAGCCATCTCTCTCGGATTTTAACGGCTGTGCGATAATAATGCTTCCATCTATGAACTCTGCATAGATCTTTCCGCCATGCATTATCGTCTGATGTATTATGCGCTTCTTCTCCTGATAATCCAGTCCAAGTACGACGTCTTTAAGCTCCGGCGTCTTCATCTCAGAGCTGTAGATGAAACCTGAGAGTACCATTATTTTCCGATACACATCCTCTGTTTCAAGAAGCGCATTGCAGAGCGTCTCATTAAATGGAACCTGTCTTTTTTGGGGAAGCGGAAGCTGTATTTCCTTTTCCTCAAAGAGAAGAGGCTCCCTTTCTTCCTCTTCTTCCCTTGGGATATCCCCAAGGACATCAAGCCCGACTTCGCTCAGTACAGCGCTCCAATGATGAACAGCGCTCTTTTTCATTATGTAGATAGATGGAACAGGATTCGCGATAATATCTTCTTCTATCAAAGTATGAAGCGCGCTTATGATCCTTCCTGCCCGCTCCGAGACGTTCAGCATGATAACCTCTTCGCCTTTGACAGACGATAAGGACTCCTCCCATGACTCTATCCTCAGGATTACCCCCTCAGGGATCGTAGAAGCTGAGCCTGTCTTTAGAAATGCAGCGATATCATGAGAAGTAAGACCCATAAGAAGCGCTTTCTTGATGCTTTCCTTCGTTATATTCCACTCCGTGACTGTTCCGAACATGATGGGCGTTGCAAATGCAAAAAGCGGAACGCTTATCCTTCCCCGTGTTATTACCGTAAAGTCCGATGTTACAGTGAGAGAACACTCTTCCTTGTTCTCCTTTGAGCCATATAGCAGACCGCCTCTTTTGACGACTATCCCCAGCGAAAGGAGCTTTGAAATATCCTCAGATGAGCACCCGGAGGCCTTTTTTATCAATTGAAGCACATCCTCATCAGCGCCATCCAGCTCCATTGCCAGAAGCACCGCAAGCTTTGCGCTCTCACTTCGTCTTTTGTTTATAAGGTAGGCAAAGCGGGAGGGCAGGGATAGGGAAAGAAAGCGCTCTTTCTCACTGAATGTCGAGAGTCCAAGTTCCTCTATCGCTTTCCTGTTGTTCTCGATAATCGCCGCTCTTTCGTCCTCGCTGTAATCAGAGAGACCTTCCTTTAGAAAATCAATTTCCTCGGTTTCTGATAGAAGCACATCATGAAGCGACTCAGGAAAGACTAGATGCATATCGCTCTCTCCGAAAAGAGGATGGAGGGAGATGGCGTCCATGGCGTCTTTTTCCAGCGTGAAGCTTCTGTCCCTCATCTTTATGAGGCCGCGGTCAAGAAATGAAGCTTTCTTCTCTTCCGAGAGCGTAGAGATATCAGAAGAGAGCGCAAGCATTGAAAGAAGCATTCCATCTTCTCGTGTGATCAATTGTGACTTCTCGCTCATCAGAACCTCTCTATCGTGTAGCTATAACCTTGTTCAGAGAGGAATTTCTGCCTGTTCTGAGCAAATTCTTCCTCTCTTGAATACTCTGTAACAAGGGTGTAGAAGTGGCTATCCTTGTTCTTTGGACGTAAGATCCTTCCAAGCCTCTGCGCTTCTTCCTGCCTAGAACCGAATGTCCCTGATATCTCAATAAGGACAGAAGCATCCGGTAGATCGATAGCATTGTTCGCAACCTTCGATACAAGAAGCACTTTTTCCCGACCTTCTCTGAATGCCTGATAAAGCTCGTCGCGCTTTCTGTTTGCCATCGTTCCTGTTATCAAAGGAAAGCCGAAGATGCTCTGAAAAGTCTTCAATTGTTCAATATATTGACCGATTATAAGGACAGCATCATCTTTGTGCTTTTCAAGAAGCGCCTTTACAGCATCAGCTTTCGTCGGATTCTCCGCGGCGATCCTGAACTTCTCGCGTCCCGAGGCAATGGCATAGGGCACCTCCAAGCTCTCCGGAAGCGGTATTCTTATCTCATGGCAGTAAGCCTTTGCGATGAATCCTTGCTTTTCAAGCTCAAGCCACGGCGTATCATAGCGCTTCGGCCCTACAAGGGAGAAGACCTCGCCCTCAAGGCCGTCTTCTCTTATCAGCGTTGCCGTGAGTCCTACGCGATGTATTGCCTGAAGCTCTGCTGTGATGCGGAATACCGGGGCCGGGAGCATATGAACCTCATCATAAATGATAAGACCCCATCCTTTGTCGCGGAAAATCTCGAAGTGCTTGTACTCTTCACCCTCACTGGCTTTCCAGGATAGCACTTGATACGTGCAGATCGTGACAGGCTTTATCTCCTTTCTTTCCCCTGAGTATTCCCCGATATCCTCCGCTTTCAGCTCTGTTTTATCCAGAAGTTCGCGCTTCCATTGCCTCAGCGCTGTGATATTAGGGCAGAGTATCAAGGTGTTAGTTGAGAGCTTTTCCAGAATGAGCATGCCGACAATCGTCTTTCCAGATCCGCAGGGAAGTACGATTGTGCCGAAACCTGTGCCTTTCTCGCCATTTCCGAGAAGCGATGCGGCCGCTTCTTTCTGATACGGTCTTGCTGTGAAAGTATCCTTGAGCTGTACCTTGAGCGGTTTGCCTTTCTTGAGCGGAATCCTATCATCGATAGGAAAGCCAAGCTTTATCATCAGGGCCTTGAGCTTTCCCCTGTTCATCCTCTGGACAAGGAAAGTGTTGTCGCCTTGATCGATAAGTATCCCTTTTAGCGACTTTTCGCTCTTGAGCTGTATTGCGAAGATCGGACGACGGACAGAGAGTATGAGATAGTCTTCATCGTACTCCTCAAGCACGAAGTCTCCATAGCGCTTTCCCTGATCCTTTATGAAGTAGATTATCCTTTCATCCACCTCATAGCGCGACCACTTCTTCAAGCGTTCAACGATCTCGTCTGCTGTTATGCCGGAAGAGATAGCATTCCACATCGAAAGCGGCGAGAGCGCGTATGTATGCACATGCTCAGGGCTTTTTACAAGGTCTGCAAAGGCAATGATATCCTCCCTGCATCTCTCTGCGTCCGGAGAGTGGACGTCAAGCAGCATCGTTCTGTCGCCTTGTATTGTGAGCGGTCTCTCACTCATAAGCTCTCCTCATCAATAGCGCGTCCATAATCGTCAATGCGGCCATAGCTTCAACAACGACGACAGCCCTCGGCACGATCGAAGGATCATGGCGTCCATGGATCTCTATATCGCAGTCCTCCATTTCGTCGGTAATCGTGAGCTGCTTCTTTGCTATCGATGGCGTTGGCTTTAGAGCAACGCGGAAGACAATCTCATTCCCATTGGAAATCCCACCAAGGATTCCACCGGAATTATTTGAAAGGAATGCAGGCTTGCCATCCATCATCCTCATTGGGTCGTTGTTCTCCGAGCCTTTTTTCCTTGCGCTCTCGAAACCTGATCCAAATTCAATGCCCTTGACGGCGCCGATTGAGAGCATCGAAAAGGCGAGTAGGGCGTCGAGTTTATCAAAGACAGGATCGCCAAGCCCGGCAGGAACGTTTTCGATTCTGCACTCGATTATCCCACCGACGCTATCAAGATGCGCTTTAGCATCCTCTATTTTTTCGATCATTGCCTCAAGGTTTCTGTTATCCGGAGCATATAAAGGGCCTTTGAACGGGGGCTGCCATTCATAATTCTCTGCCTTTATGCCGCCGACTTCAATGACGCCTGCATTTATCTTGATGCCCTCCTTGCTAAGATAGAGCTTCGACATTGCGCCGCCGAAGACACGACATGCAGTCTCTCTGCCGGAAGATCTTCCACCGCCTCGCGGATCTCTTATTCCATACTTCGTTTGGAACGTATAATCTGCGTGACCTGGACGGAATTTGTGCTCTATATCGCTATAGTGAGAGGAAATCTGGCTGGTGTTTTCGATTATAAAGCCAATGGGGGCGCCTGTGCTTTTCCCCTGATAGACGCCGGAGAGGATCTTTACCTCATCTCCTTCTGCTCTCGTTGTCCCAAGCTTCGTGCTTCCGGGCCTACGGCGAGACATATCGCGCATAATAGCTTCCATATCTATCTCTATGCCGGCAGGAAAGCCATCGAGCACGCCGCCAAGCGCCGCACCGTGTGATTCTCCGAAGGTTGTGAGCTTTAGTATCCTTCCAATAGAGCTAGACATTGAATGCCTCCTTGAGCGCTTTTGCAGTCCTTTCTGCTGTTTTGGCTTTATCGCCATAGGAGCCGAGATCTATTACAAGATCTGCATACTCCTCATAGATTCTATTCCGTCGTTCATAGAGTTTATGAAATGAACCTTCGAGATCATTTTCATCAAGGAATGCAGGAATGCCATGCTTGAGGATTACCGGAAGCATCTCCTCTTCCTTTCGCTTGAGGTAGATTATCTTCCCATTCTTCTTCATCTCTTCCATAAGCGAGGTGTTATCCGAGGCGCCGCCGCCGAGTGAGAGGATGAAAGCGTCGTGGGCCATGATGTATTCATGGACGGCATTTCTCTCCCTTTCCATGAAAGCTTCCTTTCCCTCTCTTTTATAGACGTCCCTGACGCTCTCGCCATTTAAGCCTTCTTTGATAAGGTCGTCTGCATCGCAGAATGGAAGTGAAAGAATCGATGATACAAGACGCGCCTGCGTCGTCTTTCCTGAGTGCTTGATCCCAACGAAGAACAATTTCGCCATAATGGGTAATCGTACCATCAGAGCGATTTCTCTTCAATAACAAGTGCTTATTTATA
>CAZURL010000084.1:0-8823 GCA_964623005.1 uncultured Spirochaetaceae bacterium
CCGTAATGCTGTTGGAGGACGGGATGTAGATATAACATTCAGCCTTGAATAGAAAAATGACATTCAAACATAATTCTCAATACGTTATAATTGTATAGTTACTATATTTCTATAGTATGTAGATAGTTGATTATTTATATTAATTAAGCATTAGATTTGTATTGAAAGATTCCGTTTTGTGGGGAGTTTTTTTCCTCGTATCACTGCGAAACGCAAGAATTCTGTTAAAAATTCTGCTGATGTATCAAGTGGCACTTGTCGTTTTCATGGAGGAAGAGTATTCTCTTGTGCGTCAGTTAGTGTAAACTAACCAAGGAGTATGTAATGAGAGACGAATGGAGAACTTTCAGCTCTGGAATCTGGGAAAAAGAAATTAATGTCCGGGATTTTATCCAGCGAAATTATAGACCGTATGATGGTGATGAATCCTTCCTCGAAGGGCCAACGGATGACACAAACGCGCTCTGGAATGAGGTTATGCGTTTAAGCGAAGAGGAACGCGAAAAAGGCGGCGTGCTCGATATGGATACAAAGATCGTCTCAACGATCACATCGCATGGGCCTGGGTATCTGGATAAGGATAAGGAGAAGATTGTCGGTTTCCAGACCGATAAGCCGTTCAAGAGATCATTGCAGCCAAATGGCGGTATCAGAATGGCTGTTAAGGCCGCTGAACAGTATGGCTATACAGTTGATCCTCAGATTGTTGAGTTTTACACAAAGTATAGAAAGACACATAACGAAGGCGTCTTCGATGCCTATACGCCGGAAATGAGGCTCTGCCGTTCGAGCCATATCATCACGGGTCTTCCCGATGCATATGGCAGGGGGCGTATCATCGGTGATTACCGCAGAGTAGCGCTCTATGGCGTTGATAGGCTCATTGAAGAAAAAGAGCATAGAAAGGCAACAACGCGAACAACGATGTACAGTGATGTAACACGTGAGCGTGAAGAGCTTTCTGAACAGATCAAGGCACTCAAGGAACTCAAGCAGCTCGGAACAATCTATGGCTTTGATATCTCACAGCCTGCAAAGAACTTCCGCGAAGCTGTGCAGTGGCTGTACTTTGGATACCTTGCGGCTGTTAAAGAGCAGAATGGCGCAGCAATGTCCCTTGGCCGTACTTCAACCTTCCTCGATATCTACGCAGAGCGTGATCTTGAAGAGGGAACGCTTACAGAGAAGGATGTTCAGGAGATTGTCGACCACTTCATTATGAAGCTTCGTCTTGTAAAGTTTGCACGTACTCCTGAGTACAATGCACTCTTCTCAGGCGATCCTACATGGGTAACAGAATCCATTGGAGGCGTTGGTATCGATGGCCGTCATCTTGTAACAAAGATGAGCTTCCGTTATCTCCATACACTGGAAAACCTTGGAACAGCGCCGGAGCCGAATCTTACAGTGCTTTGGTCGAAGAATCTTCCGATAGCATTCAAGCGCTTTGCAGCAAAGACCTCGATCGAGTCTTCGAGTATCCAGTATGAGAACGATGATCTGATGAGGGTAACGCACGGAGATGATTATGCAATCGCCTGTTGCGTATCGAGTATGAGAATCGGAAAGGAGATGCAGTTCTTCGGTGCAAGGGCAAATCTTGCAAAGTGTCTTCTGTATGCAATAAATGGCGGTATTGACGAAGTATCCGGCGTCCAAGTCGGCCCTAAGTATCGTCCGATAACAAGCGAATATCTCGATTACGATGAGGTGATGGAGAGATTCCACGATATGATGAAATGGCTTGCCAGTGTGTATGTGAATACGCTTAATATCATTCACTATATGCATGACAAGTATTGCTATGAAAGGCTTCAGATGGCGCTTCATGATGATCCTGTAAAGAGATGGTTCGCAACGGGTATTGCAGGGCTGTCTGTAGTTGCGGATTCGCTTTCTGCAATCAAGTATGCAAAGGTCAAGACTGTCAGGAACGAAAAGGGAATCGTTGTTGATTATATCACCGAGGGAGATTTCCCGAAGTATGGTAATGATGATGACCGTGTTGATAGCATTGCATATGATGTTGTTCATGGCTTTATGGCCTATGTAAAGGGTAATCATACATACAGGCGCAGTGTTCCAACGACGTCGATTCTTACAATTACAAGTAATGTTGTCTATGGTAAGGCAACAGGATCTACGCCGGATGGCAGAAAGGCAGGGGAGGCATTTGCACCAGGCGCGAATCCGATGCATAGGCGTGATAGCCATGGTGCGGTAGCATCGCTTTCTTCTGTTTCGAAGCTTCCGTTCAGAGACGCACAGGATGGGATTTCGAATACATTCTCGATAATCCCAGATGCACTTGGAAAGGATGATGCCTCCGTTCTGAATGGCATCTCGTTCTCGATGGAGCCATGCCTGTCCTGCATGGAGCCAAATGCCGAATTTGACGACGAGGAGGAATAATATGAAGGCTACGGCAGCTCAGATTGATAATCTTGTCTCCCTTCTTGATGGATATGCAGAGAAGGGTGGTCACCACCTTAATGTAAATGTATTTACTAAGGAAACGCTTTTGGATGCACAGGCTCATCCGGAGAAGTATCCGCAGCTTACAGTCAGAGTCTCTGGCTATGCGGTAAACTTCAACAAGCTGACTAAGGAGCAGCAGGATGAGGTGATATCCAGGACGTTCCACGATGCAATGTGATCAAGGTCTGATCCATTCAATCGAAACGTTCGGTACAGTCGATGGCCCTGGAATAAGAATGGTAGTCTTCTTTCAGGGCTGTCCTCTTCGCTGTCTATACTGCCACAACCCCGATACATGGAAGATGGATAGGGGCAATAAGATGACAGTCGATGAAGTTCTTGCCATCTATGAAAGGAACAGGAGCTTCTACGAACGAAATGGCGGCATTACCGCAACAGGTGGGGAACCTCTGATGCAGCTTGGTTTCCTCACCTCTCTCTTTGCAGAGGCAAAGAGAAGAAAGATCCATACAGCGCTCGATACTTCCGGCTGGACATACAGAAGAGAGAAGGATGCTGATTACGAAGAACTTCTTTCATTTACAGATCTTGTGCTTCTGGATATAAAGCATTCCGATCCAGAGGGACATATTGCATTGACAGGGCGAGATCAAAAGCCTGTCCTCGATTTTCTTTCAAAGCTTGAAAGCCTTAATATAAAGACACTTATAAGGCATGTATCGATTCCCACGATAACAGACAGCGAAGAAGAGCTTGCAGAGCTTGGAAAAATCATTGCGCATTATAGGAATATCGTGGGGCTTGATGTACTGCCATACCATACAATGGGCCAGTCTAAATACGAACAGCTTATGCTGGAATATCCTCTTGATGGCATAAGGGCAATGACAAAAGAAGAAGCCCTTGAAAACCGTAAGATTATCATAAGGGCATATCAGGAAGAGCGTAAAAAGATGATGCGTAAGCCGGGCGAATAAAGGCTTTAACGCCATCATTTTCTCTTTCTTTACAACAGCACTAAATTTTTATTTCTGCCATTCATATGCCTTGAATGAAAATACGGTTTACTGTATATCTCACTTAATAAATAAGAATATTCTTAGGAGGCGAACCATGAAAATAAGAAAAATTCTTGCATTTGCTCTTATTGCTTTGGTTGCTGTCTTCTCTGTGAGCGCAAGCGGCTCCTCTGAAAGCAGTAATACAATCAAGATTGGCTTCATTGGCCCACTCACTGGCGATAACGCTAACTATGGGATCAGATGTTCCAACTCTGCTCGTCTTGCTATCAACGAAATCAATGAAGCCGGCGGCGTTAACGGCATGATGCTTGAACTCATTGCCGAAGATAGCCAAGGTGCTGTTGATAGAGCAATCTCCAGCTACGAGAAGCTCGTATATACAGATAATGTAGTTGCTATTATCGGGCCTGTCTTCACTTCTCCTGCTCTTGCTGTTGCACAGCGCTGTAATGAGGATGGCATCATCATGATTACTCCAAGCGCAACACATAAGGACGTAACTGCTCTTGGCGACTGGGTTTATCGCACAGTTCCTTCCGATAGTCTTCAGGCAGAGGTCGCAGCTCACTACTTCTATGAGGTGCTTGGCTACAGGTCAATTGCATGTCTCTATGCTATGAACGATTACAGCCAGGGACTTGCTGAAGGTGTCCGCGATATCTTCACAGAACTCGGTGGTACAATCACATCAATGCAGACTTGTATGGTTGGCGACAGGGACTTCAGGACACAGCTTGGTGCTATCAGAAGCACAAATCCAGAGGCTATCTACATTCCTAACTACACCGTTGAGGATGCACAGATTCTTGAGCAGGCTTATCAGCTTGGCATGAACATCCCATTCCTTTCCTCCGATGGCTTCTCAGATCCTGAGATCTACAACCTCGCAGGTGATTTCACAGATGGTGTTATCTATGTAGGCCCTTCTCAGGCAGAGGAATCAACGCTCCTTGCTGACTTCCAGGCTGCATATTCTGCTGCTTATAATGGCGATATGCCGGATAGCTTCTCAACAAACAGCTATGATGGAACTTACATTCTCCGCGATGCAATCGAGAGGGTTTTCGAATCTGGTGTAAGCCTTGATGATATCGATGCATTCCGTTCAGCCATCAATGATGAGATGAAGGCTACAGAGGACTTCTTCGGCGCTAATGGCATCATCAACTTCGCTGAGAATGGCGACATGGTTGCAAGTCAGGGTGTATATAGAGTAGATGGAACAACACCTGTCTATCTCGGATCATTCCAGATTGAAGATAACCATATTATTCAGGTAGACTGATTCTGACCTGAACTCAGTGACAATGGCTGTCCGCTTGTGTAGGCAGACAGCCATATCTTTATTTAAGTGGAGGAAGCTAATTTGGCAACTCTCGTCCAGTATCTTCAGTATTTTCTAAATGGTATTACGCTGGGGGCTATCTACGCTCTCATCGCACTGGGCTATACCATGGTCTATGGTATACTGAAGTTTATAAATTTTGCCCATGGAGATATCCTCATGGTCGGTGCTTATACCGGCTTATTGACCTATACGGCCCTGCTCGGGGGCAGTTCTAATCCTGCATGGATGCTTGCTGCTTTTTTCATCGCTATGCTTGTCAGCATGGCTTTCTGTGCCATCCTAGGCATGACCATAGAGAAGATTGCCTATAAGCCACTGCGCAATGCGAACCGTCTTGCACCGCTGCTTTCTGCAATCGGTGTTTCCTTCATACTGAGCAACACAGCCGCATGGATCTTCGGAACACAGTCCAGACGTTTTCCCTATCCATTTGATGACTCGCCGATAATGGTGTTTGGCCTCTCCATTACACCCCATCAGATACTAACCCTTGTCGTCTCTCTTGTGATGATGATCATCCTCACGCTCTTTGTTAATCGTTCGAGGATGGGTAAGGCCATGAGAGCTACCAGCCTTGATCAGAGTACAAGTGAGCTGATGGGTATAGATGTTAATCATGTAATCTCACTTACCTTTGCAATCGGAAGCGCCCTTGCTGCGGTAGGAGGCATTCTTGCGTCCTTTGACTTCCGCGTTTCATCAAGCATGGGCACAATGACAGGCCTCAAGGCCTTCGTCGCAGCAGTTATAGGTGGTATTGGAAATATACAGGGCGCTATGCTTGGTGGAATAATCCTTGGAGTGCTTGAATCGGTAGGCGCTCCGCTTTTGGGCATCCCTAGCGCTATGAAGGATGCAATCGCATTCGCTATCCTCATCATCATCCTTCTGGTAAGGCCTGATGGTATACTCGGTAAGACCGAGAGGGAGAAGGTGTGATATGATTAATTTCTTACAGCTCATAATAATCTATGCTGGCATATATGCACTGATGGCTATCGGGCAGAACTGTATAACAGGGTATACGGGAATGCTTTCGCTCTGCCATGCCGGCTTTTTCTGCATCGGAAGCTATGCCACTGCGATCATGTGCAAGACATTCGGACTGAGCTTCTGGCTCTCCATCCCTGTCGCAGCTATCCTTTCCGGTCTTCTCGGTTTTCTTATCGGCGTACCGACGCTCCGTCTAAAAGGTGACTATCTCTGTATAGCGACGCTTGGACTTGGGGAGATTATCAGGACAGTTGCTACAAACCTTAATCCTGTTGGCTATCAATCTGTGCCGAGAGCGATGCTCTTTAACTATCAATTCAGTGCAAGGCACAAGATTCCATTCATTCTCTTGATCTGGGCATTTGTTTTGATCTTCTATCTGCTTTTCAGGCAGCTTGCGCATAGCAGGATCGGAAGAGCGCTTACGGCTATCAGAGAGGATGAGATTGCGGCGCAGTCAAATGGTATAAACGTTACGAAGTACAAGATCGGTTCGTTCACCCTTGGCGCAGCTGTCGGAGGTGTTGCTGGATGCTTCATGACAGCTTATACCCAGACTGTCAATCCGTCATCATTTACCTTTATGGTATCTGTAATGGTGCTCTGTATGGTTGTCCTTGGTGGTATGGGAAACGGTAAGGCCGTAATACTGGGCGCTCTCATCGTTCAGTTTATCTCATACTTTCCGCAGTTGGTCGGACTATCGAATGTTATTCCGCCGCAGTTCACGCAGATTATCTACGGACTCTGCCTTGTCGTACTCATGATCTGTAGACCGCAGGGGCTTCTCGGTCGTGATAAGTACCGCTATGGAGATCCTAGGACATTCAAAGAAAAGGCTCATGATATGATTGCAAAGACTTGCTCTCTCCTTGGAAGGAGGGCTGGATCATGAAGATACTTGAAACACAGAATCTCTCTCGTATCTATGGCGGCGTTGTCGCTATAAGTGATGTGAACTTCTCTGTTCATGAAGGTATGGTCAATGGACTTATCGGGCCGAATGGCGCAGGAAAGACAACGCTTTTCAATCAGATAACCGGTATGGATAAGCCGACTAGCGGTAAGATTATCTTCTCCGGCGATGATATCACAGGGCTTCCTGCTTGGAAGATCAGCCGTCTAGGAATTGCGCGTACTTTCCAGAATATAAGGCTATATCGTGAGCTTACGGTTGTTGAAAACGTCATGATGGGCCTGCATTTCAAGGTAGGCAAGGATCCATTCAAGGGACGTTTTTCTCAGGCTGTAAAGAGCTACATCCATGCAAGGCGTGAGAACAGAGAGCTATATGAGAAAGCACGCACATGGCTTGATTTCTTTGAACTTGCAGATCTTGCTCAGGATTTTGCGCGCAATCTTCCTTATGGTAGGCAGAGAGAGCTAGAGATAGCGCGTGCGCTTGCGGCAGAGCCTAAGGTGCTCTTTTTAGATGAGCCTGCCGCTGGTATGAATCCAGCAGAGACTGAGCATCTTATGACGATCGTAAGAAAGATCAATGATCTTGGTGTAACGGTTGTCCTTATCGAGCATGATATGAAACTTGTCATGAATATCTGTGACAACATAACGGTGCTGAGCTTTGGACAGAAGATTGCAGAGGGTACACCTAGTGAGATCCAGAGCAATCCACTGGTTATTGAGGCCTATCTTGGCCGCGAGGAGGATGAGTAATGGCAGAGGAAATGCTGAAAATAGAAGGCATAAGCGTCCGTTACGGCTCTATCGAGGCTTTGCATAATATCTCGATGACGGTAGGGCAGGGCGATATCGTTGCATTGATAGGCTCAAACGGAGCCGGAAAGAGTACGCTTCTCAAAGCTATAATGGCTCAGGTTCCGCTATCTTCTGGAAGCATAAGCTTTGAAGGTGAGATGATTTCATCGGAAAAGCACAGGCTGAGCACCCATAAACTTGCAGCAAAAGGGATGGCGCTTGTGCCGGAAGGAAGAAGGGTCTTTACGGATATGACTGTTGAAGAAAACCTTGATATGGGCGCATTCCTTGTTAAAGACGCTAAGGAGATAAGCCGGAAGAAAGAGGAAATGTACGAGTTCTTCCCCATCCTTGGAGCGCGACGAAAGCAGAAGACACGTTCCCTTTCTGGTGGTGAGCAGCAGATGATGGCAATTGCAAGAGCGCTTATGTCATCGCCGAAGCTGCTTCTCTTGGATGAACCGGGACTTGGACTTGCTCCGCTCATTGTTCAGGAGATATTCCATAAGATAAAGAAGATAAATGAAGAGGATAATGTCACGATCTTCCTTGTAGAGCAGAATGCACGCATGGCACTGAAAGCATCGAGCGATGGCTATGTCATAGAGACAGGAAACATCGTTCTTGCTGATAAGAGCCGCAACCTGCTTGAGAACGAAAAGGTTAAAGCAGCTTATCTTGGCGAATAATCAACAGCTGCATAGTAGTCTGATTAAAGACATAACTGCGTCGGTCTAGAATCGATGCAGTGGTTTTTATGTGTTTCCTCCTGAATCGTAATTACGTCCGCAGGTGTGTTTTCCTTTATCTATGATTGTAGTTTGCACTCAAAGCTGTTCACTTGCTTCACGGAGATTATTCCCTCGTCCAGAGCTGCATCAATCTCAGAGTGGATCCGGAGGATTACCTTGCATGCCTTTTCCTCAATGCGGGAAAAGTGAAGGATTGCGACAGGGAGGAGAAGTACAGGGAGATGCTCCGCTCTGCGAAGCCTGATCCCGACAGAGAAGAGAATTACATCCTCCGTGGGTGTAGAGTAAAAGCTTGATATTATTACCTCAGGCATGGCATTTCCCCATGCCTTTCATTTTATTCAGTTCAAATTCTTTGTTGGAGACTGTGCGAGATTACGCTTACGCTTATAGTTTGGTCGCTTAGAGCAGAAAATAACATTCTTTGGTTTTCTGTCAATGATACCACAATAATACATATAAACTATAGAATTTAGTTGCATTAATTAAAGTAATAGGTTAGCATCCTCGGTGTAACAAGTCATACTGAGAGAATCCCGTGGGGGGATCTCCC
>CAZURL010000085.1:0-8700 GCA_964623005.1 uncultured Spirochaetaceae bacterium
TTCCAGAATTAAGATAACAGCGGCATCTGCATTATAGAGGCATAACGTATATTCTCCATGTCAACTGTAAAGTCCGTACTTTCAAGATATCTAATAACAGTATCTAAAGCATCGTAGACATCGTCTCCTAATATTGAAAGGACAGGGAGGATGTCGCCATCACAGGCTTGCTCTATGCTTGTTCTGCTTCTTCCTGCACCATATCCATCATGAGTGCAGAATGGGACAATCTTCTTTCCTGAAAAATCATAGAGAGACAGGAATGAAAGTACAGCCTGAGGTACATTGCTTGCCCATATCGGGAAACCAAGAAAAATCGAGTCATACTGTGAAATATCCAATGGAGGAGAGCTTAGAGGCGGAAGATAACCCTCTCTCGCCTCGTTATGGTTCTGATTTACTACTTCGGAGAAATTCGATGGATAAAGATCTATCGTCTCGATTGAATAAAGATCTCCTCCGACCAAGCTTTCTATCATCATTGCAATGTATTCCGTCGTTCCAACAAGGCTATTGTCAGAGACTGAAAGACTTGCGGATGAAAGTGCATCAATATCACCATTTTCTGCATTACGGCTAAGCGTGAAATACGCAATCAATATCCTCTCATCTGTAGCAGAAAATAGAGATAATAAGGACGCTATCAGGGTTAGGGTAAGAATTATAGACCTTTTCATCATTACAACATTGTCTTGAGCCGCATAATATCTTCGTCTGTCCTGTTTCCATAGATTTCGATATGACTGAGGGCCTCTTCGATTCTCGCGATATCCTCACGGCTTAAGTCGATATCTGCGGCTTCCAGATTCTCCTTGATTCTCTCCTCACTTCTGCTTCCAGGAATCGGTGAGAGGAAACTGTACTTATTTATCATCCAAGAAAGCGCAAACTGTGCGCGTGTGCATCTATGCTCCTCTGAAAAATCTGCAAGAATATCGAGCAGAACCTCGTTTTTCTTCATGTTTTCCTTTTTGAATCGTGTAATCACACGCCTTACGTCATCGCCCGTATATACATCGTTTGGGGTGTATTTACCGCTCAGGAATCCTGCACCGAGAGGAGAAAAGGGTACAAATCCTATTCCAAGCTCTTCACAAGTTGGGATTACGTCTTTTTCAAACATCCGTTCCATCATTGAATACTCACTCTGTATGGCTGTTAGAGGGGTAACGCTATGCGCTCTTCTTATCTCCTCTTCCGTAGACTGGGATTGTCCCCATCCCCTGATAAGACCTTCATCAATAAGTTTGCCCATAACGAGGGCGACATCCTCGACAGGAATCTCCTTATTGATACGATGCTGGTAATAGAGGTCAATATAATCTGTACCAAGACGTTCAAGTGACGCTTGAAGGTGTGATCTTATTGTTGCTTCAAGATCGTCGCCTGTAGGGATGAATAGCTTTGTCGCGAGAATGACATTGTGTCTGAATGGTTTTAAGGCTTTACCGACTAATCTTTCATTCTCACCGTTGGCATAACCTTCTGCTGTATCAAAGAATGTACAGCCCAGATCATGCGCAAAGTGTATCAAATCAATGGCTTTCGATTTATCAGGGCCAGGGCCATAACCATGGGAGAATCCCATGCAGCCAAGCCCAATTGTCGAAACTTGAAGAGTATGTGTCTTTCCTATTGTTCTGTATCGCATGGTTTTTATAATTGCTGATTCGGCGAGGGATATCAAATACTTATTTCAGAAGCTTGTCTATGCCTGAAATGCATATACTTTTCAATTACTTTAAAGAATCGAAAAGTATAGAAAAGAAGCATTGGTAATTAGAAAGAGAGTCAAATAATATTTCCGCAAGGAGTCAACTATGAAAAGACGGTTTACAGTATTTATGATAATAACTATTGTTGCATCGCTTCCACTTTTGGCAGATAGCGTTGTTGTATTTTTCTCCGCAACGGGTACGACAGAGCGAATAGCGGAGAGGCTTGCAAATGAGATTAATGCGCCTTTAGTGGAAATTGAGCCAGTAGTTCCCTATACTTCTGGTGATCTTAATTATAGGGATAATTCAAGCAGGACAACTTTTGAGATGAATGATGAGGACTCACGGCCTGAAATGGTAGCTATTGATGTTGATTTCTCCCTTTATGACATAATCTTCCTTGGCTACCCAATATGGTGGGGAGAGGCTCCGAGGATTATCGACACATTTCTCTCGTCAATTGATCTAACGGGAAAGACAATTATCCCTTTCTGTACATCGGGCAGTTCTGGAATACGGACAAGTGAGAGAAATCTACAGGCAAAGTATCCTGAGGCAAATTGGCATAGTGGCACGAGGTTCTCATCAAGAGCATCCGATATGGATATAAGAGACTTTGCAGACACTATTTAACATCGAGAGTTGAACACATGAATTCAATGAAAGCATTGATGTATCTTGGTGTTGCAATACCCTTTCTCCAAGCAATAACTGTACTTGCTTTCAAAGGAGGCATGAGTGGTTTCAGAACTATATTATCGTGGCTCCAATACTTGCCGGAGCCATTTATCAATATTGCGTATCCAAGGCCTTCAATCACCATTATAATAGAAGTTGACGGCAGATCAGAAGAAAACGCTTTTTCCAGAATATCTGAATGAGAACCAAGCCACGAGGCAATCTCCGCCCTTACACCGCTTCTTCGAGGGATGATAAGCGGAAGATCTTTCAAGTCTTCTGGGGAGATAGCGTCTTTTGATGAAAGATGGGAATCAGGAGACATAATTACAACGAATTCTTCGCTGTTTTGGAGCTTGATATAAGAAAAACGCTCTACGTCAATCGGATTGAGGAGTATTCCGATATCATATAAACCTTTCTCCATACCTTCTTTTATTACATCCGCATTTGCCGTTCGGAACGAAAAACGGACATTTGGATAAATCTTCCTGAAAGAAGAGACCGTCTGGACAAATGTCGAAACAGCTGCTAAGTCTCCACAAGCAACTGTAATCTCGCCAGAAAAAGAAGAGTCATTTCTAAGTTCCAAAATGCTTTTATCATGAAGGGCAATCATCTCTTCTGCTCTTTTCTTCAGGATCATTCCATCCTCTGTAAGAATCATATGCCTAGGCATTCGAAGAAAAAGCTTTGTATTAAGCTCGCTTTCTAAAGCTGCAAGCTGTCTTGATAAAGTAGGCTGAGTGATATGAAGAACATCAGCTGCTTTCGAGATATTCCCCTCATCTGCAATCGTAAGAAAGTATTTCAATACGCGCAATTCCAATTTATTCCCCCTATGGAAAATATAATTCCGTAGCAAAATCAATGCCAATGAATGTGTAATATTAAAGATCCAATCTATACTGATTCTGCGCTTATTCTAACCATTGTATCGAGTAATCTTTGCAATCCACTATGCGACACTCTATCTTGCAAAGACTTTGGAACTTTCTTTCAGGAAAGGTTTGGATGCTGCTTGTAAAGTAAGTAGAAATAGCTCCTGCGCTAAGATTGGAATCCTGTCCTGAGCCTCCATTTTATTCACTTTGATCTTCTTCTCTTTACAGAAAAATACACATTGAATAGAAGAGAGCGCATTATGTGGTATCTTTGGAACATCTCTATATACAAAGGATTTGATGTACTTAAGATATTCCTCTTTATCTCTTCTATTTTGATATCTCAATGGCTCATTTCGTCGTCTTTTTTGAGCTAGGTTTTTCTGCTTTTGCGGCTGATACCTTTGTATTTGCCCTTATTTTTCCAACCTTGCTCTGTATGACAATCGAGCCAGCCATACCAGAGTTCTTTATGTGTGTCTTTGCCGCATCAATGGCTTCTTTCTGTGTCTTGTAGTACTTGGTAACCCTTACATTGTCCCTTTCCTTTTCGAACCAGCCTTTCTCCGGATCCTTGAAGATATAACGAACTTGCTTTGTTTTGGTTTTCTTGTCTTTTATGTCTGTTCCGACGTCTATGGTCGTTCCTTCAGCGAGAACCTTCTCTTCTGCCATAATGTACCTCTTTTTCTATAATTATATCGTGTTGAAAACGGCCTGGCAAAGAAAAAGGGAGCACCATATAAGCACTCCCTGTTGCACTTCCCTTTGATTATTTCACAAGGTGGATAGCGAATCCGCCGATCTCTTCGTTAAGATAGCAGACCTTCATCCTGCCCTTTGCATCGTATGCGATTGTGTCTTCTTTGACTGTGAAGCCCTTGTTCTTGAGGAAGTATACTGTTCTCTCAAGATCGTAGCATCTGAATGCAAGGTGGCCGTTCGTTCCGAGATAGTTCTTCTTCATAACCTCGATTTCCTTGTTCATGAAGATAGAGCTGTTGCCGTTCTTGATCTCAAGGCCAAGCTTAGCAAACTCCTCAGCAACATTAGCAGCAGCCTCTGCATCTGGAAGATTGATGCCGACATGTGCAAGCTCAAGTCCCTGAAGCTTTACATTTGCTTCCTTGCAGAGTCTTGTGATCTCAGCCCAGTTTTCATTCTCGATGAGGTCTGCCTTTACCATCCATGAACCGCCGATTGCAAGCACATTTGATGCCTTTGCATAGTCAGGGAGATTGTTTGGATTGATGCCGCCTGTGGTCATGAATCTTACCTGTGAGAATGGCCCGGAAAGATCTTTGAGCATTGCAACACCGCCAGAAGCTTCGGCTGGGAAGAATTTGAGAACATCAAGGCCCATTGAAAGTCCCATCTCAATCTCAGAAGGAGTGCAGACACCTGGGACGACAGGAATGTTGTGTGAAATACACCAAGCAACAGTTTCCTTATTGAAACCTGCGGAAACAATGAATTTAGCGCCTGCTGCTACAGCCTTCTCTGCAAGTTTTGGGTTGATAACAGTTCCTGCTCCGACAATCATGTCAGGGAATGCAGTGCTTACCTTTCTGATAGCTTCCTCGGCAGCTGCTGTCCTGAATGTGATCTCTGCTGAGTTGATGCCACCATCGATCATTGCCTTTGCAAGAGGCACAGCCTTTTCCGCATCATCAATCTTCACAACTGGTACGATTCCAGAGTCGTGGAAGAACGTATAGAGTTCGTCTTTTGTCATGACAACTTCTCTCCTTATGTTTTCCTGTACTGATTATCTTAACATATGGCAAGGAGAAATGAAACAACGTTTCGATTCGCCTTGACCTATGGACAAGGGGAACTTACAATATTTTCTGTATATTTAATCGGAGGATTATATGTCCAAATATGTTACTTTTGGCGAAATCATGCTTCGCCTAAGGAGCCCTGAGCTCTATCGTCTTTTCCAGACACCTGAGCTGGAAGCCACATTCGGCGGTGGAGAGGCCAATGTTGCGGTTTCTCTTTCTATTTTCGGTGAGGATGCCGTGTTCGTAACAGCTCTTCCTGATAATGCCGTAGGTGAGGCAGCTGAGAGAGAACTTATGAAGTATGGCGTGGACACCTCTGCTATCAAGAAGGTCAAGGGCGGCAGACTTGGCATCTATTATCTTGAGACAGGTGCTAATCAGAGACCATCTTTGGTTGTATATGATCGCGCTGGTTCTGCTATCTCAGAGTCAGTTCCTTCTGATTTTGACTTTGATGCAATCATGAAGGGCGCTACATGGTTCCATACAACAGGTATCACACCGGCTATCAGTCAGGGGGCTGCTGATTGTGCTCTTGAGGCTATGAAGGCTGCAAAGAAAGCAGGTGCTACAGTCTCTATCGACCTTAACTACCGCAAGAAGCTCTGGAACTACGGCAAGAAAGCACCAGAGGTTATGAGAGAGCTTGCAAAGTATGCTGATGTTATTATCGCTAATGAGGAAGATATCCAGAAGTGCCTTGGAATCGAAGCAGACAGCGATGTTACATCCGGCAAGCTGGATACTAAGGTCTATGAAGAACTCGCAGCAAAGGTTAAGGAGCAGTTCCCGAATGTCTCTGTTGTTGCTATCACGCTTCGTGAGTCAAAGAGCGCAGATCACAATGGTTGGTCAGCAGCGCTTTCCGGCAAGACAGGTTTCTATCTCTCAAGACACTATGAGATCACAGATATCGTAGATAGAGTCGGTGGTGGCGATAGCTTTGCAGCAGGTATCATCTACGCGCTTTCTCATTTTGAGGACGAGCAGTATGCAATCAATTTTGCAGTTGCTTCTTCCTGCCTTAAGCACTCAATCATCGGAGACTTCAACCTCACACGTCTTTCTGAGGTCAAGGCTCTTGCAGAGGGTGATGGTTCAGGACGCGTACAGCGCTAAATGTAAAAGGCGGCGTGCTTTAGTGCGCCGCTTTCCTTGGAGGGAAAATGCCGAAGATCATCCTTTTAGGCGATTCTACATGCGCACAGAAGAGCGAGGAAGTAAGGCCGGAGACGGGCTGGGGTGAGTGCTTTGAAAAGTTCGTAAAGCCAAAAGTCGGTGTAGAAAACCGAGCAATAAACGGACTTTCATCTCGTGAAGCAATAGCAAAAGGCATTTTTAAGGCTGTACTCGATAGTGCAGAAGAAGAGGATATTGTCATTATCCAATTCGGACATAATGACAGCAAGGAAGATTCCCGATACTCCT
The DNA here is from genome assembly GCA_964623005.1 of uncultured Spirochaetaceae bacterium. Taxonomy (GTDB): domain Bacteria; phylum Spirochaetota; class Spirochaetia; order Sphaerochaetales; family Sphaerochaetaceae; genus Ornithospirochaeta. The sequence goes on from CAZURL010000085.1 coordinate 6,496, forward strand.
ATCCTTGGACGTCTTATGTTACAAATCTCGTTTATATGGCTGAAAAGCTCAAAGCAAAGGGAGCTTATTCTGTATTCATTACTTCCATTGCACGAAGAAGATTTGAAGGTGGAATGGTCGTTGATACCCATGGCGATTACCCTGCGGCAATGAAGGCTGCCGCTAATCAGGCGGAATGCCCTTGCATTGATATGACAATTCCGACGATGCTACTTCTTCAAAGTTTCGGTGATGAAGAATCGAAGCGTCTTTTCATGAATTTCGGGAAGAATCTCTATCCGAATTATCCTGATGGAGATAATGACGATACCCACCTCAGACCAGAGGGTGCAAAAATCATCGCAAGAATGATTTATGATGAGCTTAAGAAAATCGAAGATATTCCGGATTATCTCATATAACGTACGTTTTTCTATTCTATAGTTGAAAATACGGCAATGGAAACTTGTTGCCGTTATTCTTTGCATAGTTCTTCACAGTTGTGTACTATAAATACGTTCGGAGGGGATATATATGGAAACATCCTCAGCTCAGATGCTGATATCAATGATTCTTTATATGTCAATTGTAATCGGCATCGGAGTCTATTTTGCAAAGAGGGCAAACCAGAATAGTGACAACTACTATCTAGGCGGCAGATCCCTAGGCCCGTGGGTCGCCGCATTCAGCGCAGAGGCCTCTGATATGTCCGGATGGCTATTGATGGGACTTCCTGGGCTAGCATATTGGACGGGATTGGCAGATGCGTTCTGGACAGCAATCGGACTTGCTATCGGAACATATATCAACTGGCTTATGGTTGCGAAACGGCTGAGAAGATATTCTCAGATTGCCGGTAATGCAATCACTATACCTGAGTTTTTCAGCAATAGGTTCCATGAGAACAGAAAAATCATTCTTACAATCTCTTCTGTATTTATTCTGATCTTCTTCTGTGTATATGCGGCAAGCTGCTTTGTCACATGCGGAAAGCTATTTTCTGCAATCTTCAATGCACCATACATCCCGATGATGCTCTGTGGAGCGGCTTTTGTAGTTATCTACACATTCCTCGGCGGATTTCTCGCAGAGAGTGTCAGTGATTTCATGCAGGCTGTTATCATGGTATTTGCACTTATTGTCGTGCTTGTAGCTGGAACAATAGCGGCAGGTGGAATGGGTGCGGTTATGGAGAATATCAAGAGCATACCGGGCTTTCTTGAATTTTTCAGCATTGCATCCCCTGCGCTAAATGAAGCCGGTGAGCAGATTATCGAGAATGGAGTACCTGTTTTCAATGAAGCTGCCGATTATCCTTTCTTATCTGTAATATCGATGCTTGCATGGGGGCTCGGTTATTTCGGAGTGCCGCAGGTTCTTCTTAGATTCATGGCTATCAGAAAGGTTGATGAACTTACAAAGAGCCGCCGCGTTGCAACTGTCTGGGTACTTATTTCGCTTCTCTCTGCTCTCTGCATCGGTCTTATCGGAAGGGCATTCAACCCAACCGCATTCGTAACAGCATCAAGTGCGGAGAACATCTTCTCTTATCTTGCAAGCATTCTTATGCATCCGCTTGTTGCAGGGTTGGTGATGGCAGGGATCCTTGCAGCTACTATCAGCTCATCGGATTCCTATCTTCTTATCGCATCTTCTGCATTCTCAAAGAATCTTTTTCAAGGGGTGTTCCATTCCAAAGCCAACGATAAGCAGGTCATGGTTGTTTCACGAATCACGCTTATTGTAGTTGCACTTATAGGAGCGCTTATCGCAATGGATGAAGACAGCGTTATCTTCACTATCGTAAGTTTTGCATGGGCAGGTTTTGGTGCGACTTTCGGCCCATTGATGCTCTTTTCTCTTTTCTGGAAGCGAATGAATCGAGCAGGTGCAATTGCTGGAATGCTTTCCGGAGGAATCATGGTATTTGTCTGGAACTTCCTTCTCAAACCAATGGGAGGGTTATTCGGTATTTATGAACTTCTTCCTGCATTCATCATCTCCTGTATCTTCATCGTTGTTGTATCGCTTATAACGAAAGAGCCTAGCGAAGAGATACAGAAAGAGTTTGAAAGCGCAAAAACACTTGTATGTTAAAGCAATGAAAGAGGGCGGCATTGAACCGCCCATCTTTGCTGTCAGCCATGCTTCAATAAAAACTTTGTGAGTTCTCAGAACTTCTCTGTCTTATCGATATCGAGAACAAATACTACACAGCCGCCTGCC
>CAZURL010000086.1:0-8617 GCA_964623005.1 uncultured Spirochaetaceae bacterium
TCTCTTGTATATGACCAATGGATTGCAATATGCATAGCCCCTGATAGAACAGAAGCGCTTGTTTATGGTGCATCCTAATCTACAAGCGCATGAAGATGTTTCATCATCAGCTTCGCACTTTCAATAAAGCCGTCTTGCCCGATAAGCCTAATGGTATTTATCACATCGTCCTCGAAGGATTCTGGCGTTTGTGAAAGAAGGAGCTTTGCGTATCTTAGAAGTTTCTTCTCTCCGGGATGATAGACTCTGTTATAAGCAAAGAGCACATCAAAGTAGGATGCAAGTATTGCAGAGAGCCTATGGTTCATGCTCACTGCATCCTCTCTGATTGCAGCAAGCTCAAGTTGTCTCATAAATGGTGAAGAGAAGTTCCCATCGATGATCATCAGGTTATCTTTGATGATATTCTCTCTGAGCCTTTCCGGGTATGTTGATGTTATTTCTCTCTTTATCTCTGAAAGCCAGTTTTTATCATCTTCTATGATATTCGATGTCGCTATATTATACAGAATGCATGTAGTGTATCCGATACGCGCATTGCATCGCCGATATACGCTCTCAACCTCGTTTTCCAGCCAATTTCGATCTCTGAACATGATATCAAAGATGTTTCCATCTGCATCAAACGCTTCATCACCTTCTTCAAAGAAGGAAATTGAAATAGAAGAAGAGAGACCAAGGCTTTTGTAAAGCATGGCTCGCTTTTCCTTCTCGATGCCTCCATCACTGTAGACATATATATCATAGTCAGAATAATCGTCGTTTATCTGGCTTGTCTTTGATCCTGATAGCGTCACAGCCTTAGCGCCAATACGTCTGAATGCACCTGCTATTTCTTCTACAGTCATTTATTATCGCTATTCTCCCATGTAAGGTTAGTAGATGAATAAAGCGCTATTGCAAGCTCACTGGTGAAATCATAAATCCCTTCATTCGTCATTGTGCTATTCCTGCATTAATTTAGCTCTCAAATACATTGAAAATCCAGAGTCCGGTATAGTCGTTGTAGAGATAATCAAATACTTTCTTAACTATGTTGAGCATAGTATTTCTCGTTGCCGCTATTATTTTGATAGTCCTCGACAGATTTGTCTCTGGCTATATCCTTCTTTCCTTAGGTGTTGGCTTTATCTTCGGCGCACTTGCATCAGCGCTGGACATGATGACTGTCGTCCAGATCGGCACGATCATATTCGGCTTTATTGTCATGTTCTTCCTTATCCGTCCGGTGTTGAAGAAGACGGGGAAAAACGGAAAGGCGTATGCAAGGTCTCTTATCGGGAAAGAGGCTATTTTAGTCGATCCAATCGATAAAACCGGAATCGGAAGGGTTAAGATCGACGGTATAAAATGGTATGCAGTCTCTCGGTATCATCAGGAGATAGAGAAAGGGGCGAAAGTTGTTATCAGAGAGGTCAACGGCACAACGTTTACGGTGGAAAAGATAAACAATATATAAACAAATTCCCTCCCATTGCATTTTGTTGTATACTGTTAGAGGAGAGGAGTAATTCCTCATTATATAATGAAAAATATAATGGAGGTAATATGCCGCTGACGAGTATCGATGACAAAGTTGTCAGGGTAGATGCCGAAGCAAAGGCAAGGGGCGAGGCTAAGTATATAGCAGATTATACTTTCCCCGATATGCTCTATGCGATGATGGTTCGATCTACAGTTCCTCGCGCAAAAATACTGGACATCCACGTACCAGAATTGCCTGATGGCTATTATTTCATTTCTGCCAAGGATATACCTGAAACTGGAAAGAATGAGCTTTGGATGATACAGAAGGACTGGCGATGTTTTGCAGATGGGGATGTTCGCTATGTCGGAGAAACCATCGGCCTTCTTGTAGGCAAGGATAGGAATATCCTGAAATACCTTCTTGAGAATGTCAGGATCGATTATGAGGAAAATATTCCTGCGATCACGATTGATGATGCGATCGCCGTAAAAGGCGGCCCGATAGTAGGGGAGGACAATATCATGTGCTCGCTCTACTGTGAGAAAGGCCGACCTATGGAAGAAGTCTTCAAAGAGGCTGACTCTATTTTCGAAGAGACGCTTGAGACCGGTTTTCAGGAACATGTCCATCTTGAAACCAATGGCGCAATAGTCACCGAAGAAGGAGGCAAGTACATAATCTATGCCTCTGCGCAGTGTCCGTTTTATGTCAGAAAGTCTATCGCAGGACTTCTTGATATCAGTCTTGATGATATCATCGTAAGGCAGACGACAACCGGTGGCGCATTCGGCGGAAAGGAGCACTTCCCTGATGTGCTCTGTGGGCCGCTCCTTGTCGCGGAGAGCGTTATACATAAACCGATAAAGCTGATTTTCGATAGAACAGAGGATATGCTCTACACTGTAAAGCGCCATCCTTCGAAAACAATTTATAAGACGGCGCTCGATAAGGATGGAAATATACTGGGCATCGAGGGCACGATCTACTATAACTGCGGCCCTTATCTCTCCTCTTCCTATGTCGTCCTCCAGCGCGGCGTCTTCCACGCAAACGGCGTCTATGACTTCCCTGCAACCTATCTAAAGGGCATGGGGGTTGCAACGAACACCTTCCCCTCCGATGCATTCAGGGGATTCGGCGCGCCGCAGACAATCTTTGCTATAGAGACGCATCTTGATCATATTGCACGTAAGTTTGGTTTCGATCCTGCGGAGTATAAGTCGCGTTATTTTCTCAAGAAGGATGGTGAGACCGTCACTAATGGTCATATCATCGAAGACGTCAAGCTGCCGGAGATGATGGCGCAGCTTACCGAGGCCTCTGATTACTACCGGAAGAGCAAGGAATATAAAATCGGATCGGGAAAAGGCATCGGAATCTCTTTCTATAACCATGGCGGCGCGTTCACAGGTAATGGCGAGCAGACGATTATCAAGGCACATGCAAGGCTTGTGAAGGAAGGTGAGAGAGTCCGTATCGAGGTTGGATCGACAGAGATGGGACAGGGCTTCCAGACGGCGCTGAGAAAGATTGTCGCCAACATCCTTTCTCTTGATATCGAGGATGTGGATTATCCCAACCCTGATACATCCCTCGTCCCAGACTCCGGCCCTACAGCGGCGTCGCGTTCGACGATGATTGTCGGAAAGATCATCGAGGACTGTGCGAAAGAAATGAAGGAGCGGTGGGATGAAGGCGACTTCTCCGTTGAGAAGGAGTATGTTCATCCGGAGGGCCATCCATGGGATCAGTCAACTTTCCGTGGAGATGCGTACCTAGGCTATGGCTGGGGAGCTGCCGTTGTTGAGGTTGAAGTCGATAAACTCACAAATGAAGTGAAGACGCTTGGAATCTGGACGAGCCATGATATCGGGCACGCAATCGATGAACTCATTGTCCACGGTCAGATTAACGGCGGTGTCATTCAATCCCTCGGCTATGCTTCTATGGAGAAGATGGAGAATAGGAAAGGGTATTTCCGGCAGGAATCGATGTCTGATTACGTTATCCCGACAAGCATGGACTTCCCGAAGCAGAAGTGGTTCCTTGTCGAGAACCCTTATCAGTGGGGGCCTCAGGGAGCAAAGGGAATGGGAGAGCTTGTTTTCAATGGTGCAGATGCAGCGTATGTAGACGCTGTTGAGCGTGCGCTTGGCATAACGGTAACGAAGATCCCAATCCCACCAGAGGATATAGAGGAGGCGCTTGAGAATGCTTAGACAGATTGAGTTCACCGTAAATGGCACGAGAGTCGTGTACTCGGGAAATCCCCTCACTCGCCTTGTGGATGTACTGAGGGAAGATCTGGGACTTACCGGAGTGAAAGAAGGCTGCGGAGAAGGAGAGTGCGGCGCATGCTCTATCTTAAAGGATGGGAAGCTTGTCACTTCATGCATAATCCCTGTTGGCGCCTGCTCCGGTTCTACGATCCTTACAATCGAGGGTATAAGGGACACGGAAAGGGGTAAATGCCTTACCGAAGCTTTCCGCGATGGCGGTGCCGTTCAGTGCGGCTTCTGCATTCCCGGAATGATCATTGCATCATATGCGCTCTTGACGGAGAATCCGCATCCGACAGAAAACGATGTCAGAGTTGCGATAAGCGGTAATATCTGTAGATGCACCGGCTATGACCTGATAGTCGAGAGCATAATGCTCGCAGCGAGCCGGGGAGGTGAGCTATGGCAGTAAGCTATGTGGCAGAGACATTGGAAGAAGCGCTCTCTCTGAGAAAAGAAAAAGGCGCGAGGATCCTTGCTGGCGGTACGGATATCATGGTGCAGCATAAGAGGGGCATCGGCCTTACACCGGTTCTGAATGAGGATGTGGTAATTATTTCCACGCTTAAAGAGCTCAAAGGCATAAAGGTACTTGAGGATGGCTCTGTAGAGATCGGCGCATTGACGACAAGCGCGGAGCTTGCGTCCTCTCCGCTTGTGCCTTGGCATGTAAGGAAAGCTGCTTCCGGCATGGGCGCTGTTGCGTTGAGAAACAGTGCGACTATCGGAGGGAATATCGGGAATGCATCGCCGAAAGGGGATCTGCCGCAGCCATTGATCCTGCTTGATGCAGAGGTCGTGCTTGCCTCCCTTGATGGAGAACGGCGAATGCTTCTTGATGATTTCATCCTAGGTTCAAAGAAAACCGATCTCCATAGCGATGAGATTATAAAGAGCGTGATAATCCCGCCCCATTCATTCTCGTATAGCTACTACAGAAAGATCGGCATGAGAAGAGCTAACGCAATCTCGAAGCTATCGCTCTCAGCCGCGGCGGTTGTGAAAGATGGTGTCGTTACGGATTTCCGCGCATCCTCAGGTGCGGCAGGGCCGAAGGTTGCAAGAAGCCATGAGGCAGAAGCTTTGATTGTCGGTAAGCGCATAGATGAGTTATCTGCGGTCATTCCAGCTTTCCTCTCTGCCTGGGATAGTGCGATATCGCCCCATGCAATGCCGAAGTATAGACGTAATACAACAGCCAGAATGCTTACAAGATTCCTTGAGGCGATTATCAATGGCGAAGAAGAGGGCATTGTCGAATAGGAGGTTCTATGAGGATATTGCATCCTGAGACAATTGATGAAGCTATCAGACTCAAACGCGAGGAATGTGGAGTATACCTTGCTGGCGGAACAGCGCTTTTATCGATGACTGAGAGAGCGAGTGAGGATGCTGTCCTTGTGGATATCTCTAGCCTTGTCGAACATACGATAGAGGAAAAGGACGGTGCCTTTGTAATAGGAGCCGCTACAGTTTTCAGTGATATCGCAAAATCGGAGATTCTTCCCGATATGCTTAGAGCGTCAGCGCTTCTCTGTGCTTCGCTTCCATTAAGAAACCAAGCGACAATCGGAGGCAATGTAGCACTCTCTCGTTATGATAGCTACCTTATCCCTGCACTCTACGCGCTCGGTGCTCTGGTTATGTATAAAGATGAAAAGGGTGAGCATGAGAGCGAGATCGATAAGTTCGTGCTATCCGAGAACGATAACGCCCTTATACTTTCATTCGCTATTCCGAAAGGCGTTGATGGTACTGTAAAACGCTTTGGACGCACATCACATTCCCATTCCGTGATAATCGCAGCGGTTTCCGGCAATAGATATGGCTTTGGAATATCTGGATCGGGATTTGCATTTGGAGAAAGGGATGCTTGGAAGGATATCGAGATAAGGGATGACCTTACTGGATCTGCCGCATATAAGCGCTATCTTGCGTCTGTGATCTTCAAGGAGGCTGAATGATGGAGGTAAGGTGCAGGATCAATGGAAAGAGCGAAGTGCTGATAGGAAGAGAAGACGAGAGACTTCGTACTGTACTCTATCGCTCTGGCTACAACAGTGTCCGCGATAGCGATGATGCGGAGGGCTTTGCCGGTTCTGATACCGTCATTATCTCCGGCCGTCCTATCTACTCGAACCTCGTTCTCCTCTGCCAAGTGGAAGGAAAGGATATAAGGACGCCTGAATCCCTTCTCAACGGCCGCAATACAAATGATGTGCAGGATGCGATGGTAGCAGCAGGTGTGGTTCAGAGCGCGTATAATGCGCCAACCGCAGCACTTCTTCTTACTTGGCTCCTTGAGAATAATCCTGAGCCTGAAAAGGAAGATATCAAAGAAGCACTTTCCGGTATCTTCATCAGGGATGCTGGATACGAGCATTACTATCTTGCCGTGAAGCTTGTGCTAGAGAAGAGAAAGTATGGCAAGTACATCTCTGAAATAGCGCCATCCTTCCGTCCTGAGCTTGATATCATAGGAAAGCCATGCAATAAAATCGATGGAAAGGCACTTGTGTCCGGTGAAAAGCTCTTTGTCGAGGACAGAGTAGAGCCGGGATCTTATGTAATGCATGTGCTACGCTCCCCATTTGCGCACGCATATGTCAGGAGCGTGGATGTTTCAAAGGCGCTTGAGCTTGACGGCGTTGTGGATATCATAACGGCATTCGATTGCCCAGATGTCTATTACATGCAGGCCGGTCAGGGAAATCCCGAGCCATCGCCATATGACAGGAAGCTCATAAACCGCAAAGTCCGGCATGTAGGCGACCGTGTTGCCGCAATCGTTGCCCGTGATATGAAAACCGCAGAGAAAGCGGCGTCGCTTATCGATGTTGTCTACGATCCGATAGAACCAGTCTTTACCGTAGAAGAGGCGATGGCTGATGGTGCGCCTCTTGTGCATAACGGCATTGTTGAGTATGTCTCCGGCGCGCCTGAAAACCTCGACGAGTACAATAAGAGCGCCGATCCGGATGAAGAGAAGGTTATCTATCAATTTCCGCTTCATGGGGATATCAGGCACAATATCGCGGCAGGGGCGCATGGTGGTATCGGCGATATAGAAAAAGGTTTTGCTGAGGCCGATGCAATTGTCGATGAGACGTATCAGACATCACAGCCGCAGTGCACGCCTTTGGAGCCGCATGTCTGCTATGGTCGTATAGAGGGCGGTCGCCTTGTGCTTAACTGTTCGACACAGGTTCCATTCCATGTGCGTCGTCTTGTCGCTAAGGTCTGCCAGATACCGGAGAACAAGGTTCATGTGATAAAAGAACGAGTCGGCGGCGGTTATGGCTCTAAGCAGGATGTCCTTGTTGAAGACCTACTAGGCTATGCTGTCTGGCGAACGGGAAAGACAATCTATTATCGCAACACGAGAGCGGAAGAGTTCTATGCAAACTCTACGCGTCATCCGATGAGAGTCCGCGTAAAGATGGGCGGAAAGAAGGATGGCACGATAACCGCCATTTACATGGATGTAAGAGCAAATACCGGCCCTTATGGAAACCACTGCCTTACCGTTCCTATGAATGCTTCTTCAAAGACGCTCCCGATCTTCCGTGTGGATAATATGTACTACGATCTTCTGACGTATTATACGAATATCCCACCGACAGGCGCTTACCAAGGCTATGGCGCACCTAAAGGCTACTTTGCAATCATCTCCGCTATGGGGGAACTTGCGATGAAGCTTGGCGTCGATCCTTTGGAGATGGCAAGGAAGAATATCGTTGAGGAAGGCTATATGCTCGAGATCCTCAGAGGACTAGGCGAGGGAAGGGAAGGCGCTGTCGTTCCTGTCGGCTCCTGCGGTATGAGAGAAGCTCTCGATAAAGGCGCCGAGATGATCAACTGGGGCAAGAAGGAAGTCTCCGAAGATCCTGAGTGGAAGATCGGAAAGGGCTTTGCCATGATACAGCAGGGTTCCGGACTGCCCGGACTCGATCATGCGAATGCTCAGGTCAAGCTTGAGACAGACGGCGCTATAATCGTGCTTTCAGGTGGCGCAGATCTTGGAACAGGCCTCGATACGATCTCTGCAAAGGTTGTAGCGGAGGTTCTGAAAGTCCCGATGGATCTTATATCCGTTGTCTCGGGCGATACGGATTCCTGTCTCTTCGATACAGGCGCATATGCGTCCTCTGGTACCTATTTCTCCGGAAATGCCTCCCTTAATGCAGCAAAGGATCTGAAAAAGAAGATTTTGCATGAAGCTGCGCTACAGATGGGAAAGGATGAAGATAAACTCGACATTATATATCCCGGTGCGGTGGTTGCAGATGATGGTACAACGCTCAGCTATGGTACGCTTTCTCATACGGCTACCTCAGGGGACGGAAGGGGACAGCTTATCGGTACAGGCTCATTTACAACGCCGAATTTCGCTGTTCCGTATGGCGCTCATTTTGCAGAGGTCGCTGTCAATGTAAGAACGGGTGAGATAAAGGTGCTGAAATTCTACGCCCTTCAAGATGCAGGAACCCCTATCAATCCAGAACTTGCGCTCTGTCAGATGTATGGTGCTGTAATGAAGAGTATCGGACACACGCTCTATGAAGATCTTGTTCTCGACAAAAATGGAACATGTCTTACGCCAACATTCACCGATTACTGCGTACCGATGATTCAGGAAGCGCCTGAGGACTTCAAGTCTGTCTTGATTGATATAAACGATCAATATGGCCCCTTTGGAGCTAAGTCGATTTCCGAAATCGCCTGCAATGGCGCAGCTCCTGCTATAGCTATGGCGATAGCAGATGCTACAGGCGTATGGGTACGCTCTTGGCCTATCACACCGGAGAAGGTGCTCAAAGGGCTTGGAAAATTCTGATAGCAAGGGGCTTTTTGCCCCTTACTGCTCTTT
>CAZURL010000087.1:0-8558 GCA_964623005.1 uncultured Spirochaetaceae bacterium
ACATGTAGGAATGTCTTGGGCCACTGGATCTGTAAATAAACCAGTGGCCTTTATTCAGAGAAGTCCATGCTCGAGAAAGGAAAAATATTTCTCTTCTGAGAATACGATGTGATCTAAGAGCTTTATTCCTAAAAGCATGCCTGAATCTTTAAGCCTTTTTGTTACCTCTTTATCCTCAGTCGATGGCTCTAAACTTCCGGAAGGATGGTTGTGTGCAATTGCGATTGCTGCCGCTCTTCTCGCTATGGCTTCAGCATAGACTTCCCTAGGGTGGATAATCGTCTTGTTCAATAGACCTACCGTTGCAACGAATGTCTCTACAACTTCATGCGCCCCATTCAAAAGAATTACGATGAGGTTTTCCTGCTCCCGTGAAGCATAGTGCCTCACTTCGCTGTAGACATCGCTTGGGGAGGCGATCTTTCTTGCTCGCTTCTGCGTCCGCCGTCTTCCGAACTCAAGCGCAGCTGCCACCGCAGAGGCTTTTGCAATGCCAAGACCTGAAATGAGCAGGATATCATCGGTAGTGATAGCAGGATTTATATCCATCTTCTTGAGTAGCTCCGATGCGATATCATCAACAGGGCGATGCAAGCTCCCTGATCCTATTATAAGCATCAGCAGCTCTTTATCAGTAAGCGCTCCAATTCCTACCCGACCAAGTTTTTCCCTTGGCTTATCGCAGAGCGCAGCTTCTTTAAGTGTATTGTACCCAGATTCGATTCTGTAGTTTGTCATGATATATATACGCAGGAAGTCGCATTATCTGCCAACTTCATGGTAAATTTTCTCTATGAGACGATATAGAATCGGAGAAATCGGACGCCTGACATCACTTTCACTGAGAACAATCAGATACTACGAAGAGGAGGGACTTATAACCTCGCATAGATCAAAAGGCGGACAGCGATGGTATAGCGATGATGTGATCGTGTATCTAAAGAGAATCATTGAACTCAAAGGCCTTGGTTTTTCCCTTTCGGAAATAAAAGGCATCATCGAACTTAAGAAGGAGGATGAGAGCGGCAATAAAAGACGGAATGAGCTTCTTACGCAGTATAGGAAAAAGCTATCAGATGATAAGCGCAAGCTAGATGCATTGCAGAATCATATCGATGAGCTAGAATGGCGCATCCATCAACTGGAGACGGCGGAAGATGGCTTTACCTCCTGTCCCGGCGCTCTATGCATTAGCTGTGAATACAGGACAAGGTGCATATTCTTCAAAGAGTGAGAAGCCATTTGTTTACCGATAATGCAAGTTCGATAATCTCTCCAGAGAAGCACTTGGGCAGGTTTCTTGAAAAGAACATGCATTCAAGCGTAAGAAAACCTTTATAGTGCGACCTGAATGCAGGAATAACACGCTCCCATTCAATATTCCCGAATCCTGGCAGAAGATGCATATCGCTTTTTCCATCATTGTCTGCAATATGCGTACCGATGAGGCTGTCTTTTGTAAGTTCAATGAATCTAGGAATATCTTCACCCATTACATTCGCATGCCCTGTATCAAGACAGATACCAGCTCGTCCATCAAGCTTAGAGACAATCTCCATCAGATCCTCAGCCTTTGTGATTGCGTCTTCGCTTCCCATGTTCTCTATTGCGATCTTTATCTTTCCGTTATATCGCGATAGCAAAGAGGAAAAGTAGTCCACATTATCTTTTATGCTCCCCTCGATAGGGTGGATGATGATATGCGGAATGGAAAGTTTTTCCGCATATTCCATAGCAAGAAGGATCAGGTTATCGGAGGTAACTTTCTCCTCTTTTGATAAGCCTTTGTAGAATCTGGGATAGGGCGCATGCGCCTGTATGTATTCAAGTCCATACTCCCTTTTCATCGCCCCAAGGGCTTCTATATATCTTCTTCCATCATCGCGGAGCGCGGAGGTTCTATTCATCATCTCACAGAAGTTAATGTCGAGACTCTTCAAACCATGTTCAGCGTACTCAGGGATAAGCGATAGCATCGTTCGTTTTTCTGAGCGTGTGAACGAGACAAGGTTTGTATTAGAGGCCGTTTTGAGCTCTGTATTCATCTATAGCATCCTGTACGATTGAAGCCATCGCTCTGACAGCCTTATCGATATCCTTTCCTTTTTCCGTGACTTCCCTTATTTCGCTCTGGAAAGAGTAGTAAAGCTGGTATGCAGATGGAAGCCATACGCCTGTAACCTCGGGATTTGATGAAAGTGTCTGCTCCATCGCTACTTTAAACTGAGGATTTTCCGAAAGGAAAGTTTGGTATTCATCTGTGTCATAGAGTGAGGTATTGAGTGCCATGTATCCAGTGTTCTCTGCCCAGTAAAGCTGGCTCTCAGGAGAGGTCAGGAATTCCAAGACAAGTTTTACGCCTTCTTTATCTGAGAATGAGAAGAGTGCTCCTCCTCCTATGTTGACGCCACCTGTCGCATCTTCATCAACCATCGGAACGAATGCTGCGCCGACTTCGAACCTGCCTGCTACAGTAGAGATTACAGTTGCAAGATTGGAGGATGAGGCAAGCATCGTTGCTGTTCTTCCTGAGGCGAACTCCGTGCTGACGCCAGATGTAATATTTCCTACATAGCCAGTATCATAGAGATGCTTCCAATGGATAAGGAAATTCTTGAATGTGCCTTCTTCTTCAAAGAGCACTTTCTCTGGCACTCCGAAATGGCCATTTTTCCCATCTACCATGTATGAAAGCCCCTTTTGCGAACCAATGAATGTTCCAAGCTCATATGTTGTCGGGACACCCATGAATGCATATCGTGTTATATTTCCCTTCGCATCCCTCTCTCCAAGAAGCGGAGCAATCTCTGCAAACTCATCGAGCGTCCTTGGCGGGGTAAGACCTTTTTCATCGAAGAGCGTCTTATTGTAATAGAAAAGCAGTGAGGATGAATTAAATGGAATGGCAAGAAGACCTCTATCTGAATTAAGAGATTCAAGCGCAGATGGCAGTATATTCGATGTATCTGCACCGATTTCATCAGCTGTTATAAGAAAAGCTGCATTTTTCATATCGAGGGCTGCTGTTGCATCCATCTGTGCTATATCAGGTAGCGTTGATCCTTCCTGCGATGCCGCCATGACCTTTGTCAGTACATCATTTGCGCTTCCTTGGTATATAGCTTCAAGAACAATGCCGTTATCTTTCCCGACAGAATCGTTGAATCTATCGACAAGCGTCTCGAACGCAGCTCCGTTCTTGCCGCTGTTTGAGTGCCATATCGTAATAGTCGATTCGCTGTCTTCTGCCGAGCCGCCTGCAAAGAGCATAAGCGAGGACGCGAAAAGCGTAAGCGCTATAAATATCTTTCTCATTTTCTCTCCTCTTTCCCCCCGATAAGAGTCTTCATTATCAAAGATCGTACTGCCGCTAGGATAACTAGGAATGGCAGAGTGATTATTATTACAGAAGCAAATTCAGCGCCCTTTTCCCCCTGTTCGGCAAAGCCGAGCATTGTCAGACCTACCTGAACTGTTCTCATGCTCTCCTTTGTCGTTACAATCAACGGCCATAGATAGCTATTGAAGGACGTGATGAAGCATTGGATGAATATTGTCGCGATGAATGGAATGGTCAGCGGTGCAAGGATGGAGACCATATATCTTATATCTCTGGCGCCATCGATCTTTGCCGCCTCATAAATGTCTTTATCAAGCCCAAGCAACGCCCCATATAGCATAAGGATAGAGGAGGCTGAGAATATGGATGGAAGAATCATCGCTGAGTATGTATTTACCAGATGAAGGGACGCTATCGTAGAGTAGTTCTCATAGAGAATTGCATCGGATGGGATGAAGAGCGTTGTAAGAAGTATTATGAAAATCGCCTTCTTTCCGTGGAATCGGAAATGGGTGAGGGCAAAGGCCGCTGGAAGCGCAATCAGTACTCTCAATAGCGATGTTGCAGCTGCGGTTATGATCGAGTTGAGTACATAGCGTGGAAAATGTCTATGCGAGAGTGCTATCAGATAATTCTGGAAAGAGAGAGCTGATGGCAGGAAATGTGCTTTTGCATCTGTAAAGTCTATGACAGAAAAGAATGATGCGGAGAGCGCGTAGAGAATCGGGAATATGACAATCGCAGCAAAAAGGATTGTGAGGATGATACGTATGGCCTTATACATCCTTTTTTCTCCTCATTCCGAGTGCCATCAGGATAATCGAGATAAACACCATCAGCACGGAAATAGCTCTTCCTGCTTGGATATTCGAACTTCTGAATGCTTCAAGATAGTAGTAATACATGATTGTCTCTGTCGATCTATATGGGCCGCCGCCTGTGAGTATCATGACGGGGGCAGAGATAAGAAGCGCATCCTTTGCCGCCATGAAAAGCGTTATAGCAATCATGTGCTTGATATTAGGAATCTCAATTGAGAAGAGCACTCTCAAGCTTCCTGCTCCATCGAGTTCTGCTGCTTCTATCATGTTCTTATCGAGCGACCTGAATGCAGATAAAAGCAGGATATAATCCAATCCGAAATCGAGGAAGACGGAAAGGAATACCAGTGTAAGCATTGCTGTTTCCGGGCTTTCAAGCCAGAGGATATCTGTAGAAAGGATTCTGTTTATTATGCTTATTCTTCCTCTGAACATCTCGGAGAATATCATTGAATAAGCTGCAAGGGAGACGGCGATAGGGGAGAGAAAGATAAATTCAAAGATTCCGCTATGCTTTCGTTTTCTTCTTGTAAGCGAAGCGGCTGTAAGCGTGAAGAGGGTATTCAAAGGAAGAAAAAGCGCGGTGAATATAAGCGTTTGCCGGACAGCGCGATTGAAAGCTTCGTTCCCTATTAGCCTTGAGAAGTTCTCCAGTCCAGCAAAACCGAGCACTGAACCATTTTGCGCAATACGGAAGAACGAGAGTATCAGGCTACGGCTGAAAGGAAGAAGAGAAAATGTCAGCGCTAGCATAAGCGATGGAAAAAGCATTAGATATGGAGTGATGAATCTTCTCTTCATACGGCAGTAATGTAAGCTTTTTTCTTGCCAAATTCAATATGTAATTTTTGTAATTTCTTTTTAGATAATAAAATAGTTTACGTATTAAAACTTAACGTAAAGTTTTATAACGTTAGTTTATGTGTTGATTGTTTTTTCTGTACCTAAATATGCTTTTGAATTAGAATCGTGTGGGAGGAGAACTTGATGAAACCTACATTACTTGTTATGGCTGCCGGTATGGGATCGCGTTATGGCGGTGTGAAGCAGATCGATGCTGTTGGGATGCACGGAGAGACCCTTCTTGATTTTGGTGTATATGATGCTTTCCATAATGGTTATGGGAAGGTTGTATTTATTATCAGAAAAGATATAGAGCATGATTTCAGAGAGCGGCTTTTCGATAGAATCGCTCGGAATATGGATGCTGAGTACGTATTTCAGGAGAGGACGGGGCTTCTTACTGAAAAGCAGGCAGAGATATCAAAGGAAAGGACAAAGCCTTGGGGAACGATACAGGCAATTCTTTGTGCAAAAGACGTCGTTAAGACTCCCTTTACGGTAATCAATGCAGATGATTACTATGGCCGTGAGGCTTATAAGATCCTTGGTTCATACCTTGAGACGCTCTCGAATGATGATACAACCCATGCGATGGTAGGCTATAAGCTTAGGAATACAATGAGTCCATCAGGCACTGTTACAAGAGCAATCTGTGTTATTGAGAATGGCAATCTTGTTTCCATGGAAGAGAATCCTAAGATTGGATTCGGTGATAATGGCAGTGTAATTTCCTATCTTCCTACGGGCGATGTAAAGCTTACAGGCGATGAGCCGGTATCGATGAATTTCTTCGGTTTCACTCCGAAGGCTTTCGAGTATTTCCTTGGTTACTGGGAGAGATTTCTCGAGAAGAATATCGGGGAGGAGAAGGTGGAGTGCCTTCTTCCAAATGGCGCTTCTGAACTTGTTACGAACGGCGCAGGTTCGATAAAGGTATTCACAACTCCTGATAAGTGGTTCGGAATGACATATTCAGAAGATAAAGCTATGGTAATGTCTGAACTTAGAAAGAAGATTGAGTCTGGATATTACCCGGAAAAGCTCTGGGAGAAATAATCATAGCTTTGAAGGAAGCTCCGCGCATTCGTTCTCGATTCGATTGAGAAGCATTGCGGGGCTTTCCTCTATAATCAAGGTCTCTCGTACTTCAGAGGAGAGAAAACCTTCTTCCACAGCTTTATCTAGCATTGCTATGAAAGGATTCCAATATCCTTCTGTATTTAATAGGGCAATGTTCTTCTTATGTATGCCAAGCTGTCTCCAAGTATAGATTTCGCATAGCTCTTCAAGCGTCCCGATTCCACCGGGAAGCGCAATAAATCCATCGGAAAGCGAGTACATCTTGTTTTTGCGTTCATGCATGTCTGTGACGATATAAAGTTCAGTCTCGACGTCCTTTAGCCTGACTTTCTCGTTATTCATAGCCTCTGGCAATACGCCGATAACTCTTCCTCCCTCGTCCCTTACGCTCTCTGCAATTGCACCCATAAGGCCTTTGTATCCACCGCCATAAACAAGGTCGATCGATCTCTTCGCCATTTCTTTTCCCAGCTCAATAGCGGCGTTCCTATATCTTTCATTTATACCGAAAGATGAACCTGAGAAGACTGCTATCCGTCTGATTTGTGCCATGGATTGAGTATATTACACCTTAATTAATTCTTCCATGGCCTAAAATTCTTTATCATCTATTTATTATCCTTGCTTGTATCCTCGTTATTGCTTTAAAATAGCAATATAAATGGAGAAAGTTATGCAGAGAATTAAAAAGCTTGCTATTGCTTTGCTTGCTGTGTTTTTCGTTGGACTGGTTCCTCTGACAGCTGCCGAGATGACTGTTTCATGGGAGTGGCTTTTGGATGATCCTGATGTAACGGTATATCGCTATCAAATGGGAGGCGAGGATCCAGAAGGTTGGACAGAAGTCTCTGCTGATACAAATACTTACACAGTTGAAGGCTTGGATCCTTATCAGGAATATACTCTTTATTTGCAGCGTTCATATGATGGTGTGAATTGGTCTGAGACAGCCACCTCAACTGCTAAGGCTGTTCTTACGCCGAGGGTGGTTGAAGAGGAACCTGTTCCAGTTGTAGCCGAGCCAGAGGAAGATTCTGCGATTGTAGTGGAAGAAGAGCCGCCTGTGACTCAGACTGAAGATGCTTCCCCGGTTGCCGTTGTTGCTGAAACACCGGTAGAGCCTGTTGCTGCGGCTGAGCAACCAAATGCATTTGCATTCTCTCTCCTCTTCAAGCCTGGTGTAATGTTTGATACTTCATCCACGGATGGTGAGTTCGCTGCAGCTGATGAACTTTTCAAAGGCGAATTTGGCATTGCCCTTGAATTTGCAAATATTCTTAAAGCTGGAAATTACATCGGCTTTGGCCTCAGAACAGATATCCTTGCAAACTTTATAGGATATGATAATGGTGAGACATGGTCGCTTGCGGATGCATTGGATTATCTCAATATTAATAACTATGCAGGCTATGTATCCATCGATCTCAAGCTTATGTTTGAAGCTACAGTTGGCCCTGCTTTCATCTATCTTGGTGTCGGTGCTGGCCTTGGTGCTCAGACAAGAGCTGATTATTCCTTCGGTTCAAGAACTGAAAACAATATCTTCACTAAGAACGGTTTTGGAATGGATTACTTCCTCTCCGGACTTATCGGCGTAAGATTCTATATCAATGACATGTTCTCACTCGGTGTTGAAGGTGGTTATCGCTATCTTCCTTCTAAGGATGATTTCCTCGATGGCAGCCACCTATTCAGTGCAGATCTCGTACTTGGCGTTACGTTCTGATTCATTTGTTTTCGGCTGCTATCCAAGCGGCCGATTTTTACAGGCTTATAGAATGGAAATATCAATAAGAAAAGCTGTAGAGAGCGACGTTGAGTCGCTTTCTGCTTTGTATGACGAAATCATAGATAGACAGGGAAGTCGTCCCGACTCTCCTAAATGGACGAAAGGGGTTTATCCGACGGAAAGCCTTCTTCGATCAGAGACCCTTCGGGGTGAGATCATGGTTGCGCTTGTGGAAAACAAGATCGTTGCTGCTGTTATCTATAATCACACAAAAGCTCATGGCTATGAAAAGGCACCTTGGAAGGTAGAGGCAACAGATGATGAAGTATATTTCATCCATACGCTGGGCGTTCATCCTGACTGTCAGAAGATGGGGCTTGGTAGCGCGCTTGTAAAAGCGGTAGAGCGCGAAGGAAAGGAAAAAGATATCAAAGCAGTAAGAATGGACGTCATTCTTCAGAATATGCCTTCTGCAAGAATGTGCTTATCGCTGGGCTATAACTGTCTAGGAACTTTCATGCTTGAATATGATTCCGTTCCTCCTCAGCCATTTAAGCTTTTCGAGAAAGTTCTGTAAGTATTGATTGCTTCATATTTACTTCGGTTCGTTATTATTAACGTAGAGGGGCTGACTCATGGATCGCATCATCAGCACAGAGATCAATGCTTGAATTGCCTTCGGGAGAATCATAAGGATTAGTGGATCCGAATGAATATATCCCTGCTGAACTCCTCGATCATCAGG
>CAZURL010000088.1:0-8339 GCA_964623005.1 uncultured Spirochaetaceae bacterium
GAGTCTTATAATAAAAGAGTTAGATATTGCTAACTCATAAGCAAAAGGAGCGTTTTTGTATGTTTTCCATACGACCATACACAGAAAAAGATGCTATAGCCTGTGGCGAATGCTTTTATGAGGGATTTTTCTCCTCTTCAATTGATGAAAACGATAAGATTCTGCTGAAGGATTATGCTCAGGTCTTGATTGAAAAATGCAATTTCACCTATGTAGCTGAAACGGCAAATCATCAGGTAGTGGGATTTATCTGCGGTAAGTATAGCAAAAAGTTCAGCGCGATGTTGGCAAACCGTTATGAAACAAAAAAACATTACGCTCTTTGGTGTAGATTGTTTTTTAAGTTCTACCTGAAACAGTATAAGATGTCAGCTTCGTTCAAAAAGCAGTTTGACGGGTTTTATCGACAGCTTCAGGAACGGGATAACAAGGTTTTTGGCGAATGCGACCTAGAACTTATCGCACTCACATCCAAGGCGGCTTATAGAAAGGGATTAGGAACGGCATTGCTCACAGCGTTCTTGAAGAGGGCGGATGCAGACGGCGCTGATTCTGTACGCTTGTTTACTAATTCTCTGGCCTCGTGGAAGTTTTATGAAAAACGTGGATTTACAAAGGTTGCTGAATATCCATTTAGGGATGGCTCGGAAAACCGATCCATGGTCTATGAATACCGCGTCAAAGGCAGTGACAGGTGAAGATAGAAATCCTTGGAGATAGGAATCTTCCTAATGTATTGCTTATACATCCCAGTGTTGCGGACAGCAGATGCTTTGAACCGCTTTTCCCGTATTTAAAAGATTTTTGCCTGATTCTTCCGACCCTTGGGGGACATAATATCTTTGATGAAAGCATCTATAAAGGTGCAGCAGTTGAGGCTGGAGAATTGTTAAACGAGCTGGAAAGAAACGGTATTTCTTCCCTCCACGCCATGTGTGGAGTCTCCATCGGTTGTCTCATCGGATGGGAACTTTTATTGAGCCGCAAGCTCAGCATCAGGAAAAGTATTTTTGACGGTGCTCCCTTTGGCCGATTCAATGCTGTCACACGAGAACTGAATTATTGGCTTACGCTGTTGCTGGTAAGACGATGCCGAAAAAGGCCAGAGAAGATGAAATTTATCGATGAATCCTATCTGCAGGTTGCGTCTTCTATGAAACAGGTACTTGCACATTACACGCATAGAACCGTGAAAAATGTTGTACGTGACGCCATGATAGGAGTAAAAACGTCTCCGAATGCGATTACTTCGGAAGATCGTCTGATTGTGATGTATGGCAGTAAAGATCCATATATACGTGGAATGAAGTTCTTCGAGAATGTAGGGTACCCAATAGAGCCAGTGATAAAAGATGGATACGGACACTGTGCCTATTTGCTGGCAGAACCCATTGATTTTTGTCGGATGCTTGTTGAGTAGGCTGTACTCAGATAAGCTTTACCCTTCTCTTTAAACTTTAGCTATGTGCATCTCTATCTTTAAGTGTTATCCTCTGAAACATGGAAAAAGCAAAGAAAGGGCTTTCAGGCTACTACGCTATTACGTTCCTGATCGGTCTTGGGTTCTTCACGATGGGACTCATGGATCCCCTGTATGATAACTATGTGCCGGTATTTCTGGGGTATTATCTGGACTCAAGCTTCTTGATTGGGCTTGTAATGACACTTGATAACATCCTCGCGATATTCTTGATACCTCTCTTTTCAGCGTTCTCTGATAGAACTGTTACAAGAATCGGACGGCGAATGCCTTATATAATAACACTCTTGCCGCTCTCCGCGCTCTTCTTTGCGCTTATTCCGTTCTCTGCGCTTGAATCGTTTGTGCTTTTGATTATCACGGTATTTGCGCTCAATATATTCAAGCAAGCTGTCCGCGGCCCTGTTGTTGCACTCATGCCCGATATGGTTCCTGCGGATCTCAGAAGCGAGGCAAATGGGGTTATCAACACAATGGGAGGACTGGCCTCGATACTCGGTACCGTTCTCCTTGCGCGTCTTATGGATGTGTATTTAAACGTCCCAGGCCATGGAAGTGTAGATAAAGTCCTTGCATTCCCCGTCGCTTCTGTTTTCGTAATCATTGCGGTTGTGCTTCTCTTTATCTTCGTAAAGGAGAAGAAGAGCACTGTCAAAGATGCGGAAAAAGGGGAGAAGGAGGAAAAGGCGTCTATTCTCAAGAGCCTTCTTGGAATCTTCTCCGAAAAAGAGAAGAGCGCCCTTTTCATACTCATTTCGCTTCTTTGCTG
The DNA here is from genome assembly GCA_964623005.1 of uncultured Spirochaetaceae bacterium. Classification (GTDB taxonomy): domain Bacteria; phylum Spirochaetota; class Spirochaetia; order Sphaerochaetales; family Sphaerochaetaceae; genus Ornithospirochaeta. Next base: position 2,250 of record CAZURL010000088.1, read on the forward strand.
GTTCATTGCTTATCAAGGGATACTTCCTTTCATTGGCGTATACACTATCGAGGAACTTGGGACGAGTGCCGGAACTGCGGCGCTTTCCTCCGGCATGGTAGGAATAGCATATGCTGCATTCGCTGTTCCCTCAGGACGTATTGCGCACAAAATCGGAAGAAAGAAGATGATAAGGATATCATTGATAGCAATAGTGATAATCCTTGCACTGATATTCCTCCATGGAACGCTTACAGGCGGTATGAATCCAACGTTCCGCCTGATATCGTTCTGGATGCTTCTTTTCCTTTTCGGCATATTCTGGGTGACTGTTGTAACAAACTCCTTCCCGATGCTCTGGCAGATGGCGTCATATGGGAATATTGGAATATATACAGGCGCATACTATTTCTTCTCGCAGCTTGCTTCGATTATTGCACCTCCGCTTGCAGGCGGTACGATAGATCTCTTCGGATATCCTGCGCTCTTTGTCTTCGGTCTTATCTTCATGCTTTTAGCATTCTTCCTCATGCGCTTTGTACATAGAGGGGAGCCTGAGGATGATGGAGGAATCTCATGACAGATGAAGAGAGGATTCAGCAGTATAAGAAGATGACGGAGACGCCGGTTTCGAAGCTTATTTCGAAGCTGGCTATACCCACGATAATAAGCATGATGGTATCAGCGCTATATAATACGGCAGATACCTTCTTCGTATCGATGCTCGGAACCTCTGCAACAGGTGCTGTCGGCATCGTATTCTCTATAATGGCCATAATCCAGGCAATTGGATTTACCATCGGAATGGGGGCTGGGAATATCCTTTCGAGACAGCTTGGCGCAAAGGAGGATGAAAAGGCTACCGTTACCGCTTCATCAGGCTTTTTCCTCGCGCTTTTATTGTCAATCATCTTAATGATTGTCGGTACTGTATTCAGCGCGCCGCTCATGAGGCTTTTAGGCGCAACCCCGACGATTCTTCCATATGCAGAGGCCTATGCCGCTTATATCTTCCTTGGCTGTCCTGTAATGTGCTGCTCTTTCGTCCTCAATAACTATCTCAGGGCAGAGGGCAAGGCGGTATTCGGCATGATTGGAATAACGAGTGGAGGCATACTCAATATAATCCTTGATCCGATATTCATCTTCACCTTCTCCTTCGGGACAGCAGGGGCAGCAATGGCTACGGCGCTGAGTCAGCTTATAAGCTTCTGCATCCTGATTGCTTTCTTTCTGATTGGAAAGTCCAGTGTCTCGATAAGAATCACGAAGATCTCGAAAAACGTGCATACCTATTTTGATATCATAAGGATTGGGTTCCCGACGCTTATGAGGCAGGGGTTGGCGAGTATCGCTTCAATTGCGCTCAATGTCTCTGCCGCGGCATTCGGCGATGCTGCTGTTGCGGCAATGAGCATTGTCGGCAGGATCACGCAATTCTCATTCAGTGCAATGCTCGGCTTCGGTCAAGGCTTCCAGCCCGTCTCCTCCTTCAACTACGGTGCAAAACGGTATGACAGAGTCAAGGATGCGGTAAAATTCACCGCAATCGTCGGTACTGTCCTTATGCTTGTAATCGGAGTTTTCTGCGCTCTATTTGCACCAATGATTATCGGAATGTTCCGCAAAGACGATCCGGATGTTATGAGAATAGGCATACTTGCGCTTCGCGCTCAGGCCGCGCTTCTTCCACTTACAGGATTGATGACGACAACGAATATGGCGCTACAGAGTACGGGACAGTCCTTGCTGGCAACAATCCTTGCGATGGCGAGACAGGGAGTATTCTTCCTTCCTCTGATACTCATCCTGCCTCTTTTCTTCGGACTTTATGGCGTGATAATCGCACAGCCGATCAGCGATATCATAACATTCACCATAGCAATCTTCTTTTTCAGATACTTCTACAGAATGCTTGATCAGAAAATGCGAGGTAAAATAAACGTATGAGAATAAGAAAGATAAACGGTGTCGTAAAGAATTACGACTGGGGCAACAAGGATTTCATACCGTCTCTGATCGGAGGCTATGATGATAAACCTCAGGCTGAACTCTGGTTTGGCACACATCCGGCGGGGGAGGCGACGCTTTCCGATGGAAGCCTGCTTTCCGCCCTTATAAAGAGTGATAGATCCATCCTTGGATCTGAGTATGATGAATATGGCGGTGAACTTCCGCTTCTGTTGAAGATCCTTGCAATCGCAAAGCCGCTTTCGCTCCAATGCCATCCCGATAGGGCGCAGGCAGAGGATGGCTGGAAGAGGGAAGAGGAAGCGAGGAAAAGCGGTGAAGAGTACGATTACAAAGATCCAAATCCTAAGGCTGAGATAATTGCAGCACTCTCTCCGATTACCGCGCTCTGTGGTTTCCGGAACACCTCTGATGCGATAAAAGATCTTGCATCTATCATTCCTGTATCTTATGAGCGTATCATCAAGCGATTCGGCGACAAAGTGAAGGATATCTATCTAGGATTCTATTCGCTTACTGAGGAGGAGAAGACTTCAATCCTCAGCGAACTCAAGAAGAGCCTTGAAGAATCGTCCGATGAAGCATGGAAAGGATTATTTTTGACACGGAAAGGCATTGCGCTTGAGTGTTTAGAGGAACATCCGGGGGATATCGGGGCAGTATTCCCATATCTTATGAACGTAATTCATCTACAGATAAACGAAGCGCTATTCCTTCGTCCCGGTACGCTCCATGCCTATGTCTTTGGAAATGGCGTTGAGCTTATGAATGCATCAGACAATGTACTCAGAGGCGGCCTTACTACAAAGAGGATGAATCTAAAGGAACTTGAGAGGATAATGGATTTCTCTCCAATTGATGTCTCGAAGGTAAGGACAGGAAAGGATGGTTATGGCCGTACGCTCTATGAAACACCTGCACCTGAGTTCTCCCTGCTTGCCGTCTCTGAAGGCAGCTATGAAGTATCAGGGGAGCCGCTTTCCCTTGTTCTCTCAACAGAAGGCGCCGTAAGGTTTTCAGAAGAGGGCGAATCACTTGTAATCGAAAAAGGCGAGTGCGCACTCGTTCCGTCATCTTCGTTATATACGATGAAAGTCAGAGGACGCGCGTTTATAGCGAGAGTCGGAAGAAAGTGAACTACGTCGCAATCGATTTCGAAACCGCTTCACATCTGCCCGATAGCGCTTGTTCTATCGGGCTTGTAAAGATGGATGGAACAGGCGCTGTACTCGATACATATTACTCTCTGATAAGGCCAAAAGAACCTCAGTTCGATCCGATTTGCTTCCAGATTCATCATCTGGATCCTTTGGATATCCTTGCCTCTCCTACGATGAAGGATCTGTGGGAGGATATCAGGGCATTTATTGCGGATTATCCTTTGGTTGCGCATAATGCCCCTTTTGATATCAAAGTGCTGCGGTCAACGCTTGAGGCCTGGGGGATTCCACCTCTTCATAACGATTATTTCTGTACGCTCTCGCTCTCAAGGCGGCTATGGAAGGGACAGCCCTCATACAAGCTTACTTCTCTTGCATCCTCGCTTGGCTGGCAATATGATGCGCATAATGCCCTTGCAGATAGCGAGATCTGCGGCAGGCTCTTCGCGCTTTTATGCAATGGGCATATTGGAGACGATGATGAAGCAAAACGCTTCTTCCGCCTTGTATATAAAGGCGAAAGAGGACGTTATCCAAAGAGAATCTGATTACATCAGGTTAATCTTCGACGCAATGAAAGGATAGATGAAGACTGCGTATATCGAGATTATGAAGTATGAAAGGAATGCGTTTGAATACGGTTCAAACGGCAGGTAGCTAAGAAGATAGATAACAAGATAAAAGAGAACGAATCCGATAACAAGTCTTACGAACTTCTTTCCCTTGCTGCCTTCTCTCTCATCGCCACAGCCTGTTATGCGTAGCAGAAGCATACCTGACATTACGCCGGCGGTCATTGCACAGCTTGCCATGAGATCCGAGAATGCTGTCTGATCTATCGTGCTGTAATCAAGGAGGACTGTAAGAACCACGGCTGCTATCAGGGTGATAGCGCCGAAGATGCCTGTGAAGATTACAAACGGCTTCTCTTTGTCGTAGAGCCCCAGCATCGACTCTGTAAGAAGGACGGAGAAGAAGAGTCCGATTGCCGTACCTACCAGCACATCAAGGGGCCAGTGCACGCCAAGGTACATCCTTGATATCGGCACAAGTATGATCAAAAGCACCGTGATTGCCGTGAACCACTTCTTCTTGAAAGCGATTGCCAGCGAGGTGTACAACGCTGAGGAAGTGGTACTATGTCCTGATGGGAAAGAGTAGCCTGTCGCTGTCTCTATTCTTCCTCCTTCAATCAGCTCTGGGTAAACTTGGTATGGCCTTGGAAACCTGACGATTGCTTTCATAACCTGCGTTGTGACAAGAGCCGTCATGAGCGAAGTTATGAATGCAAAGCTTTTTCTCCTGTCTATGCACCAGTGGATGAAGCAGAATAATATGACAGGAACGATCATCTCACCGAAGATCGAAATAACGTTCATCACCGAATCGAGCAGCGGTGTGCGCATCGACTGTAGGAATGTTAGAATCTCTAGCTGCATAATAAGATAATAACACATTCATTTGTACTTCTGCATAGTGATATGTTACGATGTGACAAGAGTTTTTCATAGTTTGTTGTGGAAAGGGGATGATGCTGTGAATTTTAGTTCCGTCATGCGATTTCTCTCGTTCATAATGCTCTTTATCGCTCTGATAATGCTTGTCCCTTTATTCATGGCCCTTCATCTTGGAGAGACTGATGCGCTGAAAAGCTTCATGCTTACAGAGCTATTGATGGTTCTCACCTCTATTTTCATTATTAACATCACGGCAGCCGATAAGGAGTTGAGAATAGGGACGAAAGAGGCGATGCTTGTCGTAACGCTTACCTGGGTATTCATGGCAGGATTTGGTGCGCTCCCTCTCTATCTTACCCATTCGCTTGAAACTTATTCAGCGTGTTTTTTCGAAACGATGTCGGGTTTCACAACCGCAGGCGCGACAGTTATTTCCGATGTGGAGTCCTTCGATAGATCGATCGTATTCTGGCGAAGCCTTACCAACTGGCTTGGCGGAATGGGCGTTGTTGTCTTGTTCGTAGCAGTCCTTCCTATCTTCGGCGTCAAGGGCAATGCGCTTGTGGGCGCAGAAGCTGTAGGGCCGTCTAAATCAAAGTTCACTCCAACGATAAGAGGCACGGCGCTCATTCTCTGGCTGATCTACATCGCACTCTCTGCACTTGAGGTAATCCTCCTTCTATTCGGAGGACTTCCTGTCTTTGATTCTTTTGCAATAATGTTTGGGACTATCGGAGCGGCTGGTTTTTCTCCTCTCAATAGCTCGATCGAAGGTTATCATAGCGCATATGTTGAGTGGGTATGCACGATTTTCATGTTCCTTGCCGGCGTCAACTTCTCTCTATACTTTTATGCATTGAAGCGCCATTTTTCGAAGATTGTACGAAACGGAGAGTTCAGGCTGTATGTCGGTATAATGCTGACAGTAACGTTCCTAGTTGCCTTGCAGCTTATCATAAGGGGAACATATCCAATATCTTCGGCACTGCGCTATGCGGCATTCCATGTTGTCTCGCTTATGACGACAACAGGCTTTGTTGCGTCGGACTTCAATGCTTGGCCGATGTTTTCTCAGATGATTCTCGTAGCAGTCTGCTTCATCGGAGCTTGTTCCGGTTCTGCTGGAGGCGGCGTGAAAGTAGTGCGTGTCGGAGTGCTCGGACGGCTTGCTATAAACTCTATGAAGAAACGCTTCCATCCAAATGCGATTACATCTATAAAGCTTGGTGACGAGTCCTTCGATAGCAATACTGCGCTCTCGATTGCAGGTTATTTCTGCTGCTATATAATCACGCTGATTATAGGATCTGTGATCATAGGTTTTACGGATAAGGACTTTCTTACCTGCGTTGTCTCTGTCTTCATCTGCATTGGAAATCTCGGAACGGGCGTAGGCGGGCTTGGCGCGGCTTTCACCTATGATGCCTTTCCCTCTTGGGCGCTATGGGTATTTTCCTTCCTGATGCTCGTTGGAAGACTTGAGTTCTATACAGTTTATACGCTCTTTACCCGAGATTTCTGGG
>CAZURL010000089.1:0-8267 GCA_964623005.1 uncultured Spirochaetaceae bacterium
GATCGTTATCCACTTCCATTCCTTGTTATTCATTTGTCTGTACTTACCGAGGACAAAATAGCATTATTTTCTAAAATAGATTAAAATCTTCGCAGAGATAGATGTACAAGGAGGACAGGATGAAATCAAAAGTCTATTTCACAAGATGCCTCACGCCTGAGAAAGTTGTAGAGGCGTATACAAAGCTCGGCATAGAACTCTCCGGAAAGATCGCTGTCAAGATCCATTCGGGGGAGAAGGGGAACCAGAACTTCATACATCCGGATTTCTGGAAGCCGATGGTGGAAAAGGTTAACGGTACGGTCGTAGAATGCAATACCGCTTATGGAGATGCGCTGGATAACGGTGTCCGTGACAATACCGATACCCACATGAAGCTCCTTGCTGACCATGGGTGGACGAAGTACTTCCCTGTCGAGATCATGGACGCAGAAGAAGATGTGATCTGGCCGATCCCAAATGGGAAGATACTCAAGGAAAACCATCTAGGGAAAGGCATCATGAACTATGATTCGATGCTCGTCCTTGCGCACTTCAAGGGACACCCGATGGGCGGTTACGGCGGAGCGCTCAAGCAGCTATCCATCGGATGCGCAAGCACGGCAGGAAAGGCGCTCATCCACTCCGGCGGAAAGACAGGCGATCGCTATGAGACATGGAAGGAGCACGCAAGCAACGTCGAATTCCCCGAGGCGATGGCAGATGCTGCGATGAGCGTCGTAGAGCACTTCAAGGGCAAGATCGCATTCATCAATGTCATGAAGAACCTCTCCGTTGATTGTGATTGCTGCGCCGTTGCAGAAGATCCCTGCATGAAGGATATAGGCATCCTTTCATCTTTGGATCCGATTGCCATAGACCAGGCATGCATCGACCTTATCCTTGCATCCGACGATCCGGGAAAGGAGCACTTCATGGAACGTGTTACAAGCCGCAACGGCATACACACGATCGAGGCTGCGGCTGAGCTTGGATACGGGACGAGGGAGTACGAGCTTATCGAGTTCTGATCAAAGATTCCTCATAAGGGCTATGACGGTTTCATAGGAGAGCGTTTCAGCTCGCTCTCCGCCGTTCAGCCCTGTTTTTTCAAAGGCCTTCTCTATTCTCTCCTTTCCAAGCGAGGAAAAGGAAGATGTGAGAAGGTTATTTCTTATAGTCTTCCTACGTTTTGCAAAAAGTGAGCGAATAAGCTTTATGAGGCTCTCCCTTTCCCCCTCTTCTACCAAACTCTCATCTTTCCGTCTCATGACTATCACAGCGCTATCAACACGGGGAGAAGGAAAGAACGAACCTGGCTTTATGGTAAATGCTATCTCATTCTCATAATCAATCTGCGTAAGGAAGGAAAAAGAGGAATACTCTTTATCCGATGGCTTTGCTATCATGCGCTCGCCTACTTCCTTCTGCAAGGTGAATACCATCTTCTCAGGAAGAAATCCTCGTTCAATAAGCCTAGCAATAATCTGCGAGCCGACATTATACGGAAGATTGCCGACAACAGCATCAGCTCGGCCCTCCATCTCAAAGACAGTGGAAAGCGCATCTCCTTCAACAAGAGTGAAATCTTCATCAGCAAATGCTTCATTTCTGAGTATCGAGGCAAAGCCATGATCGATTTCAAAGGCTGTCACAGAAGCCCCAGATGAGAGCAGAAGACTTGTAATTGCCCCAAGTCCTGGCCCGATTTCCCAGATCTTCATCCCCTCTTTTGCACCGATGAGAGAAGCTATCCTCTCTCTCACATCCTGCTGGATCAGAAAGTTCTGTCCGAACTTCTTTGTCATAGCCAGATTATGCGAAGAAAGAACCTCTGAAATCTCCTTGATACTGCTGTAATTCAGATTCCACATAGCAGAAAGGATACCAGACTCAACATCTACGGGCAACGAGGAGAAGGATGAAAGAGAGGACTATCATAATGATATAAGGGAATAAAGACGTAGTTTCCGGAAGAAATGCTGAGAGTGCAAATAGACGCTCAACAACAATATATGAGAGCGAGAGAAGCGGAGAAAGAAATGGAAGAATCAAAACAATGAGAGATAGTCCCATATATGTCGAAATAGCACCTGTAAGCGGAAGAGAGGTAATGATCGCGCCCATCTGGTAACTTCCAAATGTCGTAATGGTAAGGGGAATTGAGAAAAGAAGCGCGGAAATTGAGGCAGATGCAGAGAGTGAGACCGAAGGAGGTAACGGCAAGAGAAAGCGTAGCGATCTATCCAGAGGCTTAGATAGAAGGAAGATTCCACCAAGCGAGATGAATGAATACTCTGCTCCAAGATCGGAAGACGCAGAAGGAAAGAGGGAGAATAGAATAAGCGCAGAGAGCATGAAAGCTTCATCAAGCTCCACTTTATTCTGAATAAGGAGTCGGAATATTAAGGCACGGAGAAGCGATGGTCTCCATCCAGAAAGAAAGGAAAAGAATAGCAGAAATGACGTTATTACAATGTATTTCAAGCGTTTATATGGCAGCAATGAGAGCGGAATGGAGAGAATCGAGGCAAGGATTGATAGGTGCATTCCAGAAAGTGCAAGCACATGGGAAAGTCCTGCGTGCCTAGCATCCTCAGAGAGCGTATAAACGCCGTACTCGCCGGATCCTAGTAACAGCCGCATCGAAAGCTCTCCCGCTTCCCCAAGTCTCATCAGCCGCGTTTTTATTCCATAGACAATCGAATGGCGTAGCTTTGATATGTAAGAGCGCGAAATAAGCGACGTAGAGCCAACAATAAGTTCTCCATCAATCCGGCCAGCAACTCTTACTCTATCGCCATGCATGATAGTCGCAGCATCGGAGAGCACATAGAGTTCGCCATGAGAAGAGAACACCGAACCTTTTCTATCTTCCACGGCAATGACTTCAAGGCGAAAGCCGCTCATCCTTCCTTTTTTCTGTGAGCTGTCCTGAAGTGCATAGCCATGGACAGCAGTAATTTCATCGATAGCAATGCCTGCATTCACCCCAGATCTGTAGGAAGAGAAGGAGAGAAAGAGCATCAAGAGCATGAGAATCATAAGCGCGGATTCAATGCGGTTAATCAAAAAAGAGGCGGACAGCGCAGAGAGCGAGAGTAATAATAATGGCCGTGAGAATACCCACGGCACAAAGTGATTCATATATATGAGGATTACAAGGATGAACGTATACATGTTATATATACGCCATCCCTTGCGGTTTATGACAACGCTTTAATGAACCCTTCCTTTATTTTTCCAAGATTCGCTTCAAGCGCGCTTCTTCCACCTTCGCCTTCTGTAAGGAAGAGATAGTACTTGATCTTAGGTTCCGTGCCAGAAGGACGTACGACTAGCTTCTCACCGGACTTGAATCGGAAGATTACAACATCGGCTTTCGGGAAACCTGTATTCTCGCCAAGAAGATCCTCTGTGCTCTCTATCGTGCGCCCTGCAAGCTCATCGCCGGCTTTCTTATCGCGTAGCGACTCCATGATCTTACGCATCTTCTCCTTGCCTTCAGCGCCTTCATACTCATTGGAGAATACAACCTCGGTTGAGTAGCCATACTCTTGATAGATTTCATCGAGCCTTTGCTGCAGCGTCTTCCCAATCGATGCGTAGTAGCACATCATCTCGACAGCAGCAACGGAGGATGAGACAGCATCCTTATCGTGTACGGAGGGAACTGTAAGGAAGCCATAGCTTTCCTCGCAGCCAAAGAGGAAGTAACGGCCTGGATTATTGCCACTCTCGATCCTTTCGATTTCCTCTGCAATGTACTTGAATCCCGTGAGCACATCCTTGCACTCTCCGCCATTCTTTTCCGCAATGCGTTTCACGATATCTGTCGTAACAAGACTCTTTGCAACAAAAGGAATACCATCTTTTGCCTTGAGTTCATTTGCGGTGGTAATCAGATAATCGACAAGAAGCGTCGCTATCTGGTTGCCTGTAAGGAGAAGATAATCATCCTTTGCCGGAGTCTTCGGAATCGCGATTCCAAGTCTATCTGCATCCGGATCTGTTCCAAGTACGATATCGGCCTTGACCTCTTTTGCAAGCTCTATGACCTTCGACATAGCCTCGTGGCTCTCTGGATTAGGAAGCTTAACGGTCGGGAAATTGCCATCAGGCTCTTCCTGTTCCTTTACAACAGCGACATTCATGCCGAGCTCTGAGAGCATATGACGCACAGGAACGTTTCCTGTTCCATGAAGCGGAGTATACGCAACAGTAATCGATGAGTTCTTTATAAGCTCCGGGCGACGAAGCGATGAGAGCACCATCTCGTAGTAAGCGTTATCTACAGAGGCTGGAACATCCTCAAGAACACCTTTTCTCCTTGCCTCGGCCTCAGTGATATCCTTTATGCTATCTGGCGTAACGGAGGCTGCTATCTTCGCTATGGAAGTGTCATGAGGCGGCGTCACCTGTCCACCATCTGACCAATATACCTTGTACCCATTGTACTTTGATGGGTTGTGCGATGCCGTAATTACGATACCGGAAGCAGCTTTCAGCTCTCTTACGGCAAAACTGAGCATCGGTACTGGATGGAGCGTGTCATAGAGATAGACGTGAACGCCATTTGCCGCAAGTACACATGCAGCTGATGTGGCAAACTCTTTCGAGAAGAGCCGTGAGTCATAGGCTATGACGGTAGATGGCGACTCTACTTCGCTTATAAGATATTCGGCAAGCGCCTCCGTCACCTTTCTTACCATGTATGTGTTGATGCGGTTTGTGCCTCCGCCTATTACACCACGCATTCCTGCCGTCCCGAATGAAAGGGACGTGTAGAATCTATCGTAGAGGTTATCCCAATCCTCCATTTCAATCGATGCTTCAACTTCATCCTTAAAGATACTGTTTGTCTCAGCATCTATATAACTGCGCGCTTGTGTAAGTATTTCATCCTTCAACTTGTCGGTGAAGTCCATTTTCTGCCTCCTTATTTACCATTTTACCACCGAATCAGAGCAACTGCGACAGAAGCCTTGTCAACATCTCCGTATTTACAACGTGTTCGATGCCTTTTTCTTCAAGTTCGGCAGGTGTTGAAAAGCCATAGGAGACAATAATGGAAGAAATGCCGGCTCTATCTGCCGTTTCCTTGTCAACAGGGCTATCACCGACAAAGATAACGTCCTTCTTTTCCAGACCGAAGCTATCGATTGCTTTCAAAAGCACAGTCGGATCGGGCTTTAGCGGCACCGAAGGCTTTGCACCGGCTACAAAGTCAAAGGCAACAGGAGAGAGTTTTCTGAGAATGCTATGAAGAATAGCATCAGCCTTATTTGAGATAACCCCTATTATGATGCCATTGTCTTTGAGCATCTTTAGCATATCTTCTATGCCCGGGTATATCGTTGTGTACACAACTGGATGATTTTCATAGTAGCGCATCATCAGAGCCTGCATCAGTGTCTGCTCATCTTCATCTGCAAGCGGAGGGCAATGATCGACGATAGCCTGTGCAAGCGCTCGTCTCAGCCCCCTTCCTACGTAGCGCCTGACATCATCAAGCGGAACGCTCTCGCCATCATAGGCTTTTATCGCATAGTCGATTGCTGCCTTGATATCCTCAAGGGTATAGAACAATGTGCCATCCAAATCAAAGAATACAGCCTTCATATATAGAGGATAGCCTTTTGACAGCCAGTTTGCCATACACTACGATACATTCATGCTGACAATAAGAATCAAAGAAGGACGTGAGAAACTTCCATTAAAGCACCATCCTTGGATCTTCTCCGGCGCAATAGATGCGATAGAAGGCGGAGATATTGGATTTTCCCGGGTTGTTGATAGCAATGATCAATTCATCGCATATGGCTACTACGATGAAAAGAGCCATATAGCTCTACACCTGCTCTCATGGAATGAAGACGATGAAATGGGTGATGATTTCATCAGAAGACAAGTAAGGAACTCTGTAATGCGGAGAGCTGATTTAATGAAGAAAAGCGGTACGACATGCTTTCGCCTGATACATGGAGATGCAGATTTCCTCCCAGGCGTTGCCGCTGATTCCTATGGAAAAGAGATCCGCATGATAATCTCCTCGCGCTTTGCAGACCATTTTACCTCGGTCATCGTAAAGGAACTCGATAGACTTCTCCATCCAAGTCTTATCGAGGTAACGGTAGATAAAGCATTCATAGGCGCAGAGGGACTTAAAGAGACAATCAAGGTATATAAGGGTGGAGAGGAGACGAAGGAAAGAGAGAGGGAGAATGCGAAGTTCATCGAGAATGGCATAATCTTCGTCTCGCCTTCCGGTACAAGCCAGAAATCAGGGTTCTACTGCGATCAGAGAGATAATAGGATGATCACAGAGGAGTATGCAAAAGGACGCACCGTCCTCGATATGTTCTCCTATACCGGTGCATTCACGCTCCATGCGCTCCGTGGCGGCGCAAAGTCTGTAGATGCAGTGGACTCTTCCGAGTCTGTCTTGAGGCATTTATTGTATCAAGTGAATATTAATGTGGATGAAAAGACAATCCCAGAGGATTCGAGAGAGCGTGTAACGATAACAAGCGGAGATTGCTTTGATTATATCCGCACTATTCCCGAGGATAAGTACGATCTGATAATTCTTGATCCGCCGAAGCTCGCAAAGACCAAGGCCAGCCTCGATAACGCAATGAAAGCCTATAAGGATCTTAATAGAGTCGCAATGACAAAGATCAAGGACAATGGGATCATCGCAACATTCTCTTGCTCTGCTGCAATGACACGAGAGAAATTCATGATGATGCTCGCCTGGGCTGCAAGCGATGCTAATGCAGAGATACAGGTTCTGAGGACACTAAGTGCAGGGGAAGATCATCCTGTACGCCTCTCATTTCCAGAGAGCGAATACTTAAAAGGCGCAATCATAAGGGTGATGCATTAGTCATCACCCTCGATCGTCTCTCTTTTGCGTTTGAGATATTTAAGCTCTGATGGAGTCTTATCGCGCTTACGCATACGGCGTTTATCGCCAAGAGTGGCTGTGAGTATCGACTTATTGCGTTTGTCCGATATAAAGATATTCGCTACAAGTGCAACAAGGCCGCAAAAAATCAGCAGGAAGACCCAGGCATATTTGAAATTCATTCCGGGAAGCACAACATTCATTCCAAAGAAGCCTGTAATGAACGTCGGGAACATCAGCGATAATGATATCACCGTGAGGCGTTTCATTATTACGTTCATGTTATTGCTTATAACAGAAGCAAAAGCATCCATTGTACCGGTAAGGATATCTGAATAGATATTCGCCATTGCAATAGCCTGCTTGTTATCTGTGATGCTATCTTCAAGGAACTCCTCCTCCGCTTCATTATTTACCCGGAAGTACGGAGTCTTCTGAAGCTTCTCCAATAGCATCTCATTTCCCGTAAGTCCTGTCGTAAGGTATACAAGGGACTTCTGTATCTGCAATAACTGAATAAGCTCGTAATTCATAATCGACTTCTGGAGCTGTTCCTCTACAATATCCTTCTGTCGGTTTATGTATTTCAGAAGCCTGATATAAACAAGAGCAGCGCGTCCAAGGATGGAAATCACGAAGCCCTCTTTTGTATCGACAGGACACTGTCTGAAACGATGCTTTGCAAAGTCATCGATGACAACGCTATCGCCCCTACAGATTGTTATGACTTTATCTGGATAGAGCACAATACCAAGCGGTATCGAAGTGCGCTCAAGAGGTTTGTCATCATCCTCTTCGCTTGAGGGAAGACGGCAGATCAGAACAGTGTACTCATCTTCCTTCTCTATTCTGCTCTGCTCGTCAACGTCCATGATATCAGCAAGAAGCTCCGATGAGATAAGATACTCATCGGTCAGTATCGAGATATCATCCTTATCTAATTCTCTGGCATCAATCCAAGTAAAGCTCTGGTTTGGTGATAAATCCAACCTTTTTGTGATCATCTGACCCTCCCCAGCCTTCAGACCACAGGTAGTCGAAGGCTAAATAAGTACGTTTATTAGGTAAAGGTATAGTACTTCCGCCTTCGTCCATAATTTTCTCCTCAATCGGGAATATTATCACAAGGATGGATAAAGGAAAACCACAAAACCTTTCAATATTTCAAATTGTTAATTAGGGCTCAATTGGAATAATATGATCCTCGGCAACACCACTTTCAAACAGGTAGTTGCGAAACAGGCGAAAAACAAGGTAAGACTTTCCGCACCTTCGGATGCCAGTGACAACTTTAACCAGCCCATTATGCATGCGAAGGATGAGGTCGTTTAAGTATTATCGCGTTTAATCTCCATTGCTCCTGGAATTATGGCAAATG
>CAZURL010000090.1:0-8173 GCA_964623005.1 uncultured Spirochaetaceae bacterium
TTTCTAATTCCATTATTCCAGCGATTCCATATCGATATAACCGATCATATCGGAAATCGATGCACCTGGGGCAACCATCGGATAGACCTTGTCATCAGTCGGTATGATTGCCTCTACGACAACCGCCTTATTAAGCGCAAAGGCCTTCTCAAGCACCTCTTTAGGATCATCATCAGGAAGTATTCTCATTCCTTCGATTCCATATGCTTTAGCAAGCATCACCCAATCAAGCGGCGTATCAAGCGTCGTCTCAGAATAGTGATGATCGTAGAAAAGCGTCTGCCACTGTCTAACCATTCCAAGCGCATGATTGTTCATGATGACTATCACAATCGGAAGCTGATAACGGGCAATCGTTGCAAGCTCATTGCAGTTCATTCTGAAAGAGCCATCACCTGCAATATTGACCACGCGTGCATCTGGATGCGAGATCTGCGTTCCGATTGAAGCACCTGTTCCGAATCCCATCGTACCAAGGCCGCCAGAGGTAATGAAATGCCTCGGCTTGTGGCTCTTCAAGAACTGAGCAGTCCACATCTGATGCTGTCCAACCTCTGTTGTAACATAGCTATTTTCCGGAAGGACGCTATCAAGCGCCTCGATGATCTCCTTAGGCCTAGAAGCCGCCGTAGATACCTTCATAGGATAGCGCTCTCTCTTCTTCTGGACTTCATCCATCCATGCCTTATGCTCGAGTTTTTCTGGAATAAGCTCAAGAAGCTTTTCAAGCGCAACCTTTACATCGCATACGATGTGAAGCTCAGACATGATATTCTTATTAAACTCGGCAGGGTCTACATCAATCTGGATAATCCTTGCCTGACGAGCGAACGTACTTCCCTTTGAGATAACGCGATCGGAGAAACGTGCGCCAATTACAATCAGAAGATCGCAGTTATTTATCGATACATTCGATAACCTTGTTCCATGCATACCGATCATCCCGGTAAAGCGTGGAGACGTTGAATCGACAGCGCCAAGCCCCATAAGCGAAGAGCCTATAGGCGCATCGATTCTCTCAATAAACTCATTGAGTACAGAAGAAGCATCTGAACGGATAACACCACCGCCAATGTAGCACATCGGACGCTCAGCGCTCTTTATGAGGGAAACAGCCTGCTCAAGATCTTTATCGCGAAGTCTCGCCGTAACAGGCTTAACTTCTTTAACAGGCTCATTCTCGAAGTCATAAAGCGCTTCCTGAACGTTCTTAGGCACATCGATAAGGACAGGCCCCGGCCGTCCTTCTTTTGCAATATAAAACGCCTCGCGGATCGTTGCAGCAAGATCTTCGACCTTGTTGACGATATAGTTGTGCTTTGTTATTGCAAGCGTGATACCTGCGATATCGACTTCCTGAAAGCTATCTTTTCCAAGAAGCGACATCGGAACATTACCTGTTATTGCAATCATCGGAACGGAGTCCATATATGCTGTCGCGATACCCGTAACAAGGTTCGTCGCCCCCGGGCCGGAAGTTGCAATGCAAACGCCGGGTCGCCCTGTAGAACGCGCATAACCATCTGCGCTATGGCTTGCCCCTTGCTCGTGAGCAGTGAGTATATGGCGGATCCTGCCCTTATTGCGGTAAAGCGCATCATAGAGAGGAATAACCTGACCTCCGGGATAACCGAAAACTGTATCAACGCCTTGCTCGATAAGGCATTCAACGATTATATCTGCACCTGTTATTTTCACTAGTCCTCCAGAAGAACCGCACCTTGCCGTGCGGATGTTACATGCTTTGAATATCTATAGAGATATCCGCTCTTAATCTCACTCTCGTGCCCCTTATAGTTCCTTCTTCTCTCCTCAAGCACCTTCTCATCGACAACGAGGTCAAGACGCTCGGCAGGAATATCTATAAGAATCTCATCGCCCTCCTCGACAAGCCCTATCGGACCGCCAGAGGCAGCCTCAGGAGAGACATGGCCAATCGAGGCGCCGCGCGTTGCACCAGAAAAGCGCCCATCTGTTATCAACGCAACAGAGGTACCGAGTCCCATACCCTGGATAGCAGAGGTAGGACTGAGCATTTCCCTCATCCCCGGCCCACCCTTCGGGCCTTCATAGCGGATAACGATAACATCACCGGGATTTATCTTCTTTCCAAAGATTGCCTCTATTGCCTCTTCCTCGCTATTGAAGACACGTGCAGGCCCTCTATGCCTCAGCATCTCAGGCGCAACAGCGCTCTTCTTCACAACAGCGCCCTCAGGGGCAAGCGTTCCGGAAAGCACAGCAATACCGCCTGTCGTGGAATATGGATTATCTACAGGACGGATAACCTCAGGATCGGTGTTCTTTGCCTTCTCGAAAGAGGAAGCTATCGTATCGCCTGTAACGGTAATCAAATCGCGGTTGAGAAGCGAAAGCGAATCAAGCTCCTTCATGACAGCCATTACTCCGCCAGCTTGGTAAAGATCCTCCATATGATGTGGCCCCGCAGGTGCAAGATGGCAGAGATTCGGCGTCTTTCTGCTTATTTCATTAGCTTTGAAGATATCGATTTCGATACCGCTTTCGTGTGCGATTGCCGGAAGATGGAGCATCGTATTTGTCGAACAGCCAAGCGCCATATCCACAGTAAGCGCATTCATGAACGCTTTCTCTGTCATTATGTCACGGCTTGTTATGCCTTTCTTCAAAAGCTCCATAATCTGGAATCCCGTCTCCTTTGCAAGCCTCAATCGCTCGGAATAGACAGCTGGTATCGTTCCATTTCCAGCAAGTGCCATTCCGATAACCTCAGTAAGACAGTTCATCGAGTTTGCAGTATACATACCAGAGCAGGAACCGCAGGAAGGACATGCGCTGTTCTCCCAATCAAGGAACTCTTCATCGCTCATCTTTCCGTCTGCATACCTTCCGACAGCCTCGAACATCGAGGAAAGGCTCATGCCTTTCTTATCGCCGCCCTTTATATGACCTGCAAGCATTGGCCCGCCGGAAACGAAAATCGAAGGAAGATTGAGACGCGCAGCCGCCATCAGCATCCCCGGTACGATCTTATCGCAGTTCGGAATGAAAACAAGAGCATCGAAAGGATGCGCTGTAGCCATGACTTCGATGCTATCTGCAATAAGCTCACGGGACGCAAGCGAATACTTCATCCCCTTGTGTCCCATTGCAATACCATCGCATACGCCGATTGTTGGGAACATAACAGGATTTCCCCCATTTTCCCTGACGCCTGCCTTAACTGCATCTGCGATTCTATCAAGAGCCATATGGCCCGGGATTATCTCATTGTGGGCAGAGACAATGCCTATTATCGGCATATCTATCTCCCTATCCGTCCAACCAAGCGCCTTCATCAAAGATCTATGCGGAGCTTTCTGCACGCCCCTCTTCATCTGATCAGATCTCATTCAAGTCTCCCCTCTATTTCCTTTCCGCACTGGACAGTCCCGACTGTTGTCTCACCTTCAACAGCAATGTCCTTTGTCCTGATGCCATCGGAAATTGCACGCTCTACAGCTCTCTCGATCGCTTTCGCCTCCCTCTCGAGCGAGAATGAATAACGAAGCATAGAAGCAGCAGAGAGTATCGTTGCAATCGGATTCGCTATATCTTTTCCAGCGATATCAGGGGCGCTGCCATGAATCGGTTCGTACATTCCAAAGCTGTCTTCTCTCAACGATGCAGATGAAAGCATCCCAATAGATCCGGTAATCATCGAAGCCTCATCAGAAAGAATGTCTCCGAACATATTCTCAGTAAGAATGACATCAAAGCGCGATGGATCTCTGACAAGCTGCATAGAAGCATTGTCTACATACAGGAAATCCAGATTGACGTCGCTGTACTCGCTCGCAGCAAGCTCAGATACCGTCTCTCTCCAGAGCCTTGAGGATTCAAGGACATTTGCCTTATCAACAAGCGTTACCTTATTCTTCCTGATGCGCGCCGCCTCGAATGCCTTGCGGCTTATCCTTATAATCTCGCTCTTGGAATACTTCATCGTATCGTACGCAACACTGCCGTCGTCACTTCGGCCGCGCTCTCCGAAATAGATACCGCCGGTAAGCTCGCGGACGACAAGAAGATCTACGCCTTTGCTTATGATTTCGCTCTTCAAAGGCGATGCATCAGAGAGTTCTGGGTAGATTACGGCAGGGCGGAAATTGCAGAAAAGGCCTAGCCCGCTTCTCAGCCCAAGAAGCCCCTTCTCAGGCCGCTTACTACCCTCAAGACCATCCCATTTAGGGCCGCCAACTGCACCAAAGAGTACCGCATCGGCACTCTTTGCACGCTCAAGCGCGCCCTCTGTAAGAGGAATGCCATATTTATCTATGGAAATACCGCCGGCATCGACCTCAATATATTCGATTTCATGGCCATAGATCGAAGCGATGCGGTCAAGAACGCGCACAGCCTCCTTTACGATATCTGGCCCGATACCATCTCCCGGGACGAGCGCTATCTTCATTTTCATCAGTAATTCTCCTTTATATAGGCAGCAAGGCCGCCTGCTTGTATGAGGTTCTGCATGAATGGAGGAAATGGCTCTGCCTGATAGCTCTTTCCAGTCGTTTCATCTGTAATGACGCCGCTTGTGAAATCTACAGAGACCTTATCTCCTGCATTTATCTCTTCCGAGGCTTCCTTGCATTCAAAGATCGCAAGCCCGATATTAAGCGAATTACGATAGAAGATCCTTGCAAAAGACTCTGCGATAACACAGCTTATCCCCGATTCCTTTATCGCAATCGGCGCATGTTCGCGAGAAGATCCACAACCGAAATTCCGTCCGGCAACAATGATATCGCCCTTCTCTACCTTCTTCACGAAATCCTTGTCGATATCCTCCATGCAGTGTGATGCAAGCTCCGCAGAATCAGAGGTATTGAGATATCGTGCAGGGATGATCACATCCGTGTCTACATTATTTCCATAGCGAAATACTTTTCCTTCAGCCTTCATACATATTCCTCCGGATCAGCGATATAACCGCAAAGAGCGGATGCCGCAGCAGTATATGGGGACGCTAAATAAACCTCGCTCTCCGTATGCCCCATCCTTCCAACGAAATTGCGGTTCGTAGTAGATACACAACGCTCGCCTTTGCTCAATATGCCCATGTATCCGCCAAGGCATGGCCCGCAGGTCGGCGGAGAGATAACACACCCTGCATCAGTGAAGATATCAAAGAGGCCTTCATCCATCGCTTCTCTCCAGATACGCGGTGTTGCTGGGATTATGAGACATCGAAGCCCTTTTGCCACATGATGGCCTTTAATAAGAGATGCGGCAGCTCTAAGGTCAGAAAGCCGTCCATTCGTGCAGCTTCCGATAACAACCTGATCAATCTTTATCGCCTTTCCTTCCTTTGCATCATGCGCATTCTCCGGAAGATGCGGATAGGCAACTGTCGGATTGATTGTCGAAAGATCTATCTCATACGTCTTCTCATATACAGCATCTGGATCCGAGACAAAGACTTTCGGCTCTTTTGCACCATGAGATTGCAAATATTCCAGCGTCTGATCATCAACGGGGAAGATACCGCTCTTTGCTCCTGCTTCGATTGCCATATTGGAAACCGTGAACCGATCATCCATCGAAAGGGAGGAAACCCCTTCGCCAGAGAACTCCATTGCCTTATAGAGAGCACCATCAACACCGATCATCCCGATTATATGCAGAATCAGATCCTTACCGGTCACGCGTGGTCTGAGTTTTCCCGTAAGATTGAAGCGGATCGATGGCGGAACTTTGAACCATGCCTTTCCTATAGCCATGCCTGCGGCCATATCTGTAGAACCAACGCCAGTTGAGAAAGCGCCGAGCGCACCATATGTACAAGTATGGCTATCTGCGCCGATTACAACGTCCCCTGCAGTCACAAGCCCCTTTTCAGGAAGGAGCGCGTGCTCAACGCCAACCTCGCCTACTTCAAAGTAGTTCGTAATATCCTGATCATATGCAAATGCACGTACGCACGCGCACTGCTCCGCCGCCTTTATATCCTTATTCGGCGTGAAGTGATCTGGGACAAGGGCAACCTTATCTTTATCGAAGACCTCGCTCCGTCCGAACTTCGGAAACTCCTTAATCGCAACAGGAGACGTTATATCATTGCCAAGCACCATCGAAAGATCTGCCATGATCAGCTGCCCTGGATGGACAGATTCCTCATGCGATGCTGCGGCAAGTATTTTCTCAGTCATTGTCATTGGCATTCTCATATCTCCTTATCGGTATGCCCCATGAGCATATCATTCTCAAAGGACATCTTCGCTGCACTGCTTCCGCCTGTAATCGAGGCAGATTCACCATCAAGCATCTTATTCACAGCAGAAAGGCAGGCAAGGATCGAGGCTTCGATGACATCTGTCGAAACACCTCTTCCACGATAGACATTCTCTCCATCAGAGATTTTGACAATCGCTTCTCCAAGCGCATCACGATGCTCTGTGACAGCTTGAAGCTGATAGTCATCGAGCGAGAATGGATGGCGGATAATCTTCTCTACAGCTCTGAGCGCTGCGTATACAGGCCCGGTTCCAGAGGCAATGCCCTCGTAATTCTTATCTTCTTTTTGAAGCGTTATGCAGGCAGTGCTTGTCATCTTGTTTCCGCTGTTGACGACATAGGAAACAAGAGACCATGTCTTCTTCTCATTTCCATGCTCTGTCGATTCGACAAGCGCGATGATATCCCTATCTGTGATATTCTTCTTTCTGTCGCAGAGATTCTTGAATGAGGCAAAAAGCTCCGCAACCTCGCTATCTGGGAGGATAATGCTGAGGTCTTCAAGCTTCTTCTTGAATGCATGCTGCCCGGAGTGTTTTCCAAGCACATAATTTGTCTTAACAACACCGACACTCTCTGGTGTAAGGATCTCATAAGTCTTCGAATTTGCCATCATTCCATGCTGATGGATACCTGACTCATGAGCAAATGCATTGTCTCCGACAATTGCCTTTGATGGGAAGATCTTAACGCCGGTGGTCGATGAGAGAAGACGCGCGGATCTGTAAAGTTCCTCAGTATTGATGGATATCTCATATGGATAGAGATCAGGACGTGTCTTCATCGCCATTACAACCTCTTCAAGAGGGGCATTTCCAGCTCTTTCTCCGATACCGCAAAGCGTACACTCAATCTGCCTTGCACCGGCCTTGACGCCAGCAAGGGAGTTCGCAACAGCAAGCCCAAGATCATCATGGCAATGCATCGAAAGAATGGCCTTATCGATATTAGGAACGCGGTTACGCACAGCGCTTATCATCTCCGTTATATCATCGGGAGAAGCATAGCCTACGGTATCTGGAAGATTGATTGTGGTTGCACCGCATTCTATTGCCGCTTCAACAACGCGGCACATATAGTCTATATCTGTCCTAGTCGCATCCTCGAGTGAAAATTCGACATCCGGACAGAGAGAACGTGCGTATTTCACGCTCTCTGTAAGTCTTTCAAGCGCTTCCTCACGGCTCATCTTGAGCTTGTACTCGAGATGGAGATCGGAAGTTGCAAGGAATACGTGGATTCTGGGGCTTTCCGCGCTCTTTACTGCATTGTATGCCGCATCGATATCCTTTTTCAGCGCACGTGCAAGGGATGCAACCTTCACGTTCTTCACCGCCTTAGATATTGCGGAGACGGATTCGAAATCCCCAGGAGAGGAGATGGCAAAGCCTGCCTCGATAATATCAACACCTAGGGCTTCGAGCTGCCTTGCGATCCTTATCTTCTCATCCAGATTCATGCTATAACCTGGCGCCTGTTCTCCGTCCCTTAAGGTCGTATCGAATATGTAGATATGCTCTGCCATCTTTTCCTCCATTTATTTCTTGAGCCAGCTCATCAGAGATCTCAGGCGCTCGCCTGTCTTCTCGAGAAGTGACTCCTTCTCAATTCTCTTTGTGGCATTGAAGAAAGGTCTTCCAACCTGATTCTCCAGAAGCCAGTTGCGTGCGAATGTGCCGTTCTGGATTTCTGTAAGAATCCCCTTCATAGCCTTCTTCGTATCATCTGTGATCACCTTCGGCCCAGAGACATAATCGCCATACTCTGCTGTATCGGAGCAGGAATATCTCATGTATGAAAGACCGCCCTGATTGATAAGATCAACAATGAGCTTCATCTCATGACAGCACTCAAAGTATGCCATCTCCGGCTGATAGCCTGCCTCTACGAGAGTATCGAAACCTGCCTTGATAAG
>CAZURL010000091.1:0-8158 GCA_964623005.1 uncultured Spirochaetaceae bacterium
AGGCATTCTTGATAAAGTAGAATAATAGAATATTGGCTAGAAGCAGGGATAGCCAATGACTATATGTAATCACGATACGTGCCTCGGAGATAGAAATCGAGGTTGATGAGAGAGAAGAGGATGACGAGTTCATTATTCACGGCATCATAGCCTATGCTAGTTTTCAGAATGCGTTCTCTTCGTCCAGATATAGGATTTCCTACAGTGATTGGCGTAATTGAGATAATAGGCCCTGCGCCATTATTATCTGTTCGATAAAAGCCTCCGATAGAGAGTGCGGTGTTTATTCCCGATCCTGCGATCTTCGAGGCAGTTGAGCGTGGCCCGAAGAGCGTGAAAGTGAAATCAATACCGAACATATTGCTCTCAAAAGGCTTTGGCACTACCTCTGATATCCCCCAGAAACCAAGCTCCCATCTACTTGATAACCCAATATTGATACCATACGAAAAGCTTATCCCCTTCTCCGGCCATTTATACGTGCCGTGTCCGATCGTAAGCGATACATCATGATAATCCCCTGCTGAAAGCGGTGAAAGCAAGAGAAGAATAAGAAATACCAACACTGCTCTCTTCATGCGTCATCTCCGAAGAAATATGAGAATCGGATGACATACATCCCCCAGCCCCATTCCTCTGCGGTGATTGAATAGAGAATATAGGGTGCGAAGAACTCGAAGGCGTAGTTATTATCATGGAAATAGAATGGCGATAGGGATAACAAGATGCTCCATTCATTTTCAAGCCTGTACTCCACCCCTGTCCCAAGCATCAGAGACCATACTATCGTATTTGGAAACAGGGAATTGAATATGTGCTTTGTAGTCATGTAGATAGGTGTATAGAGCTTAACATTCGCACTCTGGAATACAGTACCATAACCAGAGAGATCGACACTGATTTCCAAGTCCCCTGCGTGGATATGTCTATCGGGAGAGATAATAAGCGCAATATTCACCGCACCATAGGCGTCACGTGGCGTCGAGCCTCCGACAAGGCCTAGGGAATAACCGATAGAGGGCGCTGCGAAAAGCGAAAGCGACGAGAGAAAGAGAAGAAATGAAATAAATATCCGTTTCATCTCAACCTCCGTACAGCATGAAGAGATAGGAAAAGAAATTACCCTCATCATCATTAAGTTCTCGCGCTTCTTCAAGTGTAATCTCCGTCGATATCGCCTTTATCGTTTCATAATGCGCTTTAAGTATTCCGGCAAGCTCACTGCTATCTATCACAAGGGAAAGTTCATAGGAAAGCTCCATAGAGCGGAAATTGAAGTTCGAAGAGCCTATGATGATGTACCTTGAGTCGATAATCATCAGTTTTTCATGAAGAAGCGGAAGCTCATCGCCATCTTCATCATAGATTGAGAAATATACGCTTGCACCAGTATTCTCCAAAAGAGAGGGCAGATAATGATAGATTCCACCAGCGGCATAGCCCCGAAGATCAACGGGCATGATCATCTCGACATTCACGCCATTCTCCGTTGCAATAAGGAGCGCTTCTTCCATGTCGCTATTGAGTATAGGAAGATATGGCAGAAGAAGAATCTCTTCCTCTGCTTCTGCTATCAAGGATGCAAACATCCCTGATATACTCGCATCCTGCCCCGGGCCTTTATCAAAGAGGTACGCGTCATATAATCCCCCATCATCAGGATAAACCGTGAAATCAGAATATGAGATAGGCTCAACGCTCGCTGCATTCCAGTTATCGATAAATGAAGAAGTCAAAGCGGCAGAAAGAGAGGGAGAATGGAAGACATACATACTATCGCGCTGTGTCCGTCCTTCCCCGGCTCCTACGGAGATGTAATTCATATTAAGTCCTCCGATAGCCGCGATCTTCCCATCTATAACAACGAGTTTCCGATGATCTCGGATAATAAGCCCCATAGGATTTACCAAGCGGAGGGCAGAGATCGGAGCGTACTCCAGAAGATGCACACCGCTTTCTCGCAGAAAGTACAGCGGCGTCATATAACGCTGTGTCTCTGTCATATCATAGGAAGAGGTTCCATCGATAATAATATAAACATCAACACCGCTCTCTGCTTTCTCTATTATCTTCCAATAAAGCGGCTCTATAGCCTCTGAGCTGGATCCGAGGAAGGTGGAGATCAGAATATAGTCCTCTGCACTATCTACAAGCGCCTCAAAGCGATGAAGCCACTCGGTTCCATCAAAGTAGATCTCTGGCATACAAACCTCGACCTTCTCCCCGCCATAGAATAGAAGCTTTTCTTCAAGCGTCTTGTTATCATCCCAAGATATATTCGAGACATAAGCATCTGTCGTCGAACAGGATGAAAGCAGAAAAAGAAGAACTATAATGCCTTTGAAAATCAAACTCACTTTCTAACCGTAGGAAATATGAATGGATTAGGCAACAGTTCAGAAAATCTGTAATGATGTTCTTTTCCTTTTGCACTGACAAGCACGACAGGCGTATCAGGACGCGCAAACTCTGCAATCACTTGAAGACAGACGGCGCAAGGAGGTGCTGGCGGCTCATCATCTGAGTAGACAACCAAAAGCTCTATTCCGATAGCGCCCTCTGCTGTTATCGCATTGGTTATCGCATTACGCTCAGCACAGATTGTTGCGCCATATGAAGAGTTCTCGACATTGCAGCCTGAGTAGATCTTACCGCTTGAAGCAGAGACGAGCGCTGCGCCGACTTTATACGTTGAATAAGGTGCATAACCATGCTCCCAAGCATTCTTTGCAGCTTTCTTCGCGCGCTCAAGAAGCGTGCTATCGCTCTCTTTGCTCTTTCGTACAGGAATAGCATTAGCGCCATAGACAACGGCATCAGGCCCCCACATGATAGCACGAAGAGCCTTCTCAGCCTCTTCTTTTGTAGAGAACTTTGGGAATGCGGAAAGATCTGTGATAATCCCATCAGCACCGGCCCTGCCTGCGCTCTCGCCATCGATTGTCGTCATCAGCGAAACAACAGTGCATCCTGCGCTCTTACCGCTTATGATCCCATTCTTGCTATCTTCAAAGACAACAGCCTCTTCTCCGCCTATGCCGAGGTTTATCAAAGAGAGCGTGTAGATATCGCCAAAAGGTTTATTGCGCTTAACATCCTTCCCTGTTGCGATGAAATCAAAGGCGCTTTCATCAAGCCCCAAAGCCCTCAGATTCGCCATAACCTTCCAATGAGGCGCAGAGGAAGCAAGCGCTGTCATTATACCAGCGCTTTTCGCACTATTTATGATAGAAACCGCACCCGGCAGCGCTATATCCACATCCTTGATGATCTCAAGGTATCGCTCCTTGAAGAAAGCAGAAGCATCAGCATAGCTATAGGCAACGCCAAGTCTCTCTGCCGCGCTATCGAAGAATACACGCTCTCCTCCCCCAAGCGAGAAGGAATCTCTATTGGCTTTAACGCCAAGGGTGTTGAAATACTCGATGCCGACCGTAATCGAAATATCCTCGCTATCAACAAGGACACCATCCATATCGAAAAGGAATGCTTTGATCATCGCTTTGCCTTAATGAACTTCCCATCTCCCGGAATGCCGAGATAAATACCATCCCCCATTACAAGACGACCTCTGAGGTATGTCATTACAACCTTTCCCGTCACCTCAAAGCCTTCGTATGCAGTATAGCCAGAGGCAGAGTGCAAGGTATCCTTTGAAAGCGTCCATGGCCAATCCGGGTTGAATATCACGATATCTGCATCAGAGCCTTCTCTTATCGCACCTTTCTCCGGATAGAGACCAAAGAGCTTTGCCGGCCTTGTAGAGAGAAGATTAACAATCTGGGAAAGCGAGAGTTTTCCGCTTGTATGCGCAAAGGTGTTTATAAGCGGCAGCAATTCCTCTGTCCCCGGGATTCCGGGATAAATCGTCCTGCAATCATTTGAAGAGAGCTTCTGCTCACGCGTGAAGGAACAGTGATCCGTTGCAACAACTTGAATCTCGCCATCAAGGAGCGCTTCCTGAAGGGCAAGATTATCTTCCTCTGTTCTCAGCGGCGGCGTCATTACATAGAGCGAACCATCCTCTCCTTCAAGCTTCTTCTTATTCAAAAAGAGGTAGTGCGGCGTTGTCTCAACATTGACTGATACGCCCTTTGCTCTGAGTTCCCTCACCGCTTCAAGTCCTTCTTTCGAGGAAAGATGTACGATGTAAATGCTCATGCCGATCTCTTGAGCAATCGAACCGACGTATCTGATAGCAGCGGCTTCAACAGATGCAGGGCGAAGGGAAGCATGATCGATTGGCTTATAGCCACCCTTCCAGCTTTCGTTGATCTCCTGTATAAGCTTATCATCCTCACAGTGGATCGTGACCATGAGTCCCAGATCATGGGCCGCAGAGAATATTGCTTTAAGCTCTTCCCGCTTTTCAACAAGGTATCCTACATCACGATAGGTCGTGAAGATCTTCAGTGTTCCGCAGCCAGCCGCCTTGATCTCCTCAAGCTCGCTCTCTATATCCTTCCGGAACGCATACACGCCCTGATGAAGCGCATAGTCGATTGCCATTGGATGCATCTCGCGTCTTCTTGCAGAGAGTGAATCGAGAAGCGAAGTCTTGTTATCATCTGCAAAATCCACAACCGTTGTCACCCCGCCATAAGAGGCAAGCTTCGAACCTTCCTCAAAAGAGTCCGCTGTGACTGTTCCGCGCGATACCAGATGATAATGCGTATGCGCATCAATAAGGCCGGGGAGAATGCATAATCCATCTGCATGGAGTACATTTGCCTTTGTCGGCAGAAGCTTCTCGTCAATATGAGGCGCAATCCTTACGATCTTTGCGCCATCTATCAGGATATCTTCGTGCCTAGTCCACTCTGTATCTACAACTAATCCGTTTTTAATCAATAGGAATGACATATATTAAGGATAAACTTATACGACCGCTCATTCAAATGGATTTGGAAAATAAATGTTCAAGTCCAAGACTTCTAATCATGCTGACAAGCTCCTTTGTCCTAGAGCAGCCAGTCTTTGCAAGAAGCGTCCGTATCTGCGATTTTACAGTCACAGGCTCCACGAAGCGGTGCTCTGCGATCTCTTTCACCTTCATACCGTCCATGAAACAGGAGATCAGTTCGCGCTCTGCTGTTGTCAGCGAGGAAAGATGCTCTATGAAGTACAATAAGCTCTGTTCGCTTCGCCTGAGTCTTTTGTACTCGCCCATCAATATCTCATGGACACGGGATGTCAGCTGAGGCTCGCCATTCTCAACAGCCTTGATATGCTCCACGATGACAGAGATATCAGAACCCTTGACGACAAAGTCCTTTGCGCCTGTAGCCATTGCGCTCATTATCACATCATCGTCATCATGGCTTGTAAGGAAGATGACAAGGGCGTTCTGATCTCTTTCAAGTATGCTCTCCGTAGCTTTTATCCCAGCATCCGCCATCTCCATCTCTATATCCATCAGCACGAGCATACCTTTCTCATAGAGATTGACCGCTTCCTTTCCGCTAGAGGCAAGGACTATCGGATCATAACCATACTCGCTAAGCCCTGATTTCAGATCTTCCCTTATGATCTCAAAATCATCAGCGATCAAGAGACTGGACATCTTTATCATCCCTCCTGTCGTAGCATGGAAGAAGAACGACGAACTTCGTTCCCTTTCCCCTCTTCGTCTCAAAGCGCACAGAGCCAAGATGCATACTGATTATCTTCCTTGCAAAGTACATGCCCATGCCCCAGTTTGAGGAACTGTTTTTGCTGGAATAGAATGGCTCCCAGATTCTGTGCTGTATCTCCTTCGCTATTCCATTGCCGCTGTCCTGTATATTCACAGAGACCCATAGCCGCTCTATTCTGACAGAAACGCTCACAGCCTCTTCCCGACCAGCAGCAACCGTTGCTTCCCACCCATTTACAATCAGATTCGAAATAGCCTCTGAAAGATTCTCGATATCCCCCAGTATGATAATAGAAGCATCCGAGGATGCAATCTCAACCCTAACGCTGCTTTCGATACGCTCGGCTTTCGAAACAGCTTCCTCGATAACCAGAGAAAGCGGAATCGGAGAGAGATGAACGCTAGATGTACTTACAGAAGTCCTGAGACGTTCCATTCGTGTCAGCAGTTTCTCATTCAAGGCCTTTAGCTCTGTTATCTCGCTTCCTTTATATCCTGACTTCTCCATCCTCGATATCAATATCTTCGACGCTAGAAGCTCATTCTTCGTTCCGTGTATGAACATGCTTACCCCAAGCGATGCATCATGCGCTTTTCGTCTTAGGCTGACTTCCTCATGCTCGTCATCGAGGATTACCCTCAGATAGCGGATTGTGCCATAAAAGCCAATAGCTGCTGCTATGAAGCTGAGCACCATTATAAGGCTATATATCAAATCAGAGATCGCAGGGGTAAGATACCAAAGCCCAAGATTCCACATATAGTCATTGCTGTAAAAGAGATAGATCTGCGCTGGATCCTGCTGTGCATAGAGCGTGAAGAGAATAGAGAGCGAGGAAAGTATCATGATCTTCGATACAAAGCGCTGGCGGAAGAATGCAGAGGTGATCGAATGGTATTCATATACAAGAACGGCAATCGTAAGGATTATATATGCATAGATCCAGAATCGTGAGCCATATACCATCACCATCAGCAACGTCTCGCTTGGGGCAAAGAAGGTCTTGAAGACTGTAGGTATGTATAAAACTAAAGAGATAATGGGGAATATGGAGAGAATCCACCAATGTCTTTTCAGCTTCAACGCAAGCGGAAAATAAGAGAAAGAGATTGCCGAGAAGAGTATAAAGAACGGGAAGAGATAGCGTCCTATTGCAACGATGTATCCAAGCTGGCCAAGAGTGAGTACAAGATACTGCATCCATCGCCTAACCCCAAAAGGCCCGAAGAGCAGCATCGAGGTCATTTGCGTAATGCCACCTTTCTTCGCTATGTATATAAGCACGCTGGAGATAAATAGCAGAAGCGACGTAGACGAGAGAAAGACGAAGAGAGAGCCTTTGCTTCTCCTTGCTATAAGGATGATGGTCTCCATTATCATGAGAAGAAGCACAAGCAGAAGCAACATAAATGGGATTTTACCATTGAAAAAGGGCTGCCTCAATGAGACAGCCCAGATGAAAAGAAATTCTTATTACTCCGCCGCTTCGAGCATAATGTCGAAGAGTACGTATGAATCAATACTTGCACTCTGATCTGCGTTCTCCCCGAAGCCTTCCTTCTGTACCTGATAGAGACGTTCGATCGTTCCATCCTTGATCTGTTCGATAAGCTCTGCGCTTGTAAGCCACTCTGCATCGCCGCGCTGTGAATATACTGTATCGCGGCTGGTACCAAGAACCTCTGCAACCCATGTAATCGTATCGTCTTCATGCTCCGCTCTGTAATCCATACCGGCATAAAGTCCCTTTACAAACGATACAAGGAGGTCATGATTCTCTTCTGCGAACTTAGGCATAACGATCCATGATGCAATAGACGCCGTTCTATCGGAGAACGTAAGATTGTCGGAGAGGACGAATGCATCAGAACCTACATTCTCTAAAATCGTAAAGGATGATGGCGACCATGTTGCACAGGCGTCAAGAGAGCCGGAGGTCATTGCCGATGTGATAGCAGATGCATCCATCTCATATGCGGTAATGTCATCGAATGTCAGTCCTGCATCCTCAAGCGTCCATCGAAGAATTGTCTCGGAAGAGGTTCCGGATGCATATCCAACGCTCTTTCCTTTGAGAGAAGCCGGGTCTGATGTTACGCCATGGCTGCTAAGGCCAATGACTGCATCGCCATTTCCGACATGGGAGAAGCAGAAGATATCAGCCTGTCCGTTGATGCAGAGGCGATGTGCGCCGTGCCCGATATATCCAATATCGATCGAGCCGGACTCCATAGCGGCGATGATTGTAGGGCCATCCGCAAATTCAACAAGCTGAATATCGATACCCTGTTCTGCAAATGCACCGGATTTCATGCCCGACACCACGCTCCATAGCGATGCGTAGTTAGCCATGTATGCTACACGGACAGTTCTGAGTCCACCCGCTGACTCGTTGCTGCCGCCTGCTGCAACTGAGGAGAGCGCGACGAGTGCAATCATTAGGATAGCAATCAGTTTCTTCATTTGTTTCTCCTTATTCTGTATTACTTTCTGACCTCAAGGTATTCCTGATATACCTGCGA